>NZ_BLXW01000009.1:0-163312 GCF_054784495.1 Geomonas sp. Red276
ACGCACGAGGCGCCGCTGGTACGTTTCGAGAGGGACGAGTTGCAGGCGCTTCAGCCGCTTCCGCAATCGCGCTTCGACCTGCCGACCTGGAAGGAGTGCACCGTCCACCCCGACCACCACGTGGTCTTCGAGAAGAGCTACTACTCCGTACCGACTCGCTTCGTCGGGAAAAAAGTCTGGGTGCGCGGAGGTTTCAAGGTGGTGGACATCTACTGCAAGGATCTCTTGATCAAGACCCATCCCACGGCCCACCGTCCCGGCACCTGGCGCACCGATCTCGACGACTATCCCGAGGGCAAGAAGCTGTTTCTCCAGTTCCAGCCGGCCCATTGCAGGAAGGAGGCGAGCCGGTTGGGAGAGTACGTGGGACAGATGGTCCACGAGATCCTGTCGCCGCACGCCCTGGTGCACCTGCGCAAGGCCCAGGCGATACTGCGTCTCGGAGAAAAGTACGGAGCGCAGAGGCTCGATGAGGTCTGCCGTTACCTCCTGGAGCACGGCTCCAACAGCCATGTCAGCGTAAAGCGTCTCCTTGAGAAGGGACTGCCAAATGCCGTCGAAGCCGCGGTACCGCCGCCGATCTCCGAAGAAGGCTCCAAGCTCCTGCATCCGGCAGCAAGTTTCGGGGAGGTGTCGCTATGAAACCGACCCCCAACCTGCTCTCGATCCTCAAGACGCTACGGTTGTCCGGCATCGCGGAATCTCTGGAGGCTCGCCTGGACCAGGCTCGGCAGGAGACCCTCGGCTACCAGGAATTTCTGCAGATCATCCTGCAGGATGAAGTGGAGAGGCGGCACGCCCGCCGCGTCCAGCTCCGGCTCAAACAGGCCGACTTCCAGGAACAGAAGGGGCTCGAAGAGTTCGACTTCGCGATCCCGCTCGGGATCAACCCTAAGGAGATCAAGGATCTCGCTACCTGCCTATTCATCGAGCGCCACGAGCATGTGCTCCTTTACGGCCCTCCCGGCACCGGCAAGACCCACTTGGCCCAGGCTCTTGGCAACCGGGCCTGCCGTAGCGAGTACTCAGTGCTCTTCATCACTGCGGCCAAGCTGTTCAGGCGACTCGCCGTCGCACGCCACGAAGGGGCCTATGAGGAGACTATCCGGTCGTTTCTCAAGCCGCACCTGCTCATTATCGACGATTTGGGGCTTACCGGATTCAACCACGAGCAGGCCGAGTCGTTCTATGAGATCGTCGCCGAGCGGCACCACACCGGGAGCATCATCGNGCCACCTGTCTGTTCATCGAGCGCCACGAGCATGTGCTCCTCTACGGTCCGCCCGGCACCGGCAAGACCCATTTGGCCCAGGCTCTCGGCAACCGGGCCTGCCGCAGCGAGTATTCGGTACTGTTCATCACCGCGGCCAAGCTATTCAGGCGGCTCGCCGTCGCACGCCACGAAGGGGCCTATGAGGAGACTATCCGGTCGTTTCTCAAGCCGCACCTGCTCATTATCGACGATTTGGGGCTTACCGGATTCAACCACGAGCAGGCCGAGTCGTTCTATGAGATCGTCGCCGAGCGGCACCACACCGGGAGCATCATCGTTACCTCGAACCGCCCGCCCGGTGATTGGCTGGGTCTCTTCCCCGACCAGGTGCTGGCGAACTCGCTCATGGATCGGCTGGCCCACAAGGCCCATCACCTCCCCCTCAAGGGGGAGTCATACCGAAGAAGAGGCCGCCCTCAGAAGACCACGACGACTTAACTCAGGAACTCCCGCTGACCGTTAAACTGGAAAATAACGTTGGCGACGGGGGTGGCAAATAACCTTGGCGGTTGACATGCTTATCGCTGGTTTGGTGGAAGGTATGAAAAATCCCGGCGGCAGTCCTGATGAAAAGAACTGGGTCCGCCGGGATCGTTGGGGGACGGGAGGCATAGCGCCGCCGTCGAGAGGGGGAGGTCGGAGGCTGAGAGATACCGTGCCTAGTTTGCGGTCACCTGCTTCACACTCCTGCGGATTCTTTTCTTGGTCTTTCTCCTGACGACGCTGGTATTCAGCAGCATGTCGATATCTCTTTCCTCCGCCATCACCGCCACGTAATGGAGTATCTTCTGGATCCGTAAGTCAAGATCCTTCCGCGCTGTCTTGCGCGCAGCGATGTGAAGGCGATTACCGGTCCGTCCGCCTTCGAACATCTCCCGGAACCAGTCGGAGCACTTCTGAAGCACGCTCTGCGATCCGAGTTTCTCCTCCGGCCAGCCTTGCTGGAAGATGGCGAGGGCGAACAAGGCTGTAAAGAAGGTGTTTACATTGGCCAGATACGAGGCGTCCGTGCCGGTTCCATTAAACTTGAGCTCATCCATGGCGTACCTCCTTGTTGTTGCTCACGGGGTTTTTACCTTGAGTAACTTCAACAAAAATGCCAACACCGCAGGAGTGCCGCCAAGAGCTTGTATAATGTCTATTTAATTATTGTTTTTTACTTTTACCCCTTGCTGCCGCCGACATTTAATTCCGCCACCATTTGTACTTTACCTGCACAGCCCCGTAGGATGAGTTCAGGGATATGCATGAAATTACGAAGATTTCTAGTAACGAGCAGGAAGGTCAAGGCTTGAACGAAAGCTGTTCCAAGGGCGGCAGGTCTCATCCCCCATCAGCCGGAAAAGGGGACAGGGACCTGACGGAGCCAGTCACCTCCCCCATACGCGGGGAAGACAACAAGGGTCAGCTGGTGGTGGCTGGGATAGTGACGGAGGGGACCTGGTTGGTGGCGGCGAGTTGTTCGAGGAAGTCGTCATAGACGGGGGCGAGGTGGCTCCAGTCGTAACGGCTGACGAAGCCGGCAAGGAGGGGGCCCTCCTCCTTCCCTTGAAGAAGCGGGATCAAGCGGTCGATCAAGTTGTCTTTCTCGCGGTAGAGCACACGGGAGCTAGCTTCGCCCGGCACATGCTCGGGGTAGGCGAGCCGCTCGGGCAAAAGCGCTTGGCATCCGCAGTAAAGGGCCTGGACGGTGCTCGCTCCGAAGAACTCCTGGCGCGAGGTGACCGGCAACACGTCCGCCTTCCAGAGCCAACAGGCATAGTCGGCAAACTTTTCCTGGTACCCCCAGCTCACGATCCGTGACGACAGCCTCTCGCGCGCCTCCTTGAAGACGGCCGGCGACCGGCTGAAACTCTCTCCCAGCACCGCAAGCCGGAAATCCACCCCTTGCTCCGCCAGATGGTACAGTGCCGCGAAGAATTCCTCGGGAGCCTTGTCATACTCCCACCGGTGGTTCCAAAGCACCAGGGGAGGCTCCGAGGCGTCCGGCTCCTCGGGGCGGTAGCGGTCCAGTTTCTTCAGATCGAGCCCCAGGGGGAGTACCCGGCTCTTGGCGGCGATAGCCGGCACGGCACCGGGATCGGCGGGGTCCGGGAACTTCCTGAGGAAGCCGGGGAGCGCGCCCAGGAAGGAGTCCTGGTGGTACCGGGAGTTGAACAGCACCGCGTCGGCCGCCAGGGCGGAGGTGAAGTTGATGAAGGAGTAGTGGAGATCGCGCTGGATGCCTGGGTCGACGTCTCCGGGGGACCAGGGATAGGTGAGCTGGTTTTCGTGGAAGTAGATGGCGGTCCGGCAGCCGCTGGAGAGCTTCCGGGTGAGCCCGAGGAAGACCGCCAGGTCGAGCATGTCGGTGGCCAGGATCAGGTCGGGGGTGACGCCGGCCTCGAGGAAACGAGCCGCGAGGGTGACGGCGCCGCCGTGCATGCGCCATTTCCAGTTCCGTCCCGGGAGGGTCAAAAGGTCGACCTGGTGACGACTGTGGGAGGCGTACTCGTGCGCCCAGGCGGCGTGCGAGCCGGTACAGTACGGTTCGACGAGGGTGATGCGCAAACCGGCCTCCTCCTAGAACATGAAGCGCCGCATGCTGATGTTGAGCAGGATGCCGACGCCGATCATCGAGGTGACCATGGAGGTACCCCCGTAGGAGAAGAAGGGAAGCGGCACCCCCACCACCGGGAAGAGCCCGATGACCATCCCCATGTTGATGACGATGTGCCAAAAGAGCATGGCGCAGACACCGACCGCGAGCAGCGCGCCGAAGCGGTCGTTGCAGCGCTTGGCGATACCCAGCCCCCACAGGATCAGGAACAGGTACAGGACGAGCATGACCAGGCAGCCGAGGAAGCCCCACTCCTCGCCGAAAACCGAGAAGGCGAAGTCGGTGTGCTGCTCCGGGAGAAAGCGAAGCTGGGACTGGGTCCCGTGCAGGAATCCCTTGCCGAAGGTCCCCCCGGAGCCTACCGCGATCTTGCTCTGTATGATGTGGTATCCGCTCCCCTGCGGGTCGAGGTCGGGGTTGAGAAAGTTGTAGATGCGCTTTTTCTGGTAGTCGTGGAGGACGAACCTCCACCCTCCGTAGACGAGCGGGATCGCCGCGGCGAAGATGGTCGCCAGGGCCGACCAGCGGACGCCGACGAAGAAGAGGATGGTCCAGGCGATCAGGGCCACCAGGATGGCGGTCCCGAGGTCCGGCTGCTTCATGATGAGAAGGACCGGGGCGCCCAAGAGCATCAGGGGATAGAGGAGGTCCCGCAGGGTAAGCCCCTTGAAGACGGGGTAGCGGCTGAAGAAGCGGGCGAAGGTGATGATGATGACGATCTTCATCGGCTCGGACGGCTGGACGGTGAAGAAACCAAGATGGATCCAGCGGGTGGCCCCCATGGAGGTCTTGCCGGCGACCAGGACCAGCACCAGCAGGAAGAGAACCCCGCCGTAGAGCCAGTAGGCGAAATCCTCGAGCATGTGATAGTCGAGGCTGCAGACGGTGAGGCAGAGGGTCACCCCGGCCACGATCCAGTAGATCTGCTTCAGGAAGTAGGGGTGCCCCACCTCGCGGTAGGACGAGGCGGCGCTGTATATGTTGACCACGCCGACGGCGGAGATGAGAATCACCACCGCCAGGAGCGTCCAGTCGAAGTTAGTGAAGAGCCGACGGTCAAACATCTAGGAATCCTCTTGTTGAAAACAGGAAATAGGGGCCTGATTCCCCTTGTGCTCCCCCTCTCCTCCGGGAGAGGGAATGGTCGGGAGAGCCAAGAATTAGGTAACCTCAGTGCCCCTGAGGGCGGTCGGCCGGCCTGGCCGCGGGGGGAGCCGGAAGGGTGGCGGCCGGGGCGCCCCCCGCCGGTGCCGCGGGGGAGCCGGGGGCCGGCGCCGGGACTCCCGAATCGCTCCCCTCCCCTTCCCCTGCCGTGTCCGCCTTCTTCGGTACCGGCCTCTTGATGACCCCCTTCTGCTCGAAGTAGGCCCTCAGCACCCGGCCGGCCACCGGGGCCGCGGCGGAACCGCCGTGCTCACCGTGTTCGACGATGACCGCCACCGCGATCTCGGGCTTCTCGTAGGGGGCGAAGGCGACGAAAAGGGCGTGGTCGCGGTACTTGTAGGGGATGTCCCCCTTGCCGGTGCGGAGCTTGACGACCTGGGAGGAGCCGGTCTTGCCGGCCACCTTGACCTCGGAGAGGCGCGCCATCCCGCCGGTACCGTGCGGCTCGTTGACGACCGCGAAGAGCCCGTCCTTGACCAGCTTGTAGGTCTGCGGCTTGAGGTTGGCCTTCTCCAGCACCTGGGGCTGGAACTCCTTGATGACCCTGCCGTCCGAGTCGACCACCTTCTTGACCAGGTGCGGCTGGTACACGGTCCCCTCGTTGGCCACCGTCGAGATCATGGAGGCGAGCTGGATCGGGGTGGTCAGCACGTACCCCTGCCCGATGCCGACCGAGAGGGTCTCGCCCGAGTACCATTTCTTCCCGAACCGCTTCAGCTTCCAGGCCTGGGTCGGGATCACCCCGCCCTTCTCGTTGTCGAGCCCCACCCCGAGCGGGGCACCGAGCCCGAGCTTCTTCGCGTAGGCGGCGATGCGGTCGACGCCGAGCCGTTCGGCAAGCTTGTAGAAGTAGACGTCGCAGGACTCCCGGAGCGCCTTTCTCAGCTCCACGTGGCCGTGCCCCTTCTTGTCCCAGCAGCGGAAGGTGGCGTTGCCGAACTTGTAGTAGCCGGGGCAATCGATCGCCGTGTGCTCGTCGATCAGCCCCTCCTCGAGCCCCGCGATGGCGGTCACGATCTTGAAGGTCGAACCGGGAGGATACATCCCCCTGAGCGCCTTGTTCTCCAGGGGACGCTTTTCGTCCTCCAGGTAACCTTTCCACTTGTCGGCCGGGATGCGGCCGGTGAAGAGGGCAGGGTCGAAGTTGGGGCTGCTGGCGAAGGCGAGGATCTCTCCGGTATTGACGTCCATGGCCACCGCGGCCCCCGCCCTACCCGCCAGGGCTTCTTCGGCCGCCTTCTGCATCTCCATGTCGATGGTGAGCATGACCGTGTTTCCCACCATGGAGTTGGTCTCCTCCACGGTCCTCAGGAACCGCCCCCGGGCATCCACCTCGATCTGGCGGCCGCCGTCGGTGCCGTGCAGGTAGTTCTCCCAGCTCCGTTCGATCCCGCTCTTGCCGGTGTAATCACCGGCGTTGTAATCCTTGTAGCGCTCGGTGCCGAGCTCGTCCTCGGAGACCTCCCCCAGGTAGCCCAGGAGGTGGGCGGCCAGCTCCCCGTTGGCGTAGGCGCGGATCGGCTTCATCTCGATGTTGACCCCGGAGAGGGAGAGGCGGTTCTCCTCGAGGAACTCCATCTGGTCGCGGGTGATGCCCGAGGCGACCACCAGGGGGTAGTACTTGGCCCTCCCCTGCCCCTTGGTCCATTTGTCGATGATCTCCTGGCGGTCGAGCTTCAGGTAGCGCGCCAGGTTGTCGACCAGCTCCTCCTTGTTCTTCACGTCCTGCGGGATGACCGCGACCGAGAAGGAAGGGGTGTTGGAGACCAGCACCTTGCCGTTACGGTCCACGATGGCACCGCGCGGGGCGGCCACCGGGACGAAACGGAGGCGGTTACTCTCCGACTGGTCCATCAGATTTTCGGTGTCGATGATCTGCAGGTACCAAAGCCTGGTCAGGATCAGGAAGAACATGACGCAGGCGCCGATGGAAATCCCGATCAGCCGGCGGGAACCGTCGTCGTCGGGAAGGATGTTCTGCTGCGGTTTCATCGCGCCTCCTCACTGGTGGGAAGCCTGAAGGTGAAGAAGATGGAGGCCACCAGCGCGTTGACGAGGGATTGGGGGATCAGGGCCGGGAGCACCGAGGCGTAGACGCCGTAGGAGACCGAGAAGACGGCCAGCATCAGCACGATCAGGAAGGCGTTGGCGATGGTGGCCAGGAAGGCTACCAGCACCAGGAGAGCCCGGTTGTCCGTGTAGAGCCGGTCGGCAAGACCCGACAAGACGGTGAAGATGCAGAGGTAGGAGAAGGCGTTGAGGCCGAGGTAGATGCCGCTGAAGCTGTCCTGCACGAGCCCGATCAGGAAGGCCCCCAAAGCCGCCAGCCGGGACGGCCATTTGAGCCCGAGGTACACGACCAGGATGATCAACAGGTTGGGCTGAAAGGGGTCCTGGAGATACTTGGGGAGGATGGTCATCTGGAGAAGCAGGGCCGCTGCCACCAGACCCGCTATTTTGAAGTACCGTTTCATGGATTAGCTACTCCGGCATCTGCCGGATCAGCACCAGCATCTCTTCGAGCTTGCCGATGTTGACGGCGGGGCGCACCTCGATGGTCTGAAACACCCCGTACTGTCCCTTTTTTACCATGGTTACCTCCCCGATAGGAAGTCCCTTCGGGAAGACGCCGCCGATGCCGGAGGTGATCACGGTGTCGCCGACCTTGACATCCTCTTCCTTGACGGTGAACTCCATCGAGCAGCGCCCGCCGCCGGCGCCGCGGACGACCCCCCGGGCGCGCGAGCGCTGGATGATGGCGGCCATGGCGCTCGCGTGGTCGGTCAAAAGGAGCACCCGCGAGCTGTGGGGGGCAACCTTCACGAGCCTCCCTACCACCCCTCCGGCCGCCACCACCGGCATCCCTTCGGCCAGGCCGTCCATGCTCCCGCGGTCGACGACCAGGGTCTTGAACCAGGCCGAGCTGTCCTCCCCGATCACGGAGACCGCGATGGAGGGGGAGTTGATGGTCCCCTTGAGGTCGAGGAGCGCCTTCAGCCTCTCGTTGGCGAGGATCGCCTCGTTGTTGGCGACGATCCGCTCGTTGAGCCGCTTGACACTCTGCCTGAGCTGCTTGTTCTCCCGCCGCACGTCCAGAAGGTCGATGTAATCGTTCCAGAGGGTGCTGACGGTGCCGTTGACGGCAGCCCCGCCCCGGGCCAGGGGTGCCGTGGCCCCCATCACCGCACGCTCAAGGGTGTTGGCGTGCTCCTTGTTCCTCAGGTTGAGGGCGTAGATAAAAAAGGCCGCCAGCAACAGGGATGCGGTGATCAGGAATCGCTTATGGCGGATAATGAAGTTTCTCATCGGTTCCAAGAAATGGTATAGGGGGCACCCGGCCCCCTATCGTTGTACATTCCACCAGCAGATCGAAAAAATGGTGCGGCTACTTCCTATCCCCGCCGCAGAGGGTGGTCTCGTTGTAGACCCGCTCCAGATATTCGCGGTAGGAGGACTTGGGGGTGCTGTCGATCACCTCCCGCATTCTCTGGCAGTCGAGGAATCCCCTCCGCAGGGCGATTTCCTCGAGGCAGGCGATCTTGAGCCCCTGCCGCGCCTCGAGGGTCCCGATGAAGTGGGAGGCCTCGAGAAGGCTCTGGTGGGTGCCGGTGTCGAGCCAGGCGATGCCGCGCCCGAGCCGCTCCACGGAGAGTTGCCCCGCCTTGAGGTAGGCAAGGTTCACGTCGGTGATCTCGAGCTCGCCACGGGCGGAAGGCTTCATGTTCTTGGCGATCTCGACCACCTTCCCGTCGTAGAGGTAGAGGCCGGGGACCGCGTAGTTGGACTTAGGCTTGGCCGGCTTCTCCTCGATGCTCAGCACGGTCCCGTCCGGGGCGAAGTCGACCACCCCGTAGCGTTCCGGATCCTGGACGTAGTAACCGAAGATCTTGGCGCCGCCGTCGAAATCGGCGATCAGGCGATCCAGCCCGATCTTGCCGTAGAAGATGTTGTCGCCCAGGATCAGGCAGACCGGCTCGTTATTGATGAACTCTTCACCGACCAGGAAGGCTTGGGCGATCCCCTTGGGCTCGGCCTGCACCGCGTAGGTCAGCTTGATCCCCCAGCGGGAGCCGTCGCCCAAAAGGGCCTGGAAACGGGGAGTATCATGGGGGGTGGAAATGATCAGGATGTCGGAGATGCCGGCCGTCATCAGGGTGGCCAGCGGGTAGTAGATCATCGGCTTGTCGTACACCGGCTGCAGCTGCTTGCTGGCCACCAGGGTCAGCGGATACAGCCGGCTCCCGGCGCCACCGGCGAGCACGATCCCCTTCTTGATACCTTTCACCATAACGCTCCCTCTACCCCCGAGGCGGGGCAAAAATTCACATTAACAAACCACTTTTTCTATCACATGAAAGCTGTCGCCGTCAAACACTTAAAACCGTAAACGGCGCGCTAGCAAAGAAGTTTCTCCTTGATCGCCTCGTCGATCAGGCTCTCCTCGATCGCCTCACGGACCCACGGCTCCTTGCAGCGGACAAGGACCTGGGCGGCCCCCTCGGCGACGGCGGGGATATCGCTCCAGAGGGCGTTACGCAGGGGACGGAGCTCCCGGGGGTCGGGGCTCCGCTTGTCGACCAGGTCGCGGCAACCGGAGCAGAGAAGCGCGAGGATCTCCGGGGCCGGCTCCTGGTCCGGGTGGTACTCCCACAGCCTGAGCCCCTCGTCGCCGCCGCACCATTCGCAGCGGAAGCCGGCCCGCTTGCTGATGGACTTGCCCAAGGCGTTGACCGCCTCGAGATGCTCCTTGTTGAGTTGACTCCCCTTGGCCATAGCGCACCCTCCTCATGAATAATTCAGCGGCCAGTCTAGCAGAATGGCAAAAGGAATCAACGACTTTCGGGCCGGGAGACCTGGCGGCGGAAGTGCGGCGGCCGTTGCAGGCCGGATCGTAGGGTGGGCAGTCCTCTGCCCACCATCGGTCGGACCCGCGTGGGCACGTGGCGCCCCCCCTACGTTCCTGGCGAAGTGCGCAGGCGGTCGGGACTGTCTCAGCGGCGGCGGACACAGTCATAGCTTTTTCAGTACCGTGTTGCTAAAATTGTCATAGATGCATAAGCACCTGTTACCGGCACGGACAGCATCGAGGAGGTATCCATGAACACCAGCATGTGCCCCAAATGCAAAGGAAAAGGAAAGGTCTTCACCTCGTCCCGCCAGACCGGGTACGAGCAGATCGAGGTACCCTGCTCCTTGTGCAAAGGGTCAGGCAAAAAGTCCTGATCCGACCACGTACGCTTCCTGACAAAAGAGCCCCCGCCTCGGCGGGGGGTTTTTGTTCCCTCCGCCATTTGGTTCAGGCGCCGATTCAGCCATCAAACCACAACCGCCTGTCACCCTGTTCTTTTAGGTAGACAGAGCTCCCGGCCGGTAGTAAATTCCGAGCGTCCCGCCCTTGGACCGGGACGAAAGTACCAGCCCGCCGGACGGCACCGACCGGCGAAGGAGTCCCACCGCGTGAAATTGATCGAACCCCTCTTCCACGGCACCCTGCTCCGCCGCTACCACCGCTTCCTGGCCGACGTGGAGCTGGACGACGGCAGCATGGTCACCGCCCACACCCCCAACACCGGGAGCATGATGGGGTGCGCCATCCCGGGGAGCCGGGTGATCCTCTCCAAAAGCCCCAACCCGACCAGGAAGTACCCGCACTGCTGGGAACTGGTCCACGCCGCCGGCCACTGGGTCGGGATCAACACCATGTACCCCAACCGGCTGGTGAGGGAGGGGGTGGAAAACGGGACGGTCCGGGAGCTCTCCGGCTACCCTGCCATCAGGGGAGAGGTCCCCTACGGGACCGGCAGCCGCATCGACCTCCTCCTTTCCGGCCCCCAGGGAAACTGCTACGTGGAGGTGAAGAACGTGACGCTGGTCGAGGAAGGAAGCGCCCTCTTCCCGGACGCGGTGAGCGCCCGCGGGCTGAAGCACCTGAAGGAGCTGATGGAGATGGTGCGCCAGGGGCACCGCGCGGTGAACTTCTTCGTGGTGCAGCGGGGGGACGGCGAGCGGGTGCGGCCTGCCGACGCCATCGACCCCGCCTACGGGGCCCAGTTGAGGGTTGCCGCCAAGGCGGGGGTGGAACTTCTCGCCTACCGCGCGCGGGTGACCCCCAACGAGATTTTCCTGGACCAACGGCTCCCCATCGCGCTCTAGGCCCGCCTCCGCCGGTTTGACAAAAACCGTTCGAACGCTAAAGTTTAACCGTTCAAAGGAGATAGCGGATGAGAATTCCCCGGTTCACCATCTACTCGCGCGAAACAGGGGTCGAAATAGCGGCCGCCGAAAAGAGGCAGCAGGGAAAACCCGCGGAAGGAAGGGTATCGCTGCGGTTCTTCCGGCTGGCCAGCGGGTCGCACCAGATACGGTTTTTGGCCGAGCCGTGGGAAGCCTTCGAGCTCAGCCGGAAGGTCGCCGCGGTGCATGCGGCCGCCGGGAAGGAGTCCTTGACCCATAAGTTCGATGCGGGCGAGGGGGAAACGGTCACCAAGCTGAGCGTGGAAGGGTACGAGAGAAACGGCAAGAAGGGATTCGCCTTTTCGATTCAACGGGGCGAGGAGGCGATCAACGTCCCCGCTCCTGCCGGGGAGTTCCTCTTCGCCGCCGAGTTTTTGAAGCACCTCGCCCTGGCCCAGTCATGGAGCGAACAGGGGGAGCAGAATACAGAAAGACGGGTACACCATGGTGAGCAAGACCCTGCATCTCAGCATTGAAAGCAAGTTGAGCGACGTGGCGCTGATCGGACACGCAGTCCGCGGGGTCTGCGCCTGCTCCCCCCTGGCCGAGGAGACCTACGGAGAGATGGAAGTCTGCGTGGTCGAGGCGGTCAACAACGCCATCTCCCACGCCTACAAGAACCAGTCGGGAAACCTCGTGGAGACCGCGGTCACCCTCCATCACGACCGGATCTCCTTCGAGATCTCCGACTCGGGGCGCGCCATCGAGGATTTCGCCCCCCGCACCCTCGAGTTCGACCCCGAAGTGATCGGCTCCATCCCGGAAAACGGCATGGGGCTTTTCATTATCGAGACCCTGATGGACGAGGTCAGCTACCGCTCCGAAAACGGCCGCAACACCCTCGCCTTCTGCCGCTACTTCCGGCAGCCCCAGGCCTGACCCTCACCAGGAAACGGTGACCGTCAGCGTGTCGCTGTAGGAACCCACCCAGGCGTCCTGCCGCTCCGGAATTCTCCCGTAGATGCCGGCATTGAGCGAAAGGCTCCGGCTGACCGTCTGGGTTATCACCGAGCTCCCCCCGGTGCCGTCCCCCCATATGGTGGTCTTGGCGGGGTCGAGAAAGAGGTAGTAGTTAAGCCGCTCGCTCCCCCCGCTGCGGATCATCTGGCGCGGGTTGAAGGAGCCCCCCTGGCCGCTGCTGATGGCCACCGTGACCAGGATGGGCTTGCGGTCGGGATTGTTGCAGTTGAGCGCGACCGCCCCCTGCCCGTCCAGGGGAGATCCCGAGAAGACGTCGTAGCTGCCGAAACCGACGGGCGTCGTGGTCACGCCGCAACTGAAGGCGGAGGCTCCCCGGACCGTCAGGCCGAGCAACAGGACCGCCATCGGTATAATCCCCCACTTCTTCATAGCTTTCCTCCTCACCGAAGTAGCCCCCTCTTTTTTCCGCCGCCCTGCAACGTCTTTCCCACAGGTGCCCTCCCGATCGCCGGCTTACGACGGCTCCCGGTCGGCATCCATCGGCTGCCATGCCCTCTGCCCCACCTTTCCAGGTCGGCTCTGCCCACCTTTCCAGGTCGGCTCTGCCCACCTTTCTGGTCGGACCCGCGTGGGCACGGAGTGCCCACCCTACTCGTAGCCCCCCTACCCTACCACGATCTTCCCGGCTACCATCCGGCCCAGCGTCCGACCGCCGTCCTCACCTTATCCCCTGTCGTTCCCGAAGACCCGGGGAGAAATCCCCCACCGTGATCGCCCCGAGATCGACGATGGGATCCGGCGAAGCGGGGATGGTCAGGGTGACCGGGAGACCGACGCCCTGATACCTCACCGTACCGCGATAGGTCCCGGGAGGAAGGAGCGCGTGCGAGGCGCCGCTTCCGGAGGAGCAGTCGCCTTCCCGGCCGCGCACCACCTCCTTGAACTCGGGAAGCTGGGTCACGTCGAGGAAGAACTCACCGGACGGCGTGGTCTCGAAGCGGACGTTCCCCTCCCCAACCGGCAGGACCACCTCCGCCGCATCGAGCGGCTGTACCTTCCCATCCACGATCCCCGAGAGGGTCCCGGTGAAGGACTGGGCCGGCACCACCACGAAATGCACGCAGGATCCGCTCCGTAAGGGAGGAGAGATCACCCGGGTCGACTGGGGGAAGTAGTAGGTGACCGGGATGTCGGTGTCCTTGAAGGAGATGCTGTTGTCGTTGTAGGAGCTCAGGGTGGGGAGGATCACCAAGCCGGAGGCATCGGTTTTCCCCATCTCCTGGGCGCCGTAGCGGACCGAGACGCCCTCGACCTCCCCGACCTTGACCGCGGCGAAGCTGTCGGTGACCGGCCTGGTGAAGGCGGAGACTCCGTCCAGCTTGACGAGCGCCCCGGAGAGGGCCAGCTGGTACTGGTCGCTCCAGCGCCCGTCGCGCGCGACGCCGGTCCCCTCGGCCCGCACGATCCCGTAGCGGCCGTTGTACTGGAACATCGGATTGAGGCTCTCCCCGGTGGTTCCCGGACCGTGGTCCCTTTCCACCTGGACCCGGTACCCTACCCCTTCTCCCAGGGGGGGATTCTTCTGGAGCTGGAGGGTCTCGTTGCGGCTCCCCTCCCCTTCCTGCACCCGGGCGGTGACGCTCATGTCGCTCCGGGGCGCCCAGTTGAGCGCGGCGAAGAGCTGGTAGCCGCTGCCGGTCTCCGACTCGAAGATCCGCCGCAGCGAGAGGTTGAAGTTGAGGTTCCCCGGAAAGTCCTTGGAATAGCCCAGTGCCGCGCTCCGCTGGGGGCTCCCCTGGTAAAGGGACTGCTCCTGCAGGTCGAAGGAGAACGATCCCACCGTCGGGTAGGTATAGCCGAGGGAGAGCCCGGTGGTATGCCGCACCTGCGGCGCCGAGCTCGCCCCCAGCATCCGGAAGGACGGGGAGAAGTACTGGTAAAAAAGCCGGGTATTGAACCGGGGGTTCAGGTACTGGTAGGAGAACTCCCCCCCGGTTCCGGGGCGCCCGCCGAAGCTCCCGGACAGTGCCGCGCTCAGCACCCCGGCGCTCCGGAGCCTGACCGAGGCCTGGGGGCCGAAATCTGCCACCCCCCTGCCGGCCTCCCCCCGGTACCCGATGGTGAGGTAGTCGCGGAAACCGTAGCGGTGGGAGACCACCGCGGCGAGACTCCCGTAATCGTTGCTTTCCGAGCCGAAGGACTGGCGCAGAAAACCGAGGTTGTAGCTGTAGTCGTGCAGCCCCGGTCTCAGCAAGAGCGCGTCCGCCGCGTAGTAGGGGTAGCGGTAACGCTCCTCCCGGCCGAACTGGTCGCGCACCACGAGCTCCACCAGTCCCGCCCCGCCGTAGGAGGTGAAGTTCTGGAGCTGGAACTCTCCCGGCGCGACGTGCTCGGTGCGCACCTTGCTCCCGTTCACGTAGACATCGACGTCGGAGGGAAGCCCCGCCTGGCCGCGGAAATCGAAGCTCGGGTAGGTGACGAAATAGGGATCCATGCTGAGCACCTTGGAGACGCTGATCCCTCCCATGTTGACGCCCCCCCCGAGCGTTCCCGAGTTGGCGAAGAAATCGCCGAAGACGGTCCGCCTGAGGAGCGGTCGTTCGTCCCTGGTGACGGAGGTGTGCAGCCGGAGAAAGTGTTCGCCGTGCGGATCGTCGTTGAAAAGGGTATCGGTCAGGAAGAGATAGTCGCCGTACCTCGCCCCCAGCTCGTTGGCCAGGCTGAAGTTCTGGAAGGTGACCCCGGGAGCGCTGTTTACCTGCGCGCCGTAGTTGAGGAAAAGGCTCGCGTCCCGGGTGAAGACCGTTTTACGCGCCGGAGGGGAGGTGTACTCGATCACCTTATTGGGAAGCAGGGATGGCTTCGCGGTGAGGTTAAGGGTCAGGGTCCTTTCGTCGAGGGAAAAGGTGACTCCGGAGAGCGACTTGAGAGAGAGGTAGCTCTCCCCCTCGATGGTGACGCTCCCTTTTGCGGAAACCTGGAGCCCCGCGGCCGCGAGGTCCTGCGGGTGCACGAGGAAATCGCCCTCTCCGGTGCGATGGACGAAGACCTCCCCCTTGTCCTCTCCGTTGAGAAAGAGCTGCAGCACCATCTGTTCGGCGGAGGCTATAGAGGCGGAGAGCGCGAGGAGCAGGATGAGAAGGACCGGCAACCACGGGCGACGGCGCCTTCTCACGGCAACTGCGGGGCCCGGTGGCGATCCTGCCTGCTTGGTGTCACATCCCGAGGCAAACATCCGGGATCACTCCTGAATCGGCATCACGGCCGGCAATTGTGGCGGTCGACCTTGAACTCGCTCTTCAGGGGTACCCCGGCGCGGTCCGCATCACCGGTCACGACGATGGTCTCGCTGGCACGGCATCCCTCTTCCGGAACCGGAATACTGAAGCTGCGGGTGGCGCCGTTGAGGACATACCAGCCATCGGTCTTCCTGCTGAAGGTGGTGACGCCCGAAGCACCCTTGCCGGTCACTTCCAGCGAGTTCACCCGGAAGTGCTGGTTGCCGTTGTTGGTCACCGCGACGGTCACCGCCCCCCCCTTGAGCTCGGCCCTGGAGATGGCGGCGGCGTTGACCTCCTTGGCGGGGGTGATGAAGATCGGGATGGCGAAGCGGATGTTGACCGAAACGGTGGCCCCCATGGCGGCCTTTTTGTCCTCGGGGGACTGCGGCTTGGGAACCTCCTCGACGTAAAGCCGGAAGGTCCGCTCACGCAGGGCGGCGCCCCCCTTGAGCCCCAGCCGGATCAGCCGCTGGTCCTTGGGAGGTACGGTCAGCTGCTTGGGGAAGAAGATGAGGTCGTTGCTGTCCACGTAGCGATCGGCCCCGGAGGCATCCTGGGTCCATTCGACCGCCTTCACCTGCAGGACCAGCGGGGTGTCGCCGTCGTTTTCCACGTTGACGATCCCGCTGCGGGCTCCCCGCTCGAAGAAGACCCGGATCGGCGTTACCCGCCACTCACCGGCAAAGGCCGGGGCATCCGGCAAAAACACCGGCAGGGACAGGATGAAGAGGAAAGGGGTGGTCAGCAGCCAGGTGGACAGACGCCGTACACGGGGAAAAAAGTGATGCATGGAAAGCCTCCGGCCACGGAACCGATTCGGGCCAAGCACGTTCTCTGCGGCTGCCGCACTCTAGCCGCAAAGAGGGGAAAATGCAACAGTCACCTGCCGATTTGCGAACGTTTTCAAGGGAGTATGTCGATGAGCACGGAGTCGCTGTAGGCGCCCGCCGGAGCGGTTGCGTAGGCGGAGGCGGCGATGGTGGCGGTGACGGTAAAGGAAGTGGGCTTCTTGTTGGTGGCCGCCTTGCTGGATGGGAGGCTCAGGCTGTAGGGGATCTGGTTGCTCCCGTTGGTGAGATAGAGCTGGTTGTTGGTGGCGGCCTCGACGATGACGGTCTTGCCGCCGGAACCGGTGAGCCCCGTGCAGGTAACGGTGAAGGTCACCGTCGCGGTCAGCTGGGTGGCGGCAAGGGGATTGATGGTGGGAAAGGCGATCGCGTAGGGGCCTCCGGTATCGAAGGTACAGGTCCCGTTCGTGGCGGCGATCACCGCCGAGGCCTGCAGCTGGGCCGCGGAGGTGGCAGCGCCGGCGTTACCCGGGGCGCCGAGCAGCATGGCCGACATGAGGACGGCGGCCGCCAGCGATATCCTTGTCCCGAAACCCATAGTTAGCGTCGCTCCCGGAGATGGGAAAAAAAGAGGGAGGGGAAATCCCCCTCCCCCTCGACTCGGTCAAACAGCGAGCCGGAAAAGATTAGTAGTTGATGGTGACGATCAGGTTGCCGGTGTAAGCGCCGGCCGGAGCGGTGGCATAGGCGGTCTTGGCCACCGAGGCGTCGATGGTGTAGGTCTTGCCGGCCACGGCGCCGTCATTGGCGGGAACGGTCGGCAGCACCGGGGTGAAGGCGATGGTGTTGGTGCCGTTGAGCATGTTCACGGAACCCGGAGCGGTGAAGGTGTAGTTGGTGCCCTGGGTGCACTGAACGAGGATCTGGCCGGCGCCGGACTTGCTGCTGGCGGTGGTGGTGGCGCCGTCGAGGATCGGGTCGAGGGTGCCGAAATTGATGTTGGTGTTGGTGGAGGCGGTGCAGGAAGCGGCCACGGTGGCGCTCACGCTGACGGTGGCGGTGGTGGAAGCGGCGAAGGCGGAACCTGCGATGGCGACCAGGGCTGCGGCGGTGACAACGGAAATCAGTTTTTTCATCGGTCAATCTCCTTTTCTCAAATGATTGCAGGTGAACAGTAAATGGTTATCGGCCTCGACGAATGTCTATCCCCTCACCCACGACTTGAAGAAACGCCGGCAAGGTAACAGATAGCACGAATAAAAACAGCAAAGCCCGGCTTCCATGGAAGTCGGGCTACTCACTCTTCGGGCGCACTGCTGCCAAAAGGCTGCACGACTTCACAGGCTCCTTGGCAACCCGGCTATCCGCTCCCTTGCTATGAGGAAACGGACCCGTGGCTTTGCGTCACTGGATTGCTCCAGCTTTGCCTTTGTCTAGAGATATGTTGGGAGGAGTCATCCAACCCCTCGCTCAAAGAGAGAGGTGGATTGGCGTAACAACCTAAAGTATTGGCGAAATAGTGTCAACAGTTTTCATTAGGAGCAGGAACCGTGCCGAAACAGAGAGATACCGACGGCAGCATTTGTATTACTGGGAGATCAAACGCAATCTCCGCGAAATTACAGCACCTTGCCGGGAGGCGGAAAGACAGCTAGAGAGCGGAATTTGCTGAAGTGAAGCAGGAGGGTTGTACTTCCAAGGTCAGGTTTTGTCGGGATTGCCGGAGGAGGGAGTGAAAAAAAATCCGGAGAGAGCTGGAAAAACGCGCGGGGGGCGCCAAAAGTCGCCATATCACGGGAACTCACGCCAAAAAACGTCACCGGGCGATGACGCTTTTGGTCGCTTCGCTTTTCATCAGATGATCGGAGTGATGCCGAGGGCGAGTTGAT
This sequence comes from Geomonas sp. Red276, assembly GCF_054784495.1. NCBI lineage: Bacteria > Pseudomonadati > Thermodesulfobacteriota > Desulfuromonadia > Geobacterales > Geobacteraceae > Geomonas > Geomonas sp. Red276. The sequence continues at coordinate 18,150 of NZ_BLXW01000009.1, forward strand.
GGACCCCTCTCGGGGTATCGGGGGAAAGCACGATGCGGGCGTCGAGCTTTCTCTCCACCCGGGCGCCGATCCGGTAACCGGCGGGATCCAGGGTGAAGGCGCTCGAGACGAAGTTCCCTTTACCCGCTTCGCTGACCAGCACCCTCCCCTCTCCCAGGTTCTCGACGCCGACCGGCACTCCTCTCTCGAGGTTGGTCCTGAAGGATACGGTGACCGCACCGCTCAGATCTATATAGCCTCGGGCGACGTCCTCGTCGGCCACGTAATAAGTCGTCATCTGCTGCCTGGCGTCCAGGCTCACGTAGGGAAGCACGGCGGCTCCGACCCGCAGCGTGGTGGCGGCCGTCCCCCCCCAGGCGGCCGGGGTGACCAGCAGGAGAGCTAAAACGCTCAATATGGCAACAGTAGCCTTTCTCACGGCCATCCTCCCTGCCCTTTTCGAGCGAGAGTCGTACCGAAGCTAACTAGCTGTTTTCACGCCACTGGCAGATCATGAGCGCAAGCGAAAGTGTGCAGGATCTGAACAGCTTTTTCCCGTGAATCGGCCAGGGGAGCGGTTTCGGGTCCCCGTTCAACAAAAACGGCCAGCTGGTCAACAGTTGAACATACCGGTCCTCCCCGGCCGGTCCCACGGTCAAAGGGAGATCCCGAAAGAGAGAGCATGTCATGCCCATGGTGGCGCGACCGGTTCCATTGACTGACGGTACTCAATGCGTAGCTTTATTATCTCACAAGCGGGCTGATTTGAGAGTAAGCCGATTGGGCCGATCTTCCGCTAGCGTCCCTTCCCCTTCGAGGGAAAGGTCATGATGAGGATGCGGGGCCTTGAAGGAGAGGGAGATCGGCTCTGTAGCGGAAGATGGTCGCTGATCAGGTTGTGTGAAGGACAACGGGAAGGGGCCGCTATGGCAGCGGGACCAGGGGCTAAGTCAGCCGAGGAGGAATTCGAAGTCTTCTTTGCCAATGGCGCCGGTCCCCTCATGCTCGGCATCATCGAGGAGCGCACGGTAGAGCTTCAGCTTCCGTTTCTTGAGCTCCATCATCTTTTCCTCGATGCTGTGGCGCATCAACAGCCGGGTGATGGTGACCTGGCGCAGCTGGCCGATCCGGTGGGCCCGGTCGGAGGCCTGGCTCTCGACCGCCGGGTTCCACCAGGGGTCGAGGTGGAAGACGTAAGAGGCCTTGGTGAGGTTGAGGCCCTTCCCTCCCGCCTTGAGGGAGAGGAGGAAGACGCCGGGCTCCTCGGATCCCTGGAAACTCTCGACCAGCTCCTTGCGCCGCGAGATGGGGGTGGAGCCGTCGAGGCGGGAGGAGGCGATCCCCTGCTGGGAAAGCCCCTCCTCCACGAGGTCGAGGAAGGAGGTGAACTGGGAGAAGACCAGCACGCTGTGCCCCTCGGCGAAGAGCTCCTCCAACTGGTCGATGAGAAAGTCGATCTTGGGGGCGCGGTCCGGCGATCTCGGGAGCAACAGCCTCGAGGAGAGGCAGATCTGGCGAAGCTTCAGGATGGCGGTCAGCGCGATGATACGGGCCTGGCCGGGAGCATTGGAGCGGTAGGCCTCCGCCACCGTGGCCTTGACCTCGGCCACCGTCCTCACGTAGAGGGCCTTCTGGCGCGGGCTCATCTCGAGATAGATGTCGGTCTCCACCTTGGGAGGGAGCTCCGACTTGATCATGTCCTTGGCCCGGCGCAGGATGAACGGGTGGGTCCTGCGGGAAAGGGTCTCCATGAAACCTTCCCCGTCGCGCCCCATCTGCTTGCGGAACTGCTCGTAGGGGCCAAGGAGACCGGGAAGCGCCAGGTCCATCACCGAGAAGTACTCGCCTAGGTGGTTCTCCACCGGGGTCCCGGTGAGGGTGAGCTTGAAGCGCCCCTTGAGCCTCCTCACCGCCCCGGTGGTCTCGGCGTGGATGTTCTTGATGGCCTGGGCCTCGTCGAAGACGATCACGTTGAACGACAGGAGGGAGAGGTGCTCTATGTCCCGCTGGATGACGCCGTAGCTGGTCAGCACCAGGTCGAGCCCGCCGAACTCGGCGCGGCGCCCCTGCCCCCGGTAGACCCCCACCTTGAGCGAGGGATAGAACCGGCCGATCTCGCTCTCCCAGTTGAAGATCAGGCTGGGGGGGACCACCACCAGGTGGGGGACCCCCTCCGGGAGCTCCGACTCGATCACCCCTTCCTGGAGACCGGCGATCAGCGCGATCGCCTGCACGGTCTTGCCAAGCCCCATGTCGTCGGCCAGGCAGGCGCCGAAGCGGTGCTCGTAGAGAAAGGCGAGCCAGCTGTACCCCTCCCGCTGGTAGTTCCTGAGCACCGCCTTCAGCTTGGCAGGGACCGGGCGGGGAGGGATCCTCTCGAAGCTCGTGAGGCTTTCGATGATCCGCTCGTCCTCCGGCGAGAGGAGGACCCGCACCCCGCTGCGCCTGAGGATGAGCCAGTCCAGGATCTGCAGGCGCGGCACCCTGACCACCTCGCGCTTGGGGTGGGCGGAGAATAACGCGAGCGCCCGGGCGCTCTCCTCGTCGAGGAGCACCATGGCGCCCCCCCTTCGGAAGACGCCGCCGCTCTTGATCGCCTCCATCAGTTCGCTCTCGTCGACCAGTTCCCCTTCGCAGCGGATCTCCGGGCGGAGCTCGAACCAGTCGATGGTGGAGCGGGTGGCGTCCAGGGTGAAGGACCAGGAGACGGTCTCCAGCTCTTCCCCCGCCATGGCGAAGAAGAAGCCGGCGGCGGAAAGCTCGCTCCTGAGCGCTCCGATGTTCTTCATGAAGAGCTTGCGCTCCACCGCCATCTCTCCGGGGATCTCGGTGCCGGTGAAGATCTCGGCCCCCAGCAGATCGAAGGGGATCCGGAGGAGCCTCGCCTGGGTCTCGGCATCCACCGGCACCCGGACCCACTGGCCGTCCACCACCTGCAAGAGGGTGCGCGGCTGGGTCAGGGACTGCCAGAAGGAGGTCACCATGCGGCGGGCCTCGGCCTTGACGTTGCGCTTGCAGAAGTCGGGGCCGTCGAGGGCCAGGCGAACGATCCTCTCCTTGTCGGTGCGGTTGCCGCCGGCCAAGGTGGCGAAGCAGGCCTCCAGGATGGAAGCGACCCGCTTCTTCGCCTTCAGCGGCTGGGGAAGGCGGGCACGGCTGGCGGAGGGGAAAAACCAGAAGGTGTCCCGCGACAGCTGGAAGGGGGTCTCCCCGGCCACCCCCTCGGCGACCAGGTGTACGTTCTCGGCCAGCTCCAGGATGTTCAGCCGGTAGCGAACGGGCATCTCGGCGGCAACGCTCGGCCTCCCCTCCACGAAGAGGGCCCCCTTGTCGAAGAAGCGCCCCTCCTCCCCCACCGTGTACTGGCTCTGGTTGAAGCAGGCGACCGGGATACTGATCCCCTCCTCGTCCCGTTCCACGCAGGGCTCCGGGACCAGCTGCAGGGAGGCCAAAAGCCGGGTGAGATGGCCGTTGGCGCTCTGCTCGTCGATCTTCTGGATGCGGCGCAGGGCGAGGTCGACCAGGTATCCTGCGCAGATGAAGCGGTCGTTCCCGAGCCCGTGGCCGTCGTCGAGGGTCTTGGTGACCGCCACCTGGTCCCCTTGCAGGTCCAGGCGAAGGATCAGCGAGCGTTCGACCGCGGCATCGTAGGCAAGCGGGAGCGGTCCTTCGGGGGAGGCGAAGAGGATGGGATAGCGGGCGCCGAAGCGGGTGAGGAACTCCTCGACCGCCCGCCCCTTCATGAGGGGGTTGTACAGGAGGCGGAGGAATTCACGGATGGAAGGGATGAGGTCCGGCTCCCACGGCACCAGCGGCACCCCGCTGCGGCAAAAACGCAGACGCCCGCCATCCTCGCCGAGCTCGACCACCAGCGAGTAGGCGGGCTCCTCGGTCATCACCGCGACCGGGGCCGCCTGCGGGACGGAGGCAACCGCCCAGAGCTGGCCGGAAAGGGATCGCAGGTAGTCGGCGGGGAGGTGCAGCATGGGGAACGAGGGGGGGGAAAGGACTTTCTTGACGGTGGCCAGCGCCGCTACGAGGTGGGGACAGCGCCCCCGGGGGCTCCAGACGCCGCAATCGCAGGAGGTGGAGAGCTCGCCCTGGGAAAGGGTGAGCGAAACGTCGACGGTGACGGCGTCCTTGATGCGGACGGTGAGCACGGAACCGTCGTCGCTCCAGGCAAGCGCGGAGACAGGGGTCCTCTTGCACAGCTCGAAGCCGTTGAAGAGGTGGATCTTGTCCGCCAGCCTGTAGATCGCCGCCGGGGGCATCTCGAGAAGATGCCTCAGCAGCGGGTTGCCCCTATTGTCCATCTTCCCTGAACTCCCCCTGAAGGTTCCCGAACGAACGGTCCATGCTACCAGAAAGCATGTCCCAATACAACAGCACAGCCTGGGGGATGTCGAAGTAATTACGGAGGGATGGGGGACGCGGACGCAATTGGACGGGCTGAATTCAGCGCTCGGTAACGGAGGGGGCAAGGCCCTTTATTCGAATTCCGAAGATTTCAGAGTAAGTCAACGAAATCACACGGCAATTTCCAATATAACTCGAAAAATGCCTCCAATAAACGGGAATCAGACGGCAACTCATGGGCGGCAACAATCCCCCAACTGCTCCTGATCCCATCACTTTCACCTGGGTGGCCATCAAGGGAGACTAATGTGGAATTTCCGACTACAGAAGTAGTCCAAACTAGCTTAACACTGGCTTTTCTGGAAACACGGTAACCGGAGTCGTGTAGGTCGCGTTGAACGGTTTCATCGTGAAACGCGACATTGCCACCGCTGGCTGCGGCACCTATGTCGCGTTTCGTTCCTCAACACGACCTACAGGGCGGGGGGATGTCGAAGTAATTACGGAGGGTGGGGGCCGAGGAGGCTGAGACGCGGGGCAAAAAAAATGGGACGGTGTTACCCGTCCCGGAAAAGGAGACCCTGGAGAAACTCTGAACTCCTAGGTTCATGAATACCTATCGGGTCCCGTTCTCATTACTTTAGGAATTTTTTCGGGGTGGGGGGGAAGGTTAGCTTCGTGATGCTGTGGTCGGTGTCAGGCGCGAAGGGATGGCAGACTCGAATGAATGATGCTCTGCGAGAATGGTTGAAGGAGCACCCGCTCAAGCAGGTTTGAATGCATTCCTTTATCGCGGCCTACTTGCTTACTTTTGCTTCTCGGCCAACGACGTGGCGGCGCACCGGCGGAGGTTAGCGGAGGCCGCGTGCCGCCGCCTTGTCGTACGTCACAGATTTTCGTCCCGGTACCGCTGCTCTTGGAATATCGTCTTCAGATCCCAATAAATGTTGGGTGGAAGACTTCACAGGTTGCAGGTGGGAGGGAATGCTGATAAGTCGACGTTACTTAGCGATACCGAGGGCGTGGTTGTCGATGATCCAGCGGGCGATGCTGCGGCGGGGAGGGAGCGCCGGGGGCATGCTCTCGCGGGTGAACCAGCGGGCATCCTCCAGCTCCTGGCCGTCGATGACGATCTCCCCCGATTCGTAATCGGCGACGAAACCGGCCATGAGCTGGCTCGGGAAGGGCCAGTTCTGGCTCCCGACGTAGCGGGCGTTCTTTACAGTAATTCCAGTCTCTTCGAGTACCTCGCGCTCGACGCACTCCTCAAGCGATTCCCCGAAGTCCACGAAACCGGCCACCAGGCTGTAGCGCCCCTCCGCCCATTCGGGCTTTCTGGCCAGCAGGAACTCCTCGCCGCGCTTGACGAGCACGATCACGCAGGGATGGATGTGGGGGAAGTGTTCGTGGCCGCATCCGCCGCACTTCTTCCCCCAGGAGAGCGGGATCCGCGCCATGGCGCCGCCGCAGCGGGAGCATTTCGAGCTCAGGCGCTCCCAGTAAAGGATCTGGCGGGCCAGCCCATAAAGGGTGGCGAGGTCGTCGGGAAGCTCGGTCCACGCAACAGCCGCGAAACCTTCGGGGAGGGCGGCCTCGCGGGAGACGACGGCAACCCGGATCGGCCTGCCGTCCCACTCGCCGAAGATGATCGGTTCGCCGGCTGTGGCCAGCTCGGCGGGAAGGAGGCCGGCGTAGAGGTCGCCATCGGCGAGCACCAGGGAGTCCCCCTGCACGAGGGCCCAGTACCCCTCCTCCGCCGTCTCCAGTTCGCCCGGTTTTCTCTGCACGAAACGGGAGCGGATGATTTCGCCGTTAAAGGGAAGGTTGACGGTCTCGGGAAAGGCCATTGCTCACTCCTCGGGTTAGAATGCCCAGCCCCGGCATAATACGAGCATCGGCGCCCGGACGCAACCCTTTCGCCTCGCGTATACGCAGCCTCTCCCCTCCCCCTTTTGGCTTGCATAACACAAAGGGCGTATGCTAATCATTCTCGTTCAGCCATTTACACGAAAAAGAGGATGTGACGTGAGCATCAGAAGACTTCCGGCCGAATGGGAGCCCCAGGATGGGGTGCTTTTGGCCTGGCCCCATGAAGAGAGCGACTGGCACCCGTACCTGGATCGCGTGGAACCGGTGTTCGACCGGATCGCGGCGGAGATCAGCCGGTTCGAGCCGGTCGTCATCGCGGCACCGGATCCCGCGTACGTCGTCTCCCGGCTTTCCCGCTGCGGCGCCGACCTCTTACGGGTCAGGGTCTACCAGGTCGAGACCAACGACACCTGGGCCCGCGACTTCGGCCCCATCACCGTCCAGGACGACGGCGTTCCCCGCCTGCTCAACTTCGGCTTCAACGGCTGGGGGCTCAAGTTCCCCTCCGACCTCGACAACCGGATCAACCGCAAGCTCCAGGGGCACGGGATCTGGAAGGCCCCGCTGGAAACGGTCGGGCTGATCCTCGAGGGGGGGAGCATCGAGAGCGACGGCGAGGGGACCATCCTCACCACCGAGGAGTGCCTCCTCAACGACAACCGCAACCCGCACTTGACCCGCGACGAACTGGAGCAGGAGCTGCACGGCCTCTTCGGGACCGACCGCTTCCTCTGGCTTGCCAACGGCTACCTGGCCGGCGACGATACCGACTCGCACGTCGACACCCTGGCCCGCCTCTGCCCGCACGACACCATCGCCTACGTAACGTGCGACGACCCGGAGGACGAGCACTTCAACGCGCTCGCGGCCATGGAGGAGGAGCTCAGGGGCTTCACCACCAAGAAGGGCAAGCCCTACCGGCTGATCCCCCTCCCCTGGCCCCAGGCCCGCTTCGACGAGGAAGGGACCCGGCTCCCCGCCACCTACGCCAACTTCCTGGTGGTGAACGGTGCGGTGCTGGTCCCCACCTACGAGGACAAAAAGGATGCCGCCGCGCTGGAGGCGATCGGCCGGGCCTTCCCGGAGCACGAGATCGTCGGGATCGACTGCCTGCCGCTCATCCTCCAGCACGGGTCGCTGCACTGCGTCACCATGCAGCTGCCTGAAGGAACGCTGAAAATCTGAGGGAGAAACCATGGAAAACCTTAAGGTCGCCCTGGTCCAGCAGGGGCTTCGCCAGGACCGCGAACAGAACATGGAGGCAAGCGCCGCCGGCATCCGCCAGGCCGCCCGCGAAGGGGCGCGGCTGGTGGTGCTCCAGGAGCTCCATACCGGGAGATACTTCTGCCAGACCGAGGAGACCGGCTTTTTCGACATGGCCGAAGCCATTCCGGGCCCCTCCACCGAGTACTTCGGAAAGCTCGCCAAGGAGCTCGGGGTGGTGATCGTCACCTCGCTGTTCGAGCGGCGGGCACCCGGGCTCTACCACAACACCGCCGTAGTGCTGGAGGCGGACGGCAGCATCGCCGGGAAGTACCGCAAGATGCACATCCCGGACGATCCCGCCTTCTACGAGAAGTTCTACTTCACCCCCGGCGACCTGGGGTTCGAGCCGATCAGGACCTCGGTGGGATCGCTCGGCGTGCTGGTCTGCTGGGACCAGTGGTACCCCGAGGCGGCACGGCTGATGGCGCTGGCCGGGGCCGAGCTCCTCATCTACCCGACCGCCATCGGCTGGGACCCGCGCGACGAAGCCGAAGAGCAGCAGCGCCAGCTTGACGCCTGGGTGACCGTCCAGCGCGGGCACGCCGTTGCCAACGGCATCCCGGTCCTGGTTGCCAACCGGGCCGGGCTGGAGAGCGACCCGAGCGGCCAGGGCGCCGGCATCCAGTTCTGGGGGAACAGCTTCGTGGCGGGACCGCAGGGTGAGTTCCTGGCCCGCGGCGGGGAGGAGGAGGAACTGCTCCTCGTCGAGATCGACCGCCGCCGCAGCGAAGAGGTCCGGAGGATCTGGCCCTTCCTCCGCGACCGCCGCATCGATTACTACGGAGATCTCGTCAAGAGATACCGCGATTAGCAACCCACGCCCTCCTCAACCAGCCCCTCCCGTCGGGGGAGGTTGGCTGGGGAGGGTGGCTAAGGAGCTCCCTTGCCGCCTGTCCCCGCCCCCGACAAAAAACTCCTCGAAGCCTTCGCACGCTGCACGCCCCTCCAGCGGAGCGTGGTGCAGCTGCTCTCTATCGTCTACGCCCCGGTCCCCAAGACCACCCTGCTGAACATCCTCCGCCATCCGATTCTCCGCACCCAGGGAGAAAAGGCGTTGAACGGGGTCACCCTTTCCGAGCTGCTGGACCATCTCAAGCGCCTGAAGCTCGTCCGCTCCAGCCACGACGGGTTCCGCTGCGATCCCTCCCTCATGCACCACGCGACGCTGAGCGCACAGGCGGACCAGACGTTCGAGCCGATGGCCACCACGGCGCAGCGGGAGATCCCCATGGTCTCCGAATGGGGGGGATATTACTACCGGACGCCACTTCAAGCCGTCCGTGACATCCGCATTGCCATCCACCGCAAGGACGTCGATGCCGCCATCCAGGCCCTCGAACGTTTCCAGCGGCAGTACCCCTACGAAGCCTCAGTCACCCCGGTCTTCGAGACCATCTGCAACTCGCCTTTCGACGGCGCCTGGTTCCGCACCTTGCCGCTGCCGATCCAGGCCGCCTCGCTGAAAGGCATTCTCTGCCAGGCGCAGTCCTCCCTGAAGCCGTCCCGGGAACAGTTCCAGATCCTCCACGAATTGGTGGAGCAAAATGCCCTGCCGGAGGCGTATCGCGACCTCTATTGCATGGAGCTGTTTCTCAGGGGACGGCTGGCCGATGCCATCGAGGCGTGCCAGCCGCTCGCCACCTCCTTGCAGGCGGCGGTCGCCGGCGCGCTTGCCCTCGCCCGGGGCGGGCGCCAGGAGTCCATCGAGCTCTTCGAAGCGGCCATCACCCTGCTCAAGAAGGAGACCGGGAAGAGGAAGGTCTTTTTCGACGACCTCACCGGCCCCATCTACCTGGTGGCCCTGCTGGGATCGGGCGACGAAGCGCTCCTTAAACGCTGCGCCGATTACTGCTCCTTCGTGACCAAGAGAAAGGAGTGGCCGTACCAGACCGTCTACCTGGTGCTTGAGGAGGTCATCAAGGAGCTGAGGGGCGAGCGGGGGGGGAAGAAGGCGCTGGAAAACAGCATATACCAGGCGGCGTACTCGCCCCAGGTGGCGCTTTTCATGTCGCTCGCGCTGCACTGGTGCGATTCGAATGAGGCCAAGGTGGCGGCCGAGCATCTGCCGAAGCTTTCCTCGCAGGCGCAGGTGGCGGGGTACCAGTGGCTGGCCGACGAATTCACTCTCGCCGCCTCCGCGTGCGGGGTGGAATCCGAACCGGCCGCCCAGGCCCGGCAACGGTACCTCGACTGCCAGCTCGTCCCCCTTTGCGACGCGGTGGAGAAGATCGAGTTCTGGGAGAACGCCCTGGCCGCCTTGATGAAACTGACCGCCGCCGAGAAGAGCGCGCCGGACACTGCCGCCGGCACCATGCGCCTCATCTGGCACTGCGACAATGAGGGGCGCCACCTCGAGGTCACCCCGCGGGAGCAAAAGCAGGGCGCTTCCGGCAAATGGAGCTCCGGCAAGAACGTTTCGCTGAAAAGGCTCGCCGAGGAGCCGGAGAGGCTCGGATACCTGACCGATCAGGACCTGAAGGTCTGCAGCTGCATCAAGAAGCAGCGGGAATTCGGCGGCTACTACGGTTACGGCCGGGAGGTCTACCGCCTGGACCTCGACCAGGCACTCCCGCTTTTGGTTGCCCACCCCCACACCTACCTGGATGCCGCCGGGACCGTCCGGCTGGAGCTCGTGCGAGGCGAACCTGAGCTCCAGTTCACCGCCGAGGGAAAGCGCTACCAGCTAAGCATCTTCCCCCCTTTCGAGCCGGATCAGAAGATCTACATCCAGAAGGAGAGCCCTACCCGGCTGAAGATATTCGAGGCACGTGAGGAGCATCACAAGATCGCCGCGGTGCTCGGCAAGGGGCTCACCCTCCCGGCCAAGGCACAGCACAAGGCGCTGGAGGCGATCAACTCGCTCTCCTCTTTGCTCACCGTCCACTCCGACATCGGCGATGCGGCGGCCCAGCAGGTGGAGGGGGATCCCACTCCCTGCTTCCACCTCCTCCCCTACAGCGCCGGGATCAAGCTGGAGCTGCTGGTGCGCCCGTTCTCCCAGGCCGGCCCCTACTTCCGTCCCGGAGGGGGCGGGGAGACCATCCTGGCCGAGATCGAGGGGAACAGGCTCCAGGCGAAACGGGACCTCCGGCTCGAGGTCCGCAGGGCGGCCGACGCGGTGGCGGCACTCACCGAGCTCCCCGAAAGCGAAGAGAGCGACAACGAGTGGCTGGTCCCTTCCCCGGACCGGGCGCTGGAGGTGGTTTTCCAGCTCCAGTCGCTGGGCGACTCGGTGCGGGTGGCCTGGCCGGAGGGGGCGAAATTCAGGGTGAAGATGGAAGCCTCCCCCGGGCACTGCAAGGCCTCCATCAGGCAGGCGAAGGATTACTTCGAGCTGGAGGGGGAGCTGAAACTCGACGAGGGGCTGACCCTGAACCTCAGGCAACTGGTCGATATGGCGCGCGATGCCCACGGCCGCTTCGTGCCGCTGGGGGACGGCGAGTTCCTGGCGCTCTCCGCCCAGTTGCGCAAACGACTGGAGGAGATCGCCGCCTTCGCCGACCTGCAGGGAAACGCCTTCCGCTTCCATCCGCTTTCCGCCTCCCTGTTCGAGGAGTTCGCGGACGAGGTGGGGGATCTTTCCACCGACAGGAAATGGAAGGAACATCTGCGGCGGCTTAGGGAGGCACGATCGTTCACCCCGCAGCTTCCCCCTACCCTCCAGGCGGAGCTCCGGGGATACCAGGAGGAAGGGTTCGCCTGGCTGAACCGGCTCTCCCACTGGGGGGTGGGCGCCTGCCTCGCCGACGACATGGGGCTTGGCAAGACGGTCCAGGCGCTGGCCCAGATCCTCACCATGGCCGCCAACGGCCCGTCCCTGGTGGTGGCACCGACCTCGGTCTGCCTCAACTGGGAGAGCGAGACGAGGAAGTTCGCCCCCACCCTCAACGTGGTTATGTTCGGCGGCGGCAAGAGGGCGGAGAGCCTGAAGGGGCTCAAGCCGTTCGACCTGGTGGTCTGCAGCTACGGTCTCCTCCAGCAGGACGGGGAACTGCTGGCGGCGGTCCCCTGGCAGGCCATCGTGCTGGACGAGGCCCAGGCGATCAAGAACATGGCCACCAAGAGGAGCCAGGCGGCGATGGAGCTCAAGGGCGAGTTCAAGATGGTGGCCACCGGGACCCCGATCGAGAACCACCTCGGCGAACTGTGGAACGTCTTCAGGTTCATCAATCCCGGCCTTCTGGGATCGCTCAAGCAGTTCAACGTCAAGTTCGCCTCCCCCATAGAAAAGAGCGAGGACAAGAAGGCGCGCCAGCGGCTCAAAAAACTGATCCAGCCGTTCATCCTGCGCCGGACCAAGAACCAGGTGCTGGAGGAGCTTCCGTCGCGTACGGAGATCACCGTCCGGGTGGAGATGGGGAAGGAAGAGGCCGCCCTCTACGAGGCGATGCGCAGAAGTGCTTTGGACAACCTGGCGGGGATCGGAAAGGTGGAGGGGAAGGGCGAGCTGCATATGAAGATCCTGGCGGAGATCATGCGGCTGCGCCGGGCCTGCTGCAATCCCCGGCTGGTGCTCCCCGAGACTCCCATCCCGAGTGCCAAGCTGGCCGCCTTCGGGGAGATCCTGGAGGAGCTCAGGGAGAACCGCCACAAGGCGCTGGTCTTCAGCCAGTTCGTCGGGCACCTGGCGATCATCCGGGAGTTCGTCGAGCGGTGCGGGATCTCCTACCAGTACCTCGACGGGAGCACCCCCCCCGCCGAGCGCAAGAGGAGCATGGACGCCTTCCAGGCGGGCGAAGGGGACCTCTTCCTGATCAGCCTCAAGGCCGGCGGGGTCGGCTTGAATCTCACCGCCGCGGACTACGTCATCCACATGGATCCCTGGTGGAACCCGGCGGTCGAGGACCAGGCCTCGGACCGGGCCCACCGGATCGGGCAGCAGCGGCCGGTGACCATCTACCGGCTGGTCGCCAAGGGGACCATCGAGGAGAAGATCGTCGGCCTCCACCAGCAAAAGCGCGGCCTGGCGGACAGCCTCCTGGAGGAGAGCGATATCAGCGGGAAGATGACGGCGGACGAGCTTCTGGCGCTTTTGAGAAGCGACGGACGGTAACACGCCTCGCCCGGCTTCCGGCCACTGTCTCCGCACTTACGCTGCCTCCGGCTCAGCGCCCCCTTACCCGGGCTTCGGCCATCTACTCCGCCATCCCTTCTTTCTTACCCGGGCTTCGGTTCACACCTCCCTCACCCGGCCTTCGGCCACCCTCTCCCCTGAAGGGGCGAGGGGATACTTTTCACTCCCTCCGGGAGAGGGGCAGGAGGTAAGGGAGGTTTGAAGGGCGAGGAGGTAACGCTCGGGCAGAGTAAAAATTGAATAATCTCCCGCTGATATGCTATTGTGCCATCGCCTATTCCCGGTAGAATTTCAGGAAGAGCGAATCACTGACTGTCTCCGAAAGGCTTACAATGATCAAACGGATGGATCATCTGAACATCGTGGTCACCGACCTTGATGCCGCCCGCCATTTCTTCTCTCTCTTTGGTTTCACCGAAGGCATAAGCTCCGAGCTCGATACCGTGTTTCTTGCCAGCCTCACCGGGATCTCCGGCGCGCGCGGCAAATTCGTCGCGCTCCATCATCCGGGTTCGAACCTCTCGATCGAGCTGTTACAGTTCGAGGGCGACTCAAAGCCTGCGGCCGACATCGGTCTGGCCGATCGGATAGGCTTCAGACATCTCGCCTTCGCGGTCACCGATCTGGAGTCGGAGGTTGTCAGACTCAAAGAGCATGGCGTCTCCTTTCTGAGTGACATAAGGATCTGGGAAAAGACCGGGAAGAAGCTGGTTTACCTGTACGGGCCAGACGGCATCCTGCTGGAATTGGCCGAGTACCCAGAACCATGAGCGGCCGCAACAAGACCCCGCGACACCTGGCCGAATCGGTCTGCGCCGAGCTTCGCAAGCGCCACCTCTCCTTCCCCGACGAGCGGATCATCATCGACCTCTTCGAGACCATGTATTTCTCCAGCCTGAGGACCGAGGAGTCCGAACCGGTCAAGTTCCACATGGTCTTCCTCGATCCCGGCGTTCCGGACCCCAAGCCGCCGCGCAACCCGATGAAGGACCGGTGGTGCTACGTGCCGTTCGAGGAACCGATCACCTTCGAGGTCTCCAACCTGGTCAAGATCGCCAAGTCCTCCGAACTCCGCACCTCCTCGTTCGTGGTGTGGCCCGACAGGGAGGGGAAGCTCCTCATCTGGGGGCTGGTGGACCAGCAGAACCTCTTCCACAAGTTCCTCAACCGCAGCGCCGAGATCCAGCCGGACCGCCCCGGGCTCTTCCAGGCGAGCGTCGAGGGAACCGGCGTGGTCGTGGTCTACATCCGCTACGAGAAGGTCGCCGAGCTTAGGATCAACGAGCTCATCCGTAACGCCCTCGACATCTTCCGGGAGAGCCCGGTCAGAAGCCTGCTCAACCCCGGCATCGAGAGTTACCTCGCCTCGGTACGGGCGCACATCGCGGACGACATGTACGCAGGTCCCCACCTGGACGAATTCCATACCCAGCAGTGGCTCTCCGTTCTTTGCCGCATCCTCCTGAGGATCCAGAAGATCAAGAAAGGGGGCGCCATACTCATCACCCCCAACATCGACACGCCCGATCTCAACATAAAGTACCGGATCAACTACGACCGGCTCCGCACCGCCCTCACCACCAGCGCGATCACCAAGATAAAGTCGGATTTCCTGGAGAAGAGCGTGCTCGGGGGTGCAGAGGCGAAGGAGAGAGAGATCCCGCTGCAGAAGGTTCTCCAGTTGAGAAAGTTCGAGAAGGATCTCCGGGCCAACAAGAACGAGATCGACGGCGTCATCTGGTTCGTCGCCATCCTCACCCGGGTGGACGGGCTGGTGGTCATGGACCGCAGCCTCGACGTGAAGGGGTACGGGGTGGAGATCATGACGCCGCAGGAGCCGGCCAACCTCTACCTCGCCACCGACCGGATGGCCACCCCTTCCAAGTTGAAACCGGTCAGCTACAACCATTTCGGGACCCGCCATCGCTCGATGATGCGCTACTGTTTCCAGCATCCCGGCAGCATCGGGTTCGTCATCTCGCAGGACGGCGAGGTCAGGGTCATCACCAAGGTCGAGGGCCGTCTGATCCTCTGGGAAAACATCAAGCTGAAGTACTACACCTATGCGTCCAAGAAGTAGCTCACACACACAACGAGGCTGACTATGAAAAGTGGCATGGGATTCGTTTCGCTGTTGCTGGTTCTCACCCTCCCCTTCACGGCGGTGGCGGCCGATCATGCGGTCAAGGCATCGTCGCGCATCACCTCGGTCACCGTCTATCTCGACCGGGCCCAGGTCACCCGGCACGCCACGGTGGCGTTGAAGGCGGGGGGGAACCTGGTCACCATCGACGGGCTTCCCCAGACCATGCTGGAGAAATCGGTCAGGGTGGAAGGGGAGGGACCGGGAACGACCCGGCTGGAAGGGATCTCCGTCAAGAGGGTCTTCCTCGAGAGGGCCCAGGAGCAGAGGATTCACACGCTGGAGGACGAGATCACCCGGCTGAACGCCCAGGTGCAGGCGATCGACGCGCGCAAGAAAGGGCTCGCCGCCCAGGAGGCGTTTCTTCTCTCGGTGAAGGTCGGCTGGGGCGAGCGGATCTCCAAGGAGCTGGGGGCCGGCAAACCCTCCACGGCGGAACTCGGGGAGGCCTCCAGGTTCGTCGGCGAGGGGGTCGGCAAGGTCCAGGATCAGTTGTACCAGGCCGAGGCGTCCAAGAAACCGCTCCTGGAAAAGATAGAGGCGCTCAAGAGGGAGCTCGACCAGACCCGGGGCGAAGGGATGAAGGAGGCCAACACGGTCCAGGTGGCGATCGACGCGGACCGGGACATGTCCTTCGCCATGGACCTGAGCTATCTGGTGACCGGCACCGGGTGGGAGCCCGACTATGACCTGCGGCTTGCGCCGGACGGGAAGGAGGCGGAGATCACCTACCGGGCCCAGGTCTGGCAGACCAGCGGGGAGGACTGGCCGGGGGTGAAACTGGCGCTTTCGACCGCCAACCCGGAGGTGGGAGGGGCGCCGCCGGAGCTTACTCCCTGGAACGTCGCCTTCTACGAGCCGCCACGCATCATTGCCTACGAGGATGAGATGCGCCGGGCTGAGGCCAGCCAGCGATACATGGAGGAGGCTCCCGCCAAAGCGATGAGCGGCGCGATGGCGGCTCCGGCTCCGGTTCCCATGGCCAAGGCGGCGCCGATGCCCGCCCGGGTCCAGGAGGGGCAGACCTCGGTCCTCTTCGCCATCGCCCGCCCGGTGGATGTCCCCACCGACGGCTCCCGCGCCGGGACCGTCATCGCGGTCAACCGGGTGCCGGTGGCGGCTGAGTACGTGACCGTCCCGAAGCTCATGCCCAAGGTGTACCTGAAATCGGAGGTGGTGAACGACACCGCCTATCCCCTGCTCCCCGGCGAGGCCAGCATCTTCAACGATGCGGTCTTCACCGGCAAGACCAATCTCAAGAGCATCGCTCCCGGGGAGAAGTTCGATCTCTTCCTGGGGGCCGACGACCAGATCAAGGTCAAGCGGGACGTCACCAAGGTGAAGAAAAAAGGGGGGCTTTTGGGAAGCAGCAGCGTGAGCTACCATATCGCGGTGGAGATGCAGAACTACAAGAAGCGTCCGGTGACGGTGTCGGTTCTCGACCAGTTGCCGATCGCCGGCAACGCCGAGATCAAGGTGAACCTGGAGGAGCCGAGCATGAAGCCGACCGAGACCAAGGGCGACGGCACCCTCGTCTGGAAGCTGGATATCGCGCCCGGCGAAAAGAAAAAGATCACCTACGAAATCGTGATCGAGTATCCCAAGGACCGCGAGCTGACCAGGCTGCAGTGACAGGGGAACATGAGGGGGATGCTAGGCGGCCCGCTCGAAACGTACCTCTGCCTTGAGTCCAAGCAATGCAGCGGCGCGCAGCACGGCCCGAATATGGCTTTGGTGCTTGGGATCGAGCAACCGGCGGACTACTTTTTCATCCACACCGAGACGGGCGGCAAGCTCAGTGCGTGATAGTCCGGCGTCCAGCATGGCGTTGTTCAATGCCGCTTTCGCGGCAAGAAGAGGATCGAGGACAACTGAGGCGTTACTACCGCTAAAAGCCGGCTCAGGCACCCGCTCACGGCGCACAAGGTAGCCTGCTACAGCTTCGGCGAGGCAATCTTCGGCTTCGGCAAGGGCTTCATCCCGCGTCTTTGCGTCGGTGGCCGCTCCAGAAAGGTCCGGAAACCTAACAAGGAAAAACCCGCTTTCGTCACAGGTGATGGTACAGGAGTACCGAAACGTACTCATCGTAAATCCTCCTTGGTCAGGCCCAAATCCGCGAGCATGGAAGCCAAAAGGCCGGGCCCAATCTCTTTCTTGCGGTCTTTGATGATGGTGAATTTGTCACCGAGGTAAAGTGTTGCATGACTCCCCTTGCCACGCGAAGAATCGAGGGTACAGGATAGCCCCTTCCTCTTTGCTGCCGCTTTGG
Organism: Geomonas sp. Red276; assembly: GCF_054784495.1. Lineage (NCBI taxonomy): Bacteria > Pseudomonadati > Thermodesulfobacteriota > Desulfuromonadia > Geobacterales > Geobacteraceae > Geomonas > Geomonas sp. Red276. Next base: position 35,106 of record NZ_BLXW01000009.1, read on the forward strand.
CTCGTTTGACGAATTCCGCTCCATTCATCGTGGAATTATCGGACAGAAATGTCCGCTAGTCAATAGCGAAGGAAAGTTTTCCCGGCAGGTCCACGGTCATTGAGCAAAAAGCAAAAGCCCTTCTCCATCGGGAGAGGGGCTTTTGCTTTTCTCATACTAGTATCGGCAGTTGAAGAAACGCTCCCTCCCTTTCCAGCGGAGGGGCGGGATGAGGATGGGGTCAGGCGTCGGCCGTACCGATCCGGTAACGCTCCAGCCGGTCGCGCAGGGTGTTGCGGCTGATGCCCAGCAGCTTGGCGGCGAAGACCTGGTTGTTGTTGCTCTTCTCCATCGCCATGTGGATGAGCGCCTTCTCGAGCCCCATGTTGACGCTCTCGTAGATGGCCCCTTTGTTCTTCTGGCAGATGCCGTCGAAGACCGGTTCCAGCATGCTCCAGAAGACCTCGTAGTAGTCGTCGCCGGCCGCCTCCAGGTCGACTTCCTTGATGGCGGGAGTCTTCGCCTTGAGGAAGGACTCGAAGTCGCCCGGTATCAGGATATCGCCGCGGCAAAAGACGGTGGCGGAGTTGATGACGTTCTTCAGCTCACGGATGTTGCCGTCGAAGTTGCAGGTGGTCAGCATGGACATGGCCTCGGGAGCGACCCCCTTGATGTTCTTCCCGTACTTCCTGGAGAACTTCTTCACGAAGAGGTCGACCAGCAGCGGGATGTCCTCCGCCCGGTCCCTGAGCGGCGGGAGGAAGAAGTTCACCACCCGGAGGCGGTAGAAGAGGTCCATCCTGAAGCTCTTCTCCTTCACGCAGGTGAGGAGGCTCCGGTTGGTAGCGGCGACGACCCTGACGTCGACCTTGATGGTCTCGTTCCCCCCTACCCGCTCGAACTCCTGGTTCTCCAGCACGCGCAAGAGTTTCCCCTGGTTCGCCATGCTCATCTCGCCGATCTCGTCGAGAAAGATGGTGCCGCCGTTGCACTGCTCGAACTTCCCGATCCGGCGGGAATGGGCATCGGTGAAGGCGCCCTTCTCATGGCCGAAGAGCTCGGACTCGAGCAGCGCTTCCGGGATGGCCGCGCAGTTGACGGCCAGGAAGGGGCGGTTCTTGCGGCGGGAGTTGTTGTAGATGGCGCGGGCGAGGAGCTCCTTGCCGGTCCCCGACTCACCCTGGATGAGCACGGTGGCGTCGGAATCGGCGACCGTGCCGACCATCTTCCAGATCTCGATCATCTCCGGGGAGGAGCCGATCATCAGGTCCTCGGTGAGGTCCTCCTCGACCTGCGGGCGCTCCTTGGTGTAACGGACCTTGCGGCTTAACAGGTTGCAGTCGATCGCCTTCTTGACCGTCGCCTTCAGCTTGTTCATGTCGAACGGCTTGGTGACGTAGTCGAAGGCCCCGTATTTCATCGCCTCGATGGCGTTCTGGGTGGTCTTGTAACCGGTGGCCATGATGACCGCCAGCCCCGGGTCGATCTTCTTCGCCTCCTTGAGCACCTCGAGGCCGGATTTCTGCGGGAGGCTGATGTCCATGATGGCGACGTTGGGGCGGTCGGCGATCACCCTCCTCAGGGCCGATTCGCTGTCGCTCTCCAGCAGGAGTTCGTACTCCTCACCGGCGAAGATACTCTTCAGCATAAGCAGAATATCGTGGTCGTCATCAAGGATCAGCAGTTTCGCGGTCATCTTCGTTCCCCTCGTGGGCGTAATTCAAGTGGCAGGCCGGAGCCAGTGGTTACCGGCCGATATGCAGTTCAGGGTTTTGGCAGGCAGAGTAAAGCGGCAGGCCGTGAGGCGCGTAAGACCGCCTGTAACGATGTATCAGTGTAGCAGAGTATGCTAAGACGTCACTCCATAACAAAAGAACCGCCTGGGTGGAAGCGGTTCTTTTGCAGACAAACTATAGGGGGTGGTGGTTAGTACTCGTCATCTTCGTACTCATCGCCGCCGAAGTCATCATCTTCCCCCTCTTCCTCCTCCATCTCCTCGGGGAGATACTGTGAGCGCTCATCCTCTTCCTTTATGGCCTCGAACCGCTCAAGGGTTTTCGGATCGGTGCAGTAACGGCCGTCCTTCTTGGAACACTCATCAAGGTCGCAAAGATCAAAGAGCTGTATCTCGCTGCAAAGGCGGCGGGGTGGCTGCTGGTTTTCCATCGGTACCTCGTTGTTCTCCACCTTTTTTACATGTATCGACGCAGGTGAGGAGAACTTTAGCAAAAAGGAATGGGTGTACTTACGCACCGCATTCTACTACATTTCACTTCCCATTGACAAACGCTACGGCCGTTTTGACATCCTCCGCGCAGCCGATATAGACCGGTGCCCGCTGGTCGAGAGACTCGGGTTGCAGGTCGAGGATCGGGATGGTCCCGGTGCTGGCGGCGCCGCCGGCGTGCTCGACGATGAAGGCCATCGGGTTGAGCTCGAACAGCACGCGGAGCTTGCCGTTGGGGGAGCCCTGGAGCGCCGGGTACATGAAGAGCCCTTTCCCCTTCATCAGCACCTGGTTGATGTCGGGGACGAAGCCGCCGGAGTAACGGAGCTTGCACCCCTTGTCCTCGAGGTGACGGATGAACTTCTCGTTCCCCTCGGTGTACTTGTTGCGCAGGCCGCCCGGGGCGTAGATGTCCCCTTCCGGCTTCATCCTGATGTTCTCGCGGGTGAGCGTGTACTCCATGAGGTTGTTCATGGTGAACTCGTGCACGCCGTCGCCCACGGTGTAGACCAGGGAGACCCTCGGCCCGTAGAGGATGTACATGGCGGCGACCTGGTTACGCCCCGGCTGGAGCAGCTCGGAGCCGGCATAGATGGAGACGATGGTGCCGACGGCGAGGTTCACGTCGACCAGGGAGGAGCCGTCGAGGGGATCGTAGGCGACCGAGTAGAGCCCGTCGGCGTTGGCCTGGCACTGGTAGATCTCGTCCATCTCCTCGGAGGCGATGTTGCAGACCACGCCGGAGTGGATCAGCCTCTTGCGCATGATCCTGTCGGAGAGCACGTCGAGGGCGAGCTGTTCCTCGCCGTAGAGGTTGGAGGTACCGGCGACGCCGAGATCACCCGTCCGGACCGCGTTGATGACGTACTTGCTCGCCTCGGCGATCTCGCACATAAGGTGCACGAGGTTGTCGCAAATGTTCTGGCTACGCAGGTGACGACGCAGATCGATCTGGAATTTCGAGGTACCGGCTTGTTTAATCATCGCAATCCTCCAACATTAAATTAAAATTATCTTACGGCGCCGTAGATTATGTCAAATGTCGTGATAAATCAAGGGAAAAAGCAAGAAAAATGGATGACGAAGATTGGATAAAGAAAAGCGGTTAACAGAGGAGAGAGCCACTGAGAGTACCGCTGACGGTGATATTCCGGTGTTACAGAGGTTATATGAGAGGATGTCGGGATGATACAGAGGGATACTGTCATGTCGCCCTGCGACAATGACACCGGCCGCCATGGCAATGCCGGAGGCACCAGGGATGAGCAGTCGGCTTTGCCCACCCCGACTGAATCCCTGGTGCCTTGAAAGAGCCGCTTTTACTCCTCGTCGGGAGCGAATCCCCGCCGCATGGTGTTCTCGGTTACCACCCGCGGATCCATGAAGTGAAGGAGGTAGTCCGGACCGCCCGCCTTGGTGCCGACACCGGACATACGGGAGCCTCCGAAGGGCTGGCGCCCGACCAGGGCCCCGGTGTTGTTGCGGTTTAGGTAGAGGTTCCCCACCCGGAACTCCCGCCGGGCCTTTTCTAGGTGCTTGGGGCTGCGGGAGAAGAGCCCGCCCGTCAGGGCGAACCTGGTGGAGTTCGCCTGCTCGATGGCATCGTCGAAGTTCTTCGCGCGCATGACGGCGAGCACCGGCCCGAAGACCTCCTCCTGGGCGATCCGGTGCTCCGGCCCGATCCCTCCCACGATGGTTAGCGGGACGAAGTAGCCGTCACCGTGGGGTACCCGGCTCTGGTAGAGCAGCTCCCCTTCCCTTCTGGCGATCTCGATGTATTCCGTGATGCTTCTCATCGCCTGCCCGTCGGCCACCGCGCCGAGATAGTTGCCGGGGTCCTCGGCGGGGCCGATCTTCAGCGCCCTGGCCATCTCCACCAGGCGGGAGACGAAGCGGTCGTAGACCGCATCGAGGACGATGACCCGCGAGCAGGCGGAACACTTCTGCCCCTGGAAGGCGAAGGCGGAGTAGATCACGTGAGGGACCGCCTCGTCGAGGTCGGCGGCGGCGTCGATGATGATGGCGTTCTTCCCCCCCATCTCGCAGACCACCCTCTTCACGTTGGCCTGCCCGGGGTTGACCTTGGCGGCCCGCTCGATGATCCGCAGGCCGACCTCCATGGAACCGGTGAAGGCGATCAGGCTGATCTCCGGGCTGTCCACGAGAAAATCCCCCATGACCGAGCCCCGCCCGGGCGTGTAATGCAGGACACCCGGGGGAAGCCCCGCCTCCCGGAAGAGCTCCATGACCTGCCACCCCACCACCGGGGTGAGCCCCGACGGCTTGAACACCACGCAGTTACCGGTCACGAGCGCGGCGGACACCATCCCCATGCTGATGGCGAGGGGGAAGTTCCAGGGGGAGATGACGGCGGCGATTCCCCGCGGCTCGTAAAAGTAATGGTTGACCTCTCCCGGGACACTCCCCACTCTTTGCGGCACCCCGAGCCTCACCATCTCGCTCGCGTAGTATTCCAGGAAGTCGATCGCCTCGGTCACGTCCGCGTAGGCCTGGTCCCACTGCTTGCCGATTTCCAGCACCTGCCAGCTCGCCAGCTCGACGATGCGGGAGCGGGCCAGGGAGGCGGCCTTCCTGAGGAAGCCGGCACGCTCCGCGGGAGGGGTGTCCCGCCAGGCGGGGAAGGCCTCCCTGGCCGCGGCGATCGCCTCGCCGATTTCGCCCACTCCGGCCTGGCAGGCGACGCCGATCACTTCACTGGGGGCGGCGGGATTCACCGAAGGGATGGTATCGGCGGTGGTCACTTCCCGCCCGTTTATGAAGAGGGGATAGCTCCTGCCCAGCCGCCCGCGGTTGCGCGCGATCTGCCGGGGAAACGCCTCCCGCAACTCCTCCAGGGTGAAATCGGCCGCCGGTTGGTTGGCGAAGGGAGCGGGCTCCCCTTTTTGGTCCGGGGGCCCTCCCCTCCCCGCCTGCCGCGACCGTTCACGTTCGGCCTTCAGGGCCGGGTCCTCCAGCAAGCGGTCGATCTCGGCTTCCTCCGCGAAACTCTGCCGCAGGAAGGATTCGTTGGCGGTGTTTTCCAGCAGCCGGCGCACCAGGTACCCCATCCCGGGGACCAGGTCCCCGTAGGGACAGTAGAGGCGGATCCGCCCCGCCACCCGGAGTATCCCCTTTCTCACCGGTTCGGCCATGCCGTAGAGGACCTGGAACTCGTAGCGCTCCTCGGGGACCTTGAGGTCGGCGGCCATCTCCATCACCGCCGAGATGGTGCGGATGTTGTGGGAGGCGCAGGCGAAATGGCAGATATCGTGGTTCTTCAAGATCTCGCGCGCTTGCCTTTCGAAGGCGGCATCGGTCTCGGCCTTGATCGTCCAGACCGGGACCTCCCACCCGTTCTGGGCGGCCCGCACCGTCTCGAAGTCCCAGTAGGCGCCCTTCACGAGCCGCACCGAGATCCCCACCCGCTCATCCCGCGCCCAGGCCAAAAGTTTCGCCAGGTCGCCGTCGGTATCCTTCAGGTAGGCTTGCAGCACCACACCGAGGTGCGGGTAGTCCCGGTACTCCATCCTCAGCCGGCGGTAGACCTCGAGGGTGATCTCCTTGTGGCGGTAGCTCTCCATGTCGATGCAGAGAAAGGCGTTCATCGCCACCGCCTGGTCGGCGATACGACGCAGGCGCTCCAGGATGGCGGCCACCGATCCCGCGAAATCCTGGGGATTCGCCAGGCAAAAGAGGGCGCTCGGCTTGACGGCAACATTCACCTTGGGCGCGTGCCCCCAGTCCAGCCCGGGATTTCCCCCTTGGCCAGGGAGCGGCTTCCACTCGCGGGATTGTTCCTCGAGGGCCGCCATCAGCTCGAGGTAGCTCTGGACGTAGCGCTCGGCCTCCTCGTCGGAGAGGGTGGCCTCCCCCAGGACGTCGACCACGAAGGCGAAGCCGTCTTTTCTGAGCGCCTCCATGTTCGTGATGGCCTCGGCGCTGTTCTCGCCCACTATGAACTGGCGGGCCATGTCGTGGATGTTGGAGGAGAGGACCTTGCCGAGCATGGAACCGCCGAGGGTGCCGAGCATCCCGGCCACCTTGGCGCCGGCGGCTAGGACCGGGGGAAGCTCCTTCTCGTGGCCGAAGTACTCCTCGATGTGGCCGGTCAAAAGCTTGGTCGTAGTCAGCGAGGGGAAGACGTCGACGAAGCGGAACATCTGGACCTTGAAGGCCTCGTTCTTCATGCTCCAGTCCATCACCTTCCCCATCCAGGCCCCCTTGTTGAAAAGGGAGGGCTTCTCTCCGGCGATACGCGAAAAAAACTCCCTGCCGCGGGAGACGATCCGCTCGTTGAGATCGCTACTGGTCATGACGGGACTCCTTTTGACTGATCGTTAATTAGGACAATGATAGCCTCCGGCGGCAGGAGTACAAGGGATCCCCGGCCTCCGCCACCGGGCACTCCTTGGCCACTCGGTCTTCCTCATCTTTCCGAGGCAATGTCATTGCCGACGGTGGCGAACCATCGAGAATGAATCTATAATTGCCCCTTTGACAACCTCCTCCGGCCTGGAAGCAAAAATTCTTCCCCATTGCCTGCGATCCGGTTACTATTACCCGATCAAAACAGTACAGCGAGGTAGATCATGAACATAGTGACGCTCCTGGGCAGTCCCCGCAGCCAGGGCAACAGCAGCACCATCGCCCGCCGCATCATCCAGGCCGCCGAGGCCGACGGCTGGACCAGCCGCACCTTCGAACTCAACCGGCTCACCTACCGCGGGTGCCAGGGTTGCTACGCGTGCAAGCAGGGGCGCGACGACTGCGTGGTGCGCGACGACATGACCGAGGTGCTGGCCGCGGTCAGGGAGGCCGACCTGGTGGTGCTCGCCACCCCGGTCTACTACGGCGACCTCAGCAGCCAGCTCAAGGCCTTCATGGACCGCACCTTCTCGTACCTGGTCCCCGGCTATGCGACCGCCCAGCAGCCCAGCCGGCTCTCCCCGAAGAAGCTCATCTTCGTGCAGAGTCAGGGACACCCGGACGAGGCGAGCTTCGCCGACATCTTCCCCCGCTACCAGTACTTCCTCAAGTGGCAGAACTTCACCGAGGTGCGGCTCGTCCGCGCCTGCGGGATCGGCCCCAACACGGTCGACGCGGTCCCCGAGCCGGTACTCGCCAAGGCCGCGGAAACCTGGCGTGAGCTGACTTCCTGACCCGCTCCTCCCGCGGAGCCCTGCTTCCTGAAAAAAATTATCGCCCCCTCCTTGCATTACTAATTGGTTTTGTATAATTGGAATACGTAAACGGCATTATCATTAGCAGCCGTCTGCGGTGACCATTAATGTAAGGAGGGTGTCATGCTCGCCCAAGCAACGGAAAATCTCCAGGAACCGGCCATCACCGCCATGTGCCGGACCAAGCAGATCAACGAGCAGTTCTCCAGCTGCCTTGCCGAGGGCAACCGCTACGGCTGCGTCTATGCCTTCCTGTTCGGCGACGGCTACCTCTGCACCCATCCGCAGCACCGCGAATTCAGGTAGCGTAGCGCCCCCCGCGACACTCCCCGCCGTCCCCTTTCCATCGCGCCGAAGCCGTCTCGAAACCGGCGCCGGCATCCCCTCCCGATCTATCGCAAAACAGCATTCTATATTAAACATATTTTAGTTGACCAGCGCCGAGCAAAGCCATAGTATCCTCCAATCAGGCTGGTCCAGCCCGAAATGGGCCGCTGTTATAGGTTTATCCCTTCCGGGGCAGACGTGGAAGGGGCCCGGCACCGTAGCTGACACCGTCACCTCCCTCTACATTTCCAGGACGAAAAAGGACCGCTTTGCCACTGAAGATCCTCCTGATCACTGACGATAGCCAGGGAGCCGCACCGGTCTGCCGTGCCCTTACCGCGGCAGGGTACACTATTGCCGAGATCAGCTCGGCGGCCGATCCCATCAAGGCGCTCCGCCAGCGGAAACCGGACCTGCTCATCGTCTACCTCGAAGGGGCCCGGGCCGCCGACTGGGCTGGCGACCACCGTCTCCACACCCCGGAAGGCCCCCATCTCATTCCGGTCATCGTCATCTCCGACCGCCGCTCGCTGGAGGCTGAGCTGATGAACGTCTACGACTTCATCCCCTCTCCTCCCGACCTCGTCAGGCTCCTCGACAGCGTGGCCGCCATCGCCCAGCGCCCCTCCATGCCGGGATACGAGGCCGCCCTCACCGACCTCCAGTACCAGGAACTGGCCGACCAGCTCCTGGTCACCGCCGGGCTGCACTTCGAGGTGCGCAACCGCTCCGCGCTCGAGCGCGGGGTCAGGAGGAGGATGTCGTCGCTTAGGATGCACAGCTGCTCCGAATACCTCGACTACCTCAAGCGGCACGCCCAGGACCGCCAGGAGATGCAGAAGCTCCTGCAGTTTCTGACCGTCGGGGAAACGTACTTCTTCCGCTACCCGGCCCACTTCCGGGCGCTCACCGCCGCCCTCCAGCGCCGCCGCCTCGGCGAGCCGGTACGGATCTGGTCGGCCGGCTGCTCCACCGGAGAGGAGCCGTACTCGATCGCCATCGCCCTCATGGAGGCGCTCCCGGACTGGAGGACGCGGGACATCAGGATCATCGCCACCGACATCAACCACGTTTCGTTGGCCAAGGCGCGGCGCGCGGTCTATACAGCGTGGTCGCTCAGGGCCACCGACGAGGCGATCAGGGGGCGCTACTTCACGAAGGAGGGAGACCACTTCGCGCTGAAGGAGGAGGTCAAGGCGCTGGTGGAATTCTTCCACCTGAACCTCAATACCCCCTGCCAGGGGAAGTTCTGCGCGGAGCTCAAGGATCTCGACGCGGTATTTTGCCGCAACGTGCTGATCTACTTCTCTCCCGAGGCGGCCCCCGGCATCGTCGCGAGCATCAGCCAGACGCTACGCCCAAAGGGGCTCCTCTTCCTTGGCCACGCCGAGTCCCTCTTGCAGCAGCAGGCCGGGCTCGCTTCCCGGCTTTTGGAGGGGAGCTTCTACTACGTGAAAGGGGCATCGCCAAAGGCGGCCGAACTGTCGCCCACCTCTCCCCCCGCGGAACCACCCCTTGAGCCGGTCGCCGACTCGCCCCCCGCGCCGCCGCCGGAACTCCCCGCCCTGTGTACGGCGGTAGAGGAGCCGCGGCAGGAGCCTATGGAGAAGGCCAGGCTCCTCTACGACAGCGAGCGCTACGAGGAGGCACTGGCGGCACTGGAGACCATCCTGGAGGGTACTCCCGCCTGCGCACCGGCCCTGGTCCTCAAGGGGTTCATCCTGGCAGGCAGAGGCGAGCTCGACGCCGCCCTGGAACTCTGCATCCGTGCCATCACCGTGGACGACCTCTTCCCCGACGCCTACTTCCTGAGGGGGGTGGTGCTCGACGGCTTCGGGCTTTTGGCCGAAGCGGCCAACGAATACCGCAAGGCGCTCCTTTTGAACCACGATTTCATCATGCCGCGCTACCACCTCGGGCAGCTGCACCTCAAGCTCGGCAAGGTCCCGGAAGCGGCCCGCGAAATCCGCAACAGCATCACCATCCTCACCCGCAGTCGGGGGGATGAGACCGTCCCCTACTCCGGGGGGCTCTCACGCGCGCGCTGCCTCGAGCAGCTGCAAAGCGTCCTCAACAAGGTCGCCTAGGCGAACAAGCCGGGGGTAACCCCCAGGCTCCCGAAGGAGCGGCACCATGCCACTTGACCAAGAAGAAAGCTACGACATCCAGACGGTACTGGCCAAGATGCGCGACGAGTACTGGCACGGCCTGGCCGAGCAGGAAACCGGCGCGGAAGAGCTCATGGACTGCCTCGTCTTCACGCTGGGGGGGGAGCGTCACGCCTTCGAGACCCGCCACGCCTGCGAGGTGATCCGGGTTCCCCGGCTGGTCAAGGTACCGGCGGTCCAGGATCTCATCAAGGGGGTCTTCAACCTGCGCGGCGAGATCACCGCCGCCATGGACGTGCGCCCGCTGTTGGGGCTTCCCCAGCCGGAACTGGGCCCCACCGGGAGGATCATCGTGGTGAAGTCGGAACAGTTCGCCACCGGGATCCTGGCCGAGGCGGCCCTCGGCGTGCAGGGGCTCCCCCTGGAGCAGTTCGAGCCCTCCCACCCTGGGAGTTCGCTGGATCGGCGGCGGCTGGTCCGCGGACATTTCAACACCGATGACGGCGCCACCATTCTTCTCGACCTCGAAGCACTCCTCGCCTCGCCGGAAATCATGGTCGGGGCCGATTAATCCAGATGCAATGATCACTTAACGCTACGGCAGCAGACAGGGGTTACCATGTCAAACAAACTATCCTTCAAGATCGTCTTCGCCCTCATCCTGGTCCAGGTCGTCATCATGACCGCCTTCTCGGTCTATTTCGTCCGCTCCCGCCGGGCCGCCATGGAAGATGAACTCTTGGCCAAGGGGAAGATCCTGGCCCAGACCGGCGGCAAATCGATGGAACGGGTGCTGAGCGAGGCGGTCGCCACCGGCCAGCTCACCCTGGACCAGCTGTTTGACGACAGGTACGTCCCGATACCGGGGACCGATCCCCAGAAGTACCACACCCAGTTCGACAGGTTCACCGACGGCGCCATCCAGGCCCTGGAGGACGAGTTCCTCCAGGACGACCAGGTGGTGTTCGCGGTGCTCGAAGACCGCAACGGCTACATCCCGACCCACAACTCCAAGTATTCGGCGGCCTTGACCGGCGACAAGGAGAAGGACAAGGCGGGCAACCGCACCAAGCGGATCTTCAACGACACGGCGGGGCTCGCGGCGGCCAAGAACCAGCAGCCTTTCCTTAAGCAGGTCTACCCCCGGGACACCGGCGAAATGATGTGGGATCTCTCGGTGCCCGTCCAGGTGCAGGGGAAACACTGGGGAACCTTCCGCATCGGATTCTCCATGCAGAAGATCGAGCAGAAGGCGGCCGCGCTGAGAAACCAGGTGGTCGGGAGCATGATCATCATGCTGATCGTCTCCAGTACCTTCATCCTCTTCGTGGTGAGCCGGGCGGTGAAGCCGCTTTTGAACCTGACCGACGCGGCCTTGAGGATCTCCAAGGGTAACCTCGACGAGACCGTACCGGTGGAGAGCAGGGACGAGATCGGGGAGCTCGCCCAGGCCTTCAACGTGATGATCACCGTCATCGTGAAGGATCTCAAGGAGGAGATCGCCAAGAGCGAGCGGCTGATCCGCTCGGTGAAGGAGGCGGTCATCCAGCTCTCCAGCGCCTCCAACGAGATGATGGCCATCAGCGCCCAGCAGGCCTCCGGCGCCACCCAGCAGGCGAGCGCGGTTCAGGAGGTGACCACCACCTCCGAAGAGATCGCCATCACCGCCAAGATGATCACCTCCAACGCCAAGTCGGTGGAATCGGTGGCCGACGACACCGCCAAGAACTGCAACGCCGGGCGCGAGGACGTCTCCAACGCCATCATGGGAATGGATCTCGTGAGAAACCAGGTGCAGAGCATCGCCCGCTCCATGCTGGAACTCGGGGAGAACAGCCAGAAGATCGGCGGGATCATCGAGATCATCGACGAGATCAGCGACCAGACCAACCTCCTCGCCCTCAACGCCGCCATCGAGGCGGCCGGCGCCGGCGAGGCGGGCAAGCGTTTCGCCATCGTCGCCCAGGAGGTGAAAAGGCTCGCCGACCGCACCGTGGAGGCCACCCGCCAGATCCACGGCCTGATCGGCGAGATCCAGCGGGCCACCAACAACACCATCATGGTGACCGAGGAAGGGACCAAGGCGGTCGACGCCGCCTCGCAGATGGTGGACAAGGTCCAGTTCTCCTTCGCCTCCATCGTCGGCACCGCCCAGGAGACCTCCCGGACCGCCAAGGAGATCTCCCTCTCCACCCAGCAGCAGACCTCGGCCTGCGAGCAGATGGCGGAGACCATGTCTGAGGTGCGGGACGTGGCCCAGCAGGTGGCCATGAGCGCCAACGAGACCGAGAAAGCCATCGCCGAGATCCTGGAACTGGCGGGAAGACTCAGGGACCTGACCGAGAAAGAGGCCTAGATGGGAAAAAGGTACATCGAGATCTTCTGCAGGGAGGCCGAGGAGCACCTCGCCTCCCTGCAGAGCGGCCTCCTGGTGCTGGAGAAGCACCCGACCCGGATGAGCCTGCTGCACGAGCTCTTGCGAAACGCCCACACGCTCAAGGGGTCGGCGCGCATGGTCGGGCTTTCCGACATCAGCGCCATCACCCACACCATGGAAGAGCAGCTGAAGGGGATGGAGCAGGGAAGCCGGCCGGTGGACGCCCCGGCCATCGACCTCCTTTTGAAGGGGGCCGACGCGGTGGCCATCATCACCTCGGCCCTCTCCAAGGGTGAGCCCCCGCCGCTCGACGTGGAGGCCTTCGTCGCCGATTACGAGCGCGGCGAGGTGGGACGCTCCTTCGCCACGGCGGAGCCACAGGAGGTGATCCCCGACCAGTTGAGCGAGACGGTGCGGGCCAACGTGAAGACGCTGGACGCCCTGGTCAACCTGATCGGGGAGATGATCATCAACAAGAAGCGCCTGGAGGCGAAGCTTACCCGCCTGCGCGGGATCGAGCGGGAGGCCACCGGCGCCGCCGCGGAGCTCTTGGCCCCCTTCCGGCGCGACCTCGAGGAGGACATCCTCTACCTCGACTACCTGATCGCCGAGCTCCACCAAAAGGCCATGGCGCTTCGGATGTTCCCCCTGAAGAGCATCTGCGACGGTTTCGAACGGATGGTCAGGGACCTCGCCCAGGCACAGGGGAAGGAAGTCCGCCTGGAGACGGTGGGTGCCAACATCGAGATGGACCGGGTCCTTTTGGAGGGGCTCAAGCCGATGCTGATCCACCTTTTGACCAACGCGGTCTGCCACGGGATCGAGACCCCCGACCAGCGGGAGAGCAAAGGGAAAAGCCGCCAGGGCTCGGTGCGCATCACCGCCCGCCACGAGGGGAGTTCGGTGGTGGTCGAGGTGCGCGACGACGGCAAGGGGATGGATCCGCTGAGGATCAAGGCGGCGGCGGTCGCTCGTGGGCTCATCGACCAGCGGGACGCCGAGGCGATGCGGGACGAGGAGGCGCTCTACCTGACGCTGCGCCCCGGCTTCTCCACCGCGGAGGTGGTCACCGACGTGGCCGGCCGCGGGGTCGGCATGGACGTGGTCAAGAAGAACGTGGAGCGGATCAAGGGGAACCTCACCATGACGAGCCAGGTGGGGAGCCACACCGAGATCTCCCTTCAGCTCCCTCTCTCCCTCTCGGTGCTCGACGCCCTGATCGTCGCCAGCGGCGGGGAGACCTTCGCCATCCCCATCAACTACGTGCAGGAGATCCTCAGGGTCGGGGAAAACGAGATCACCACCATGGGAGGAACCGAGGTCATCAAGGTCCGCGGCACCACCACCCCGGTCTACAGCCTCTCCGACGTACTGGAGCTCCCCCGCCGGCAGCTCCTCCCCGGCGCGCGGATGACCGCCCTGGTGCTGAAACTGTGCGACCAGCGGATAGCCTTCACCGTGGACGCCCACCTTGGGAACTCGGAGGTGGTGGTCAAGGGGCTCGGCAAGCAGTTCAGAAACGTTACCTTCCTGTTCGGGGCGACCATCCTGGGGGACGGCAACCCCGCCCTCATCCTCAACGTCCCCGATCTCTACAGCGCGGTGGCCGAAAAGAACCGCCCCGGACTGCAGAAGAGCTGGGAGGTCAAGGTACAGCAGCGGGTGCTGGTGGTTGACGATTCGATCACCACGCGTACAATGGAGCAGAGCATTCTCACCGCCAACGGCTATCTCGTGGAGACCGCGGTCTGCGGGGAAGACGCCCTGGAGAAGGCGGCCGTCCGGGATTTCGACCTGGTGATCTCGGACGTCGAGATGCCCGGCATCAACGGATTCCAGCTCACCCGCCAGTTGAGAGCCACCGACCGCCACCGGGAAACCCCGGTGATCATCGTCTCCTCCCTCTCCCGTGACGAAGACAAGCGCCAGGCCATGGAGGCGGGAGCCCAGGCCTACATCGTCAAGGGCTCCTTCGACCAGGGGATGCTCCTTGAGACCGTGCAGATGCTGATCGGGTAGCGAGAGTCGGCACCTCACGAAAACCAGCAACCAGTAACAGATCATGAAGCAGCAGTGGGTGTCGAAATCCTGCTGGCTTAATGGATACCGGGCGGGATGATGATTCGAGTACTAATTGCAGACGACTCCCTCCTGGTTCGCCAGGTGCTGACCGATATCCTGGAAGAAAGCGGGGAGGAGATCGCAGTGATCGGCTACGCCTGCAACGGCAAGGAGGCTGCCGAGCGCACCGTCGGGCTCAAACCGGACCTGGTCATCATGGACCTCGTGATGCCGGGGGTGGACGGGATGGAGGGGATCGAGAAGATCATGGCCAACACCCCCACGCCCGTGCTCGTTCTCTCCGCGGCGCTGGAGGGATGCGAGGGGGACCAGCCCGGCAACGCCATCCGCCGCGGGGCCCTGGACGTGATGCTCAAGCCTGACCTGGGGGCACCGGGTGCACTCAGGGTCTTCTCCCAGCGGCTCATCGAAAAGGTGAAGGTGCTGGGGGGGATCAAGGTCACCAGGCACCCGCGCCGCAAGCCTTCCCCGCCGCGCCAGGAGGAGACCCGGCAGCAGCCGTCGGTTCCCCCGAAGATCCTGGCCATCGGGGCCTCCACCGGCGGTCCGCGGGCGGTGATGACCCTTTTGAGAGAGCTCCCCGCCAACTTCCCGGCCTCGGTCTTCGTGGTCCAGCACATAGCCCACGGCTTCGCGGCGGGGTTCGCCACCTGGCTCGACCGCGAATGCGCCCTGCCGGTCAGGGTCGCCGAAGACGGCGACCGTTTCCTACCGGGGTTGGCGCTGGTGGCCCCCGACGGCTGCCACATGACGGTCAGCGACGGAAAGATCAAACTCGTGCAGGGGGAGCCGGTAAATTGCTGCCGCCCTTCCATCGACGTCTTTTTCAACTCGCTTGCCGAGCAGAAATGCAACCAGGTGGTGAGCCTGCTTCTGAGCGGGATGGGAAAGGACGGAGCCCAGGGGCTTCTCAGGATCAGGGAACAGGGGGGAACCACCCTGGTGCAGGACGAGGGGAGCTGCGCGGTGTTCGGGATGCCCAAAGCCGCCATCGGACTGAGGGCCGCCGACCAGGTACTCCCCCTGGACCGGATGCCGTCGGCCATCTCGCGCCTCTTCGCGCTCGCCTAGCCGAAGCCGGTTGCCGCCCGGTCACCACCGGGGGCGGCTGAAATCATAAAGGAGATAAAAGACTTGAACCAAACGATACTCATCATCGATGACAGCGACCTGGTCCTCGCCATGGCCAGGGACGCTCTCGAGGACGCCGGCTACCGGGTGGAAACCGCCACCAACGGCATCGAGGCCAACCGCTTCATTTTCTCCCGTCAGAAACCGGACCTGATCATCATGGACATCATGATGCCCATGCTGGACGGCAACAAGAAGGCCAAGATCCTCAAGGACAACGAGCTGAGCCGGGACATCCCCATCCTGCTCCTATCCTCCAAAAGCGACGAGGAGATGCGCGAACTGGTCCGGGAAGCCGGCGCCGACGGCTACATCCTCAAGCCGTTCTCTCCGGCGCAGGTCGTCGGCAAGGTCCGCTCCTGCCTCGCCTCCCGCTAGGGGAGTGCGCCTTCATCGACCCGCAAGGGTTCGATGAGGGCGCCTCTCCTCTCCTCTTCGCTCCAACTGTAAAAAAACGAACTGTGAAAAATTTTACAATAGTGTTCAGGTTGCTGTTTTTCCAGCGTTTTATCCAAAAATGCACCCCGGGTTGTAAAAAAATTCACACCGCGCGCCGCCCCTCCCCTCCTTGCCTCCCGCTAATAACGGGGGTTTTCAGGCCGTGCACTTTGGCACGGTTATTGGAACCAGCAAGGAGTTATGTGGTTACATCGGTAATGGAGGGTGTCCATGGACTACCAATACAGCATCATCAACCAGTGCCTCCAACTTCTCAAGCAGAGCGACATGCCGACCATCAAGAAGCTTCGGGTTGAGATACAGCTGATCCAGATGAAGAGGCTTCTTCTCAACGAGGCGATCCCGAAGGAAGCGGAGAGCGGCGTCTGCAGCGAGGACAAGTTCGAGGGATTGCTTTCCCAGATGAGGAGAATCTGCGGCGGGAACTACGAAGGCGAGGCCTTAACGAGCCTCATGGACCGCATCGGCGACATGCTGATGGTCCTCGGCGGCGACCACCTCACCCAGTGAGGCATCCGCTCCTTTGGCGGGAATGAGAACCCTGGCCAGGGTCCCCTGGCCAGGCTCGGAGACCAGCAGCAACCTCCCCCCATGCTCGGCCACGATAAACTGGGAGATATAGAGCCCCAGGCCGCTCCCCCCCCTGTCCAATTTGGTTGAAAAGAACGGTTCAAAGAGTCTCTCCATGGTCTCGGCACCGATGCCGGTGCCGCTGTCTTGAACCTCCACTACCACCTCGTTGGATCTCTGGTCGAAACGAGTCATCACGGCCACCTCGCCGCAGGCGTTGGGAAGCGCCTGCATGGCGTTCATGATGAGGTTGATGAGCACCTGCTCGATCTGCTGCTGGCTTCCGACGATGACGGGAAGGTCGGTGCCGAGCGAGGTCTTGAGCTGGATGTTCTGCTTCATCTGGCAGGCGAGCACCGAAAGAGCGGCAGTCACCGCGTCGTTGACGTTGAGATTGGGGCGCAGCCGCGAACCGTCCCCGACACCGTACTCGCGAAGCCCCTGCACGACCCGGGCGATCCGCTCGGAGTTCTCAACGATCTTGGCGGCATTCTCGGAAAGCGCGGTGCGCGCGGTCTGAAACGGGACCCCCCCGAGGTAGAAGTCCCCCTCCTCCTCCCGCACCCGGTCAAGAAGCGGCACTACGTCGGCCCAGATCTTGGAGATCATATGCCCGGAAAAGCGGATGGAAGCGTTGGGATTATTGATCTCGTGGGCCATGGAGGAAAGCAAAAGCCCCAGCGAGGTCATCTTGTTGGTCTGGATCAGGCGGGCCATGACCCGCTTCTTCTCCTCCTGCACCTCGAGCTTCATCGCCTTGAGTAGCTCTTCCTGAAGGGAGAGATTCTCCAGTTCCCTGAGCTCGAGGGAGGCGGCCATGGCGTTGATGGCGTTCGCCGAACGGGCCAGTTCATCATCGCCGGGGAGATCGACACGAGTGGAGAGGTGGCCGGAGCCGATCTCCTCGATGCCGGCCAAGAGGAGTTTGAAAGAGCCGGTGGCCCGCTTGAGGATCTGGTAGCAAAGCAAGGAGACCATGATCCAGAAAAGGGTGCCGATGGCGAGCGAAGCGATCAGCAGGTTGTTCAGCTGGTCCCGGACGCCGGAGGTATCGAGCCGGAGGTGGACCTGGCCGATGACCCGGTTCTCTCCACCGGGGGGACGGCCCAGGAGTGCCGCTTCTGGGGAGAGCATCTGGCCGGGAGAGGTGATCGGCACCTCCATGTCGATGGTCTCACCCACCTTCTCCTTCCGGCTCCTCGCCTCGGTCAAAAGCTGCCCCTCGGCGCTCTTGATCGACACCTCGATGACCGAGGAGTGGCGGACGGTGTCGGCCGCCATCAGCGAGAGGGCGTCACGGTTCTCGGCGAACAGCGGGAGGCGGGCATTTTGGGCCAGGATGGTGGCCATCAGCTTCCCTTCCCGTTCCAACGTGGTCCGGTAGCCGTGGCTTTCGGTGATGACGTAGACCAAGGCAAAGGCCGCGGTCAAAAGCGCGATGGTCGCCGAAAAGATGAGGTAGAGCCTGAAGCTGAAGCTCTTGAGGTAGGAGGAGATGCGGGAGGACTTTTTCACTAGCCCCCCGTGCCGCTGATCTTCAGCCTGCGCAGGACGCCGTCATTGGTTCTGGTGAGCGCCTTGCGGGGAGACTGGGGCGGAAGTTCGTCGATGGGGGTACCGGAGAGGAGGCTTTGGGCCATCTCCCCCACCTGCTTGCCGATGTCGTAGCGGTCGATGCCGAGGGATACGGCCCCCCCCATGGAGAGGTAGACGTCGGCAAAGGTGACCACCGGGACCCCCTGGGATTGGGAAAATAGGAAGTATGCCTCGGTGGAAGCTGGGGATACCGCCGTGACGTCAGGGATCATCCATAGGGCCTCCACCTTCCCCCTGAGGGATTCCAACACGGCCGGGGTCTCCTTGGGGACCCGCACCTCGCGGGTGATGAGTTCGATGCCGGCCCGCCGTGCCGCGAAATGGGCCCTGCGCAGGTAGGCACCCGAGCGGTTGGGATCGTAGATCACCCCTACCTTCTGAACGCCCATCGAGTTGAAGACCGACAGGTAGCGGGAGGGATCGAGCAACATGGCCACCCCGGTCACCCCTTGGCGGACCTTGGGATTGAGCGCCATCATGTACAGGACCGGGACGTTGCGGGCCTTCTCGGCCACCGCTAGCGCACGTTCCCCCACGGCGATGATGACGCGGGGATGTTCCTCGCGGATGATACGGGTGATGTCGGTCTCGACGTAGTCGGAGAGGACGAGGGTACGCATGGTGGCGTTCGAACCGCGGCGCGCGCCGCGAACGGCTTCATCGTACCCCTTCTCGTGCAACGATTGCAGGACGAGGATATCGTAGGCCAGGGCCGGAAGAGGCAGCAGGAACAAGACCGCTATTAGGGCGGCTCTCAGAACTGGCATCTGATCCCCACCTCACCCCACCGTCCGGGATTCTTGTAGAAGTAATGGCTGTACTGGTCGCCATTGAAGATGTTCCGCAGGGATCCGTAGAATTCAACCGCCACCTGGTCGGTATAGATCACCTTCTTGGCGAGGTGTAGGTCCCAGATCATTTCGGTCTTGGCCTGGTTTTCGGCGTCGGAGACCCAGTCTATGTAATGACCGGTAAGCTCGGCCCGGAAGTTGTGGCTGTCCTCGTACTTGGCGCCTACATTCAGGGTATGGCGGGCGATGCCAGTCACCGCGGCGCCGGTGTCGTCTACCTCGGCGTCCACATAGGTATATCCGACCGAGAGCGAGGTAAAGAAGACCGGAAGGGTTCTCGCCTCGACCTCGACGCCTCGCTTGAGCTGCCGCTGCATGCTCTGGCTGCCGTCGGGGTTTTGGACCGAGATGTCCCAGGTCTCGTTGCGGAAGAGGGTGCCCTTGAGCCAGAGGTAGCTGATGTCGGCCGATTCGATCCCGACCTGGGAGGTCCAGACCTTTTCCAGCGAGTTGGCCCGGTTGAGGGAGGTGATGCTGTAGCCCTTGGCTGTGTACCCACGCAGCACGGTGTTTTCGGTCAAGGCATAGGTGATGCCGAAGCTGGGGCTGAAGAGATCGCCGCTGATCAAGCTATGGTCGTAGCGGACGCTGGGAGTGACGGCAAAGCGGTCGAGGGTGAAGGTATCGTTGAGATAGACCCCTACCCGATCGTCTCTGCTGACCAGGAAGTCGGCCCGGGTCTGCGGCTGGCTCAGGTGGGCCTTAAGGTGGTCATAGTCGACCCCCACCACCACGCGCTGGAGATTGTCGAGGTAGGTCAATTTGACAACCCCGCCGTTGCTGACCTCCTCGTCCCTGACATCCCTCAGCAGGTCTCCGGTGGAGAGGCGGTAGTACAGGAGGTCGGAATTCATCCGCCTGGTGCGGTACATGGCATCCAGGCTGATCCGGTCGGTGAAGGGATATTGGGCCGAAAAGGTGGCGATCAGCTGATCCAGGTCGTTTTGCCGGTTCAGGTCCATCTCGGCGACCTGCAGTTCACCGCGGTTAACATCGCTGTAGGCTGAGGTCAGGCTGAGTGAACCCTGGCCGGGGAGATCGTAGCGGAGCTTGCCGTAGAAATGGTCGAGACTGACCATGTTGTTGGGGAGCAAACCGTCCGAGCGAAGCTTGCCGCCGGTCAGGTAGTAGCCGAATCCGCCGGTCGTGCCGGTGAGTTCACCGCGGCCGTCGACGGTGGATGCCTTACCGACCGAAGCGGAAACCGTCCCCCCCACCCCCCTGTCCAGTTGGGGAGACTTGGTGATCACGTTGATCACCCCGCCCAGGGCGTTGCCCCAGGAGGAGGACGCTGCCCCCTTGACGACCTCCACCCGTTCGATCATCTGGACCGGGATGGAGATGTCGGGGAAGTTGTCGGCCAAATTGTTGATGGGAACGTTGTCGATGAGGACCAGGATATGGTTGAAGTTTGACCCCTGCAGTTCCACGAAGGTGGCCGAACCGGGGGTGCGGCTGTAGTCGATCTGGACCCCGGCCACCAGATTGAGCACATCTACTAGCGTGTGGGCGTTGAGGGCCTCTATGTCCTTTGCGGTGACGACGGTGATGTTTTCTGCGGTCTGGGAGGCGGGACGGGGCGATCGGCCAACGGAGACGGTTTCGCTCTGGGAGCCGTTGTACAGTTCGAGGGAGCGCAGCTCGTCCTCCTCCGCATCGGCGGCGGAGACCAGAAGCAGCAGGCAGAGCAGGGCCAAGGAGTATGGCCACGTCCACCTGAAAA
Organism: Geomonas sp. Red276; assembly: GCF_054784495.1. Taxonomy (NCBI): domain Bacteria; kingdom Pseudomonadati; phylum Thermodesulfobacteriota; class Desulfuromonadia; order Geobacterales; family Geobacteraceae; genus Geomonas; species Geomonas sp. Red276. The sequence continues at coordinate 55,716 of NZ_BLXW01000009.1, forward strand.
CGCCCAGTATGTGCCCTCGCCTCCTCGTCAAAACACCCCCCTCACTGGAAAAATATAATAAATATTTTTAAATTTTTATTGCCCAACTCATAAGACTGTGCTAATCTAACATATGTTGGACGTCGAGTCTAGCTTTCAATCAAAAAAAAACGGAGGTGATACCCATGGGCCAGTTTGAAGAACCCCTCGTCGTAATCGAGGCCGGGCAGGACCCGGAACTCGAGGAAAGTATTGCCTGTTGCTTGTGCTCTTTCCTTTTCATCTAACAAGCACGATCCCAAGATGCCCCGGTCTCCCCGGGGCATCTACCTGTTCCCTGCCCGAGAACGGTTCCCTTTAAACAGCGAGAAAGAGTTACCGAAGGTTTCCCGACATGCATCTATCCCGTTATCTCAAAATCTATCCCTCCAAAGACAAAGCCGGCTATTTTCTCCTCTTCTCCACCCTTCGCAGTTCCACCGCCCTCGTTTCCGGCACCACCCTCAGCGCCGTGCTGAGCGGGTCGACGTTGGGCCCCGAAGGGGAGACCCTGAGAAAGCTCGGCATGCTGGTCGACCACCCGAGCGTCGAGCGGGAACTGGTCCGTTCCGTCATCGACCGTGCCAACAGCAACCTGCGAAACTTCAGGGGGGTGGTGGTGCTCAACCTGGACTGCAACCTCGATTGCGTCTACTGCTATGAGGGGGGATTTCGCCACGAGCAGTACATGTCGAAAGAAACGGCGGCTCAGTTGGTGGAAACACTCAAGAGAAACCAGCTCGAGAAGGGGATGAACGTCACGCTCACCTTTTACGGCGGCGAGGCCCTGCTGTCGGAGGATCTTATCTGCGCGATCTCGCAGCCGCTGATGGAAGCCGCCCAGGCCCATGGAGTCACCTACACCTTCGACTTGGTCACCAACGGAACGCTCCTCAACCGGGAGACCGCGCTGAGGCTCATCCCCTACGGGCTGCGCGGCGCGAAGTTCACCCTGGACGGTCCGCGGGAGATCCATGACCGGCAGCGGCCATTCAGCTCAGGAGCGGGGAGCTTCGACTGTATCGTAGGGAATCTCCTGGAGGTGTACGACATCATCCAGGTCATGCTGGGTGGCAACTGCCGGGAGGACAACTACCGGGAGTTTCCCCGCCTGCTCGATTACCTCGTGGAAGCCGGGCTACGGCCCGAGAAGCTCCACCGGGTCCTGTTCACCCCGGTCACCGCCAAGGCGGGCTGCACCGAGCACGGCTCGGAATGCGCGTCCTCAAGCGAACCGTGGCTGGTGGAAGCGCTCCCCCTCCTGCGCCAGGAAACCATCTCCCGCGGATTCCCGGTCCCCAAACTGAAGGCATCCGCCTGCGTGGTGGAGTTTGACCACAACATCGTCGTCAACTATGACGGGACCCTCTACAAGTGCCCAGCTTTCATGGGGTACGACGGATTCAGCGTGGGGAACATCGCGGAGGGCATCTCCGACTACAAGCAATCGCATGGGATCGGAAACTGGCAAAACGATGAGTGCCTAGACTGTCCTTATCTCCCCATTTGTTTCGGTGGCTGCCGTTTCCTCAACTTGCTCAACGACAAGCCAATCTCCACGCTCGACTGCCGTCGGGCTTTCTACGATGCGGCCCTGGAGCAGATGGTCCTCATGGCCGTCCCCCGGATCCAGCGTAGAGAAGCTCCCCTCCCCACTCCCACCCAGGCCGTCGACTACTGCATCTAGCCGCCGGCGCAGTTACTGCTTTTCCTGCTTGAGCCTTTTGTTCAGGGTGGGACGGGTGAGACCGAGCAGTTCCGCCGCCATGGTCTGGTTGCCGTTGGTGAGCTTCATAGCCTCGGCGATCAGATACTCCTCCGCCTGAAGCACGGTGGGAAACTTCCCGAAGACCGCCAGGAAGGGGTTGTCAGCATTCAGCGGGGGTTGGGGAGCCCTGGAGGGGGCGGGCTTGAGGCCGAAGTCGGCGGGCGTGAGAATGCCGGTTTCGCTGCAGGTGACCGCGTGGTGCACCATGTTGTAGAGCTCACGCACGTTCCCCGGGTACTTGTACTGCTCCAGGGTGGCCATCAGGCCGGCAGCCAGCGCCGGCTTCGGTTTCCCGAGTTCTTCGGCCGCCATGTGGGCAAAGTAATCGACCAGCGGCCCCACATCCTCGATCCTCTCCCTGAGCGGCGGCACGTGGAACTCGTGGGCGCAGAGCCTGAAATAGAGATCGTTTCTGAACTTTCCCTCCGCCCTGAGCGCGGTGAAGTCGACGTTGGAGGCGGCGATCACCCGTGCATCGCTCTTCAAGAGGAGATCGGAGCCGATCCGGTAGTATTCCTTCTCCTGCAAAAGGCGCAACAACTTCACCTGCGAGGCCATGTTGAGGTCGCCGATCTCGTCGAGGAAGAGGGTTCCGCCGGCGGCGGCGGCGATGAGCCCCTCCCGCTGGCTGTCGGCGCCCGTGAAGGCTCCCTTCTTATGACCAAAGAGGGTGTCGGAGAACATCATGTCGTCGAGGCCGGCGGCGTTGAGGCAGATGAAATCTCCTTTCACACCCGACACCTTGTGGATGGCGCGGGCCAAGAGTTCCTTGCCAACCCCGGTCTCGCCGGTGATCAGCACCGGGAGACGCGAGGAGGCGATCGCCTCGATGTACTGGAAGATCCCCCGCATCTTCTTGGCGTTGGTCACGATGCCATCGAAGGCCTCCGGGTGGCGCAGCTTGTCCGCCAGCAGGTAATCCTTCAGGATCTTGTTCTGGTTGCCGAGGTCGCTCACCTGGAGCGCCTTCTTGACGGTGGCGACCAACCGGTTGGGGTCGACCGGCTTGGTCAAGAAGTCGAAGGCCCCTTGCTTCATACAGCCGACGGCAGTCTCCACGTCGCCCATGGCGGTCATCACGATCACCGGGACCTCCGGGTAGTCGGCCGCGAGGGCGGCCAACACCTCGGAACCGCTCATCCGGGGCATCATCCAGTCCAGGATGACGGCACTTACCTGATGCTCCCGGATGAAGGGGAGGACGGAGGTGCTATCGGAGATGGTGGTGACGTTCTGGATATCGCTGGAAGCGAGCAGCAGCGAAACTTCGGTGAGGATGGTCGGTTCGTCATCGACCACCAGCATATGCTTTTGGTTAACCGATTGCACTGTCATCTGGTACCGTCCGGGAAGACTGATTTAGAAGTTTCAAATAATAGCGTCAATATGTACTATCTTCAACTTATTTCAATCCCCCCCGGCATTTTTTCTCCCCAAGGGGCTCCTGACCGTGCAGGGAACCTGTTGCATCCGGCCGCGAATCGTCCTAATCTGTTGGCGACAGCAAAGGAGCCCTCTCATGTCCCCCACCCCACGGCAATTGTTGGAAAAATATTTCGACGGCCAGCCGGAAGCCCTCGACATCGTCTACCGCCACAGCCGCAAGGTCGCCGACAAGGCGCTCGCCATCGCCGGCAACAGCGGCCTCAGCCTGGACCTTCCCTTCATCGAAGAGGCCGCCCTTCTCCATGACATCGGCATCTGCCGGGTCGACGCACCCAAGCTCAAGTGCTTCGGCGCCGCCCCATACATCTGCCACGGCGTCATCGGCCGAGCGATCCTCGAGGCGGAGGGATTCCCTCGCCATGCAATGGTCTGCGAGCGCCACATCGGCGTGGGGCTCACCGCAAGCGACGTCGAAATCCAGAAGCTCCCCCTCCCCTCCCGCGACATGTCCCCCGAGTGCGCCTGCGAGCGCGTAGTGGCCATGGCGGACCTCTTCTTCTCCAAGAGGCCGGGCGAACTGGAGAGGGAGAAAAGCCCCGACCAGGTGCGTAACGAACTGGCGGTGTTTGGCAGCCAGAAGGTCACCATCTTCGAAAGCTGGCTCGAGCAGTTCGCAGTCCGCTGACCCCACGCAAAGTGGGGCCGGCCATGGCAACCGGCCGTCGTCTGCGACGGGAGCGGCAAGACGATGAGGGCCGCAGCCAGGCGGTACACCACCTTTCCCTTTCCCCGAAACGAAGAAAACGGCAAACTGTGCTATACTTCTTCCGTTTCTCCCGTAGTATCCCCCTCCACAGACCGTCATCCGGGGCCAACGCCCCCAACCCTTTGGCGAAGGTGCGCGATGGGAAAGCCGCTACGCGTCCTGATCGTGGAAGACTCCGAAGATGACGCCCTGCTCCTCGTCTTCGAACTGCGCCGTGGCGACTATTCACCGATCTTCACCCGGGTCGACGGCGTCGAAACCTTGGCCAAGGCCCTCAAGGAAGAGCGCTGGGACCTGGTGATCTCCGACTACGTCCTTCCCGGCTTCAGCGGCCTTGAGGCCCTCCGGATGGTCCGCGGCAGCGGCCTCGATCTCCCCTTCATCATCGTCTCCGGCAAGATCGGCGAAGACACCGCCGTCAACGCCATGAAGGAGGGGGCCAACGACTACCTCATCAAGGGGAACATCTCCCGGTTGGTCCCCGCCATCGAGCGGGAGATGCAGGAGGCCGAAGTCCGCAAAAAGAGGCGGGAGGCCGAGGCCGCCCTGATAAGGAGCGAGCGTCGCTACAAACGGCTGGTCGCCGCGGTCACCGACTACATCTACACGGTGACCCTGCGCGAGGGACAGGTGGTCAACACATCCCATGGCCCCGGCTGCCTCACGGTCACCGGCTACAGCTCCGGGGAGTACCAGGAGAACCCCTTCCTCTGGTATCAGATGATCTTGGAGGAGGACCGTCCCGCGGTCACCCGCCTCACCGAGGAGATCAGGGCCGGCCACGACATCCCCTCGCTGGAGCACCGCATCCGGCACAAGGACGGCTCGCTCCGCTGGGTCATCAACACCATCGTCCCCCGTTACAACGAACAGGGGGAACTGATCGCCTACGATGGCCTGATCTCCGACATCACCGAGCGCAAGAGGGCGGAGGAGTCGCTCAGGCTGCAAAGCGCCGCGCTGCAGGCCGCCGCCAACGCCATCGTGATCACGGACAGCGACGGGATGGTGATCTGGGTGAACGAGGCGTTCACCAGGATGACCGGCTATCATCCCGAGGAGGCCAAGCAGCGGGACTTAAGCTTTCTCAGAAGCGACCTGAACCCGCCCCATTTCTTCCAGGAGATGAAGCGCGCCATCAACGCCGGTGAAGTCTGGCAGGGGGAGATGGTGAACCGGAGAAAGGACGGGACCCTGTATCCCGAGGAGCAGACCATCACCCCGGTGACCGATGAAAGGGGAGTGATCCGCTACTTCGTCTGCATCAAGCAGGACATCACCGAGCGCAAGGATGCCGAGCGGGCGCTGCTGGAAAACGCCAGCATGCTCAAGGAGATGGAGATCGCCAAGCAGATCCAGCTTTCCCTGCTCCCCCCCGCACCTCCCCCCCTCACCGGGATAGACTGTGCCGGCCGCTGCGTCCCGGCCAGCCACATCGGCGGGGACTACTACGACATCTTTCTCCACAACGGCCACCTCGACCTGGTGATCGCCGACGTCTCCGGCCACAGCGTCGGCGCCGCCCTCATCATGGTGGAGGCCAGGAGCGTGCTGCGGGCCCAATTGAAATCCCTCAGCCGCCCCCGCGACATCGTCTCCGCCTTGAACGACCTCCTGCACGAGGACCTCAGCCGCTCGGAACTCTTCATCACCCTCACCTACCTGAGCCTCGAGATCGGGACCCGCCGCCTCGCCTTCGCCAACGCGGGGCACCCCCCCACCCTCCTCTACCGTCCCGCCGCCGACTGTTTCATGGAACTGGACGGCGAGGGACTGATTCTCGGGATCAAGAAGGGGGTGAACTTCGAGGAGCCGTCCATCCAGGTGGAACGGGGGGACCTCCTGGTGCTCTACACGGACGGCGTGGTGGAGGCCGAGCGGGAGGGAGGGGAGCAGTTTGGCAGCGAACGGCTCAGGAAGGTTCTTGCCGAGCACCACCAGGAGCCAGCCGCCACCATCATCGCTACCGTTATCGAGACGGTCCGCGGCTTCGCCGGCAACGGCGGGGTCCAGGACGACATTTCGCTTTTGCTGTTGAAGTTCATGTGACTTGACGGCACCGATACGGTCGTGTAAACATACGCCATCTCGAGCGAGGGGTTTATCGATGGCGAAGAAGATCTTTGTGGCGGCAACCGGACAGAACTGCGGTAAGACCACCATCAGCATTTCCCTGATGCACCAGGCGAGGAAGAAGTACCGGAGGGTCGGCTTCATGAAGCCGTTCGGCCCCAAGGTCCTTCTCTACGACGATTTCATGGTGGACATGGACGCCCTCCTGATGGCCAAGGCGTTCGGGCTCGAGGAGGACATCGCCCTCATGTCCCCGGTGGCGCTGCACAAGGATTTCACCAAGGACTACCTGGCAGGCAAACTCGACGACATTTCGCTTTCGGACTGCGTGGTGCAGGCGGTGAGGGAACTGGAGGAGAAGTACGACTTCCTGATCATCGAGGGGGCGGGGCACGGCGGCGTGGGGGCGGTGGTGGGTCTCAACAACGCCAGGGTCGCCCAGCTGATCGGCGCCCCGGTCATAATCGTCACCGAGAGCGGCATCGGGAAGGTGATCGACGCCGTCCACCTCAACCTCGCCCTCTACCAGCGCGAGGGGGCGGACGTCCGGGGGATCATAGTCAACAAGCTGATCCCCGCCAAGAAGGAGCTGACCCGCAACTACCTGAAGCGGGCCTTTCAGCCGTCGGGGCTCGCGGTCATCGACGGCTTCAACTTCTCTCCGCTCCTGGCCAACCCGACGCTTGGTCACATCTCGAAGCTCTTCGACCTGCCGCTGCACGGCGATCCCAACGAGAAGAGCCGCATCATCTACAACATCCAGCTGGGTGCCGCCTCCTCCCAGCGGGTGATCGACGGCCTTTTGGACTCCACCTTGATGATCGTGACGAGCTCCCGCGACGAATTGATCGTCACCCTCTCTTCGCTCTACCACATACCGGCCTACAAGGAGAAGATCGCCGGCCTGGTGATCGCCGGCCACGGCCCGGTCTCCAGCATCAGCCAGCAGATCCTGAGCGACAGCCATATCCCCTACATCAGGGTGGAGGAGACCACCGCCGACGTCTTCACCGCGCTTTCCGACGACGTCGCCAAGATCACCTTCGAGGACCAGGAGAAGCTCGACTGGATCATGGCCAACGCCGAGCAGCACCTGGACTTCGCCGCCATCGACGCCCTGCTGTAGCAGCTACAGGGTGGTTCCCGGCCCCTTAGGGGGAGCTTCCTGCGCGCGCTGGCACCCCACGCAAAACGGGGCGAAAGGCACCGCCCTCAACCGCTCGACGCCGATCGGCTCTCCGCACGACTCGCACCTTCCGTAGGTCCCCGCCTCCAGCCTCTTCTGAGCCTCCTCCAGCTGGGTCAGCTGGCCTTTCCTGATGTCGGCCACCGCGAGCCCCGCATCGGAGAGGAGGTCGAGGATGCTCTGCTCCCCGATGTCCTGGGGAATGTCGTACTGGGCGTGGATCTCCTCGCCCGCCCGCTCGAAGATCTCCTCGCGAAGCGAAGCCCACAGTCGCCTCTTCTGTTCGGCCAACAGGTTCCGTAGTTCTAGTGCGTCTCCCTCAAGCCTCCCCTCCATCTGCCACCTCCCCGACCGTGCGGCACCTATTGCGCCTCGGTCGCTACCACGTTATCCCTCAGCCTCAGGGTGATTCGTCGGCATCGCAAACCGGGCACTGGTACTGGCCGCTTTCGTTGTCCAGCTCCAGTACCGCACCGCACACTCCGCACACCGGTGGCTTCACATTGTTGACGACAGTGCGATCCTTCCTGATCTGTTCTTCTATGGAGAGCCTTCTCATTTCGTCTCCTCCCCTACTCAAGACAGACGACCACGCCACTGACTAGCCCAAGCGGGGCCGCCCGGCGACGCACCCACAGATATCGGAATCGAGCACAGTAACTGTTTTTGAATACCACCATGATACCACCTCTTGGGGGATTCAACAGCACCTTAGCTCTCCTCTTCCAAGTGCAGTCAGTAGGAGGGAAAACAAGTACATTGGGTAAGTCGCCGAAGCGGCGAAAGTGAGTGCAGACGAAAGTTTGGAGTGGTGATGACGGGGGCTGGAGCGGGAGGTTCCGCCCCTATTCGAGATCCTGGTAGAGGATCTCCTCGCCGAGGTAGTTTCTCACCTGCAGGCGCGAGCCGTCGCGGAGAACCTGACCGGCCGGGACCTCGACCTTCCCCTTCCCCCCCGGAAGATCGATGACGTAGTGGGGGACGGCGAGGCCGGAGGTGTGGCCGCGCAGCGCCTCCATGACCTCGACGCCGCGGGATACCGGGGTGCGGAAATGGGCGGTCCCCTTGACGAGATCCATCTGGTGGAGGTAGTACGGGCGCACCCGGATGGCGAGCAGCCGGCGCATCAGCTCCCGCATGACCGACGGGTCGTCGTTGACCCCCTTAAGGAGCACGGTCTGGTTCCCGAGCTGGATGCCGGCATCGGCCAGGCGGGCGCAGGCGGCCGCCGCCTCGGGGGTCACCTCCGCCGGATGGTTGAAGTGGGTGTTGACGAACAGCGGATGGTGCCGCTTGAGCATCCGGCAAAGCCGCGGGGTGATCCGCTGGGGGAAGGTGGCGGGGACCCGGGTCCCGACCCGGATGATCTCGACGTGCGGGATCTTCCTCAGCCGGGAGAGGATGGCCTCGATGCGGTCGTCGGCATTGAGGAGGGGGTCGCCGCCGGAAAGGACCACGTCGCGGATCTCCGGCCGGGACTCGATGTAGCAGGCGGCCTCCTCTAGGGGGGCCGACCGCATCCCGCAGCAGCCGACCCCGCGCTTTCTCATGCAGAAGCGGCAGTAGACGGCGCAGGCTGCGGAGGCGATCCAGATGACCCGGTCCGGGTAGCGGTGGATCAGCCCCGGAACCGGGGAGAGGCGCTCCTCGTCGAGGGGATCGGGGGACTGGGAGAGATCGGAGAGCTCCTCGGGATCGGGGACGCACTGGCGCCAGATGGGGTCCCCCACCTCGCGGATGAGCCCGAGGTAGTACGGGGTGATCCGCATCGGGTAGCGGGTGGCCACCTCGGCAAGCGGCGCCTGGTCGATGCGAAAAAGCCCGGAAAGCTCCTCCGGGCTGGTAACGCATCGTTTAAGCTCTCTCTCCCAGCTTTCCATCAGACCTCGAGCGCCCCGATCATGGAGGCAATGGAGGGAATCCCCTTCTCGGCCAGGTAGGCTTCCATCCCGCGGGCGATCTGCTCGGCGGCGCCCGGGTCGAGGAAGCTTGCGGTGCCGACCTGGATGGCGGTGGCGCCGGCCAGGATGAACTCCAGGGCGTCGCGTGCGTTCATGATACCGCCGATCCCGATGAGCGGCAGTTTCACCGCCCTGGCCACCTGCCAGACCATCCGCAGCGCCACCGGCTTGATGGCCGGGCCGGAGAGGCCGCCGGTCACGTTGGCCAGTACCGGGCGGCGCTTGTCGAGGTCGATCGCCATGCCGGTCAGGGTGTTGATGAGGGAGAGGGCGTCGGCCCCGGCGTCCGCGCAGGCTTTCGCCATCAGCACCACGTCGGTCACGTTGGGGGAAAGCTTCACGATCATCGGCTTGGTGGTGTTCTTCCTCACCAGCCGCACCACCTCCTGGGCCGCCTGCGGGTCGGTGCCGAAGACGATCCCCCCCTGCTTGACGTTGGGGCATGAGATGTTGACCTCGATCCCCGCCACACCCGGCTGGCCGTCCAGGCGGGCGGCGACCTCGCCGTACTCTTCGAGGGTGTTGCCGTAGAGGTTGACGATCACCGGGGTGTTGACGTCCTTGAGGTAGGGGAGCTTCTGGTTGATGAAGGCATCGACCCCCACGTTCTGCAGGCCGATGGCGTTGAGCATCCCGCCCGGGGTCTCCACGATCCTCGGGGTGGGGTTGCCGGCCTTGGGCTTCAGAGAAAGCCCCTTGCTGACCATGGCCCCGATGCTCTCCAGGTTCAGGTAGTCGGCGAACTCCGCGCCGTAGCCGAAGGTGCCGGAGGCGGTCATGACGGGGTTGCGCATCTTGATCCCCGCGATTTCCACGGACATGTCGGGTCTAGTCATCGTTAACTCCATTGCAGCTCAAAACTGTCGAAGACCGGGCCGTCCTTGCAGACGCAGCGGTAGTCAGGGGTCTCGTCGGTGTGGTTGGCTCCCTTGAGGACGCATCCGAGGCAGGCACCCACCCCGCAGGCCATGCCCGCCTCCATGGAGACCTGGCAGGGAACGCCGCGGGATTGGGCCATGAGTGCCACCGCCTTCAGCATCGGGGTCGGGCCGCAGGCGAAGATCCGCATGCCGCTTCCCAGGTGCTGCTCCAGCACCTGGGTGACCAGGCCGCGCTCACCGAGGGTACCGTCGTCGGTGGAGACGTAGGTTTCCACCCCCAGCCGCTCAAACTCGGTGATGCAGAGGATGTCGTCCCGGTTCCTGCCGCCCGCGAAGAGCCTGACCTTCTCCCCCTTGAGGACCAGGTCCTTGGCGAGGTAGTACAGCGGGGCGAGGCCGATGCCGCCACCGACCAGGACCTTCTCCTCCCCGGCGGGCCCGGCCGTGAACCCCTTGCCGAGCGGGGTGAGGAGATCGACCAGGTCGCCGTGGTGCAGGGCGGAGAGCATCCTGGTCCCCTTCCCCACCACCTTATAGAGGATCTCGGTGTAGCACTGGGTACCGCAACCGGCGTACTCGGGTGCGAAGGTTCCCACGTCGAAGAGGCCGAACGGACGCCTGAGCAGGGGATCGATGGCATCGACCACCTTGAGCATCAGGAACTGCCCCGGGGAGGATTCCTGAAGCTCCTGCGGGGCGGTCATTCTCATTCGGAAGTACCCGGGAGAGACTTCCACGTTCGATAGCACCATTGATTTGAACTGCATCTCACTCCTCTGACTGCGCGCTGAAGGTATATTCCATCAGTATGGCGTCGTCGCCATTGTGGTAATATTTCTTACGCCGACCAACCTCAGTGAACCCCTGCGACCGGTAGAGTGCGATAGCCCCTCCGTTGCCGGCCGCCACCTCGAGGCAGACCACCCGGGCCCCGCTGTCACGGCTTTCCGACAGGGCATGCTCCACCAACAGCCGGCCGATCCCCCGCCCGCGCAGGGCCGGGTTCACCGCCACGTCCAGGATCTCCGCCTCGTCCACTATCTGTTTAAGGCAAAGGTAGCCGGCCACGCCCCCCTCCCCGGTCACGGCCACCACCGGAGTGCTCAAGGAAGAACCGATCTCGTCGAGGAAATGCTGGCGGGTCCAGGGGCGGGAGAAGGAGGATGACTCGATTTCCAGCACCTTGTCGAGATCCTTCTCAACCAGCCGACGGAGCTCTATTTTCTCATGAAAGCTGGGCACGACAGGGCATGATAAGCAAAGGTCAAGGCGAAGTAAACAACTTTTTCACTTTGACTTTTAGAGGGATATGCGCTAGATTTACCCCCTTACAGGACGGAGGTATACCTTGGAAAATACTAAAATTACTTACAAAGACGCAGGGGTCGACATCGACGCCGGCAACACCTTTGTGCAGATGATCAAGCCCCTGGTAAAGGCAACCTCGCGCCCGGAGGTCCTCGCGGACATCGGCGGATTCGGGGGGCTTTTCTCATTAAATATGGGGAAATACAAGCACCCGGTCCTGGTCTCCGGCACCGACGGTGTGGGCACCAAGCTTAAGCTCGCCTTCCTGGCCGACAAGCACGACACCATCGGGATCGACCTGGTGGCCATGTGCGTGAACGACATCATCGTGCAGGGTGCCGAGCCGCTGTTCTTCCTCGACTACCTGGCCACCGCCAAACTCGACCCGGCCAAAGGTGCCTCCATCGTGAAGGGGATCTCCGAGGGGTGCGTGCAGGCCGGCTGCGCCCTGATCGGCGGGGAGACCGCCGAGATGCCCGGTTTCTACAGCGGCGACGAGTACGACCTGGCGGGGTTCGCGGTCGGCGTGGTCGAGCGCGAGAAGATCATCGACGGCTCCTCCATCACGGTCGGCAACCACCTGATCGGGCTCTCCTCCTCCGGTCTGCACTCCAACGGCTACTCCCTCGCCAGGAAGGTGATCCTCGAGCGGATGGGTCTCGGCATCCACCAGGAGATCCCGGGGCTGGGGAAAACGGTGGCCGAGGAGCTCCTCACCCCCACCCGCATCTACGTCCGCTCGGTCATGAACCTTTTGCGCGACTTCAACATCTCCGGCCTGGCCCACATCACCGGCGGCGGCCTGGTGGAAAACGTCCCCCGGGTGCTCCCCCACGGCTGCAAGGCGGTCATCAGGAAGGGAAGCTGGGAGATCCCCGAGATCTTCAAGGTCATCCAGGACGGGGGGAACATCGAGGAATCCGAGATGTTCAGGGCCTTCAACTGCGGCATCGGCATGGTGCTCATCGTCCCCGAACGCGAGGCCGAAGACGTCATGATCCGCCTCTCCGGTCTCAACGAGACCGCCTACCACATCGGCGAAGTAGTCAAGTGCGACCCCGGCAAGGAGTGCGTGGAGCTCGTCTAGGGCTCCCGCTTTTCGAAAATCCATGGCGAACGACATCAAGATAGGAGTGCTGGTCTCCGGCAACGGGACCAACCTCCAGTCGATCATCGACGCCTGCTCCCGCGGCGACCTCCCCGGCCAAGTGGCCTGCGTGGTCAGCAACAAGACCGACGCCTACGCGCTCGAGCGGGCGAGAAACGCCGGCATACCCGCCGTCCACCTCGATCACCGCGCCTATACCGGCCGCGAGGCCTTCGACGAGGCGCTGGTGGCGACTCTACGCGAGTTTCAGGTCGACCTGGTGGTCCTGGCCGGTTTCATGAGGATCATCACCCCGGTCCTCATCGACGCCTTCCCGATGGCCATCATGAACATCCACCCCGCCCTACTTCCGGCTTTCCCCGGACTCCACGCCCAGCGCCAAGCCCTCGAATACGGAGCCAAGGTGGCCGGTTGCACCGTCCACTTCGTGGATGCCGGCTGCGATACCGGGCCCATCATCATGCAGGCCGCGGTGCCGGTACTGGAGGGGGACACCGAGGAGAGCCTCTCGGCCCGCATCCAGAAGGAAGAGCACCGCATCTACCCGGAGGCGATCAGGCTCTACGCCGAAGGGCGCCTCACCCTCCAAGGAAGACGGGTGCTGGTGAAGCGGTGAACGACTACCGGCCGCTGCACCAGGGTGGCAATTCAGCAACCTGTCTGTCGGACATCTCTGACGAAGGTCGGTTCCGGCGGCAGCTCATCCGGCTTTTCCTCCTCTTCACCTGCCTGCTTAACCTCTGCGCCTGCTCCATCACCAGGGCTGTCCGCGTCAAGGACGGTGCCGTCGTCCCGGTGGCGATCATGCTCGACGACCTGCGCAATGCCCGCGTCGTCCTCGTGGGCGAGCGCCACAACTCCTCATCCCACCATCAACTACAGCTCGAGGTCCTGAAATCGCTCCAGGGACAGGGGAAGGAGCTGGCGATCGGGATGGAGATGTTCGAACAGGCCAGCCAGCCCGCGCTGGACGCCTGGAGTTCGGGAAGGCTCCCGGAGCCGACCATGGAGCGGCTCTTCGCCATCGAGTGGAGGAACATCCCCTACTCGCAGTACCGCGACATCCTCCTCTTCGCCCGGGAAGGCCACATCCCGGTGGTGGCGCTCAACGCACCCCGCCGCATCGTGGAAAAGGTCGCCACCCGCGGATTCGCCGCCCTCGACAGCCACGACCGCTCCCTGCTCCCCCCCGGCACCGACGCCACGGTGAGCGAGGAGTACCAGGCCTTCATCGCCTCGGCCTACCCCCCTCACGGCCGCTCCGGCGACTCCTTCCGCTACCTCTGCGAAGCCCAGATGCTGAGAAACCGGGTGATGGCCAGAAAGATCGAGGAGTACCTCGCCCGCCGGCCGAACGCGGTCATGGTGGTGGTAGCCGGAGGGGGCCATGCCAGGATCAAGGGGGGGATTCCCGAGGAACTCTCGGGGCTTCGCTACAAGGTGCTCCTCCCTCCGGTCCCCGGCCTGACCCGGGACACAGTCACCAGGGAGGACGGGGATTACCTTTTGGAGGAGCCGCTTCTGTGAATGGAGTCGATCTTGTGGGCCATCTGCTGATCGATGGCGTAGAGCCAGGCGAGGAGCTCGGCCACCGCCTGGTACAGCTCGGGAGGGATCTCCTGGTCGAGATCGATCTGCATGAGAAGGGTGACGAGCTCGGGTGAGCTGTGGACGTATACGCCATGCTCCCTGGCGAGGGAGATCATCGCCTCGGCGGTGATGCCGGTCCCCTTGGCCACCACCCGCGGAGCGCCGTCTTCCGCCCCGTAGGCCATGGCCACCGCCCGCTTCATGTCAGCGTTCCGCTTCGACATCCTTAGCCGCCATCCTGGTGAGACTCACGCCGGCCACCGCAAGCGCCGAGCGCAGCCGATCCCCTTCTTCCCTCATTGTTCCTGCCACGCCCGGCTGGTCGCAGACGAGCTCAAGCGACAGCCCTTCGCGCCCGAGGGCGAGCTTCGCCCGCACGCCACCGAGGTGGGGGAGCACCAGGGATAGGTCGGCCTCGACGCTCCCCTCCTCACTCTCGTCCCCCCGCCTGATGGCGATCTCCATCCCCTGCCCGGGCCAGGCCTCCCCCTTCCAGTTCAGTACGCCGGAGTTGAGAAGGAGCAGCTGTTCCTTCACGATGGGAAGGGTCGCCTGATCGGCAATCTCCCCCTCCCCTTCCTTCCCCTTGTCGTCGCCCTCTCCCCGCCCCTTGAAGATCCTGGAAAGCTTTCCCTGGGGCTCCTTGAGGAGTTCGGAGAGCTGCAGCCCTCCCGCCGCCCACTGGGCGAGGTGCGACTCGTAGAAGAGCCCCACCTGGGTCAGGGCCGCTTTGAGCCGTTCGGCCAGGAGGGTCGGCGCCTGGGGCGCCCCCTCCAAAAGCGGCTCCTGGGGGGCATCCATGGGACCTGCGCCCATCGCCACGTTGGAGAGCCATCTCCCCATGGAGCTCAGCTTGACCGACGCCCCCCCGTCCGGCGAGCGGAGGATCTGGAAGGTGATCCGCGGCTCCGCGGTCACGAAGGTCATGTCCATGGTCTCGCCAGGCTGCACGTTGAGAGGGATCTCCAGCTGGTAGAGCTCCCCGGCGATGCGGGCCAGGTAGAGGCTGTTCGGGAGGTTGGCGATGATCTCGGCCTTGACCTGCTGGCCGGGGTTCATCTGCAACAGCGCGCCGGCGCGCTGCTGGAGGTCGGCGGAGGGGCTGACCGAGGTGGTCCGGGCCAGTACCGGTAGAACCTGTTTTTGAGCTTCGTCGTTGATGAACATGCGGTCTGCCCCGTTACGTCCTCTACTCCCTTCCATTTCGGCTAAATATATCTTTTCTACAGCCGATAAGCGATAAATGAAGCCAGATGTTATGTTTTTTCACTGCAGGAAGGCCGCCTTTCCGATGAAAAACCAACTGCGCATCCTGATCGTTGACGACTCTCCGGAAGACGCTCTCCTCATCGTGCACCACCTGAAGAAGGAGTTCACCCCCCTTTACCGGCGGGTGGACACCGCCCCCCAGATGCAGGAGGCGCTCGACCGGGAAGAGTGGGAACTGGTGATCTCCGACTACCTGATGCCGGAGTTTTCCGGGCTGGCCGCGCTGCAACTTTTGCGTGACCGGGGCTCGGACCTGCCGTTCATCATGGTCTCCGGGCAGCTCGGCGAGGACGTTGCCGTCGAGGCGATGCGGGCCGGTGCCCAGGACTTCCTGATCAAGGACCGCCTTTCCCGCCTGGTCCCGGCCATCAAGAGGGAGCTTAAGGAAGCCCAGGTCCGCCGGGAGAGGTGCGAGGCCCAGTCGGCCTTGTCGGCAACGGAGGCGCGATTCAAGAGCCTGGTGGAACAGTCGCTGGTCGGCATCTACATGCTCCAGGAGTGCCTCCTCACCTACGTCAACCCGAAGTTCGGCGATATCTTCGGCTACCGGCCGGAAGAGCTGATGGGGAAAAAGACCCTCCTCGACCTCGTGGCCGGGGAGGACCAGATCAGGGTGAAGGGGCATTTTCTCGACCAGCTCCGCCAGGGGAGCGGCAGTCTTCACTGCTTCTTCCGCGGCATCCGGCAGGACGGCCTCCTGGTCGACCTGGAGGTCAACGGGGCGCCGACCGACCAGGACGGCCACCACGCCGTCATCGGGACGGTCCTCGACATCACCGAACGCAAACGGGCCGAGGCCGAGCTGAGCAAACTTTCCCAGGCGGTCGAGCAAAGCCCGGTGTCGGTGGTGATCACCGACCTCAGGGGGATCATCGAGTACGTGAACCCCAAGGTGCTCGAGGTGACCGGGTATACTGAGAAGGAACTGATCGGTAAGCGGACGAGCGTCTTCAAGTCCGGCCACATGGAAGACGCCTTCTACCAGGACCTCTGGCAGACCATCAGCTCGGGACGCGAGTGGCATGGCGAGCTGCAAAACCGCAAGAAAAACGGCGACCTCTTCTGGGAGAGCGGCTCGATATCGGCGGTGAAGGACGGGGACGGCCGGATCACCCACTTCGTCGCCCTCAAGGAGGACGTCACCGAACGGAGGCTGGCCGTCGAGCAGCTGAGGCAGGCCCAGAAGATGGAGGCGGTCGGCCAGCTGGCAGGCGGGGTCGCCCACGACTTCAACAATCTCCTGACCGTCATCAACGGCTACAGCACGCTCCTCATCAGGGGGCTCGATACCGGTTCCGCCATGCGCAGGGAGGCGGAGCAGATCCTCAAGGCCGGCGAGCGGGCCGCCGAACTGACCCGCCAGCTTTTGACCTTCAGCCGCCGCCAGATCCTGGAACCGAAGGTCCTCAACCTGAACCAGCAGATCCGCTCCTTCGAGAAGGTGCTGACCCGCCTGATCGGGGAGGACTTCCCGCTCACCTCCCTCTTGGCCGACGACCTCGGCTTCATAAAGATGGACCCGGGACACTTCGAGCAGGTGCTGGTCAACCTGGTGGTCAACGCCCGCGACGCCTCGGAGCCCGGAGGGAGCATCACCATCGAGTCCGCCAACTGCCACCTGGACGACGCCTTCGTGCAGCTCCACCCCGGCGCCACCCAGGGGGACTACGTCCGGATCTCGGTGACCGACCAGGGGACCGGGATGAGCGACGAGGTCAAGCGGCGGATCTTCGAGCCGTTTTTCACTACCAAGGAGATGGGGAGGGGAACCGGCCTCGGGCTCGCCACCGTCTACGGCATCGTCAAGCAGTGCGGCGGCTATATCGAGGTCGACAGCCACCCCGGCTGCGGCACCCGCTTCAACGTCTACCTCCCCCGCGTCTACCAGCAGGCGGAGGCCCCCAAGCGGCCGGTGGCCGCCGACGGCAACGAAGGTAGCCACACCATCCTGGTGGTGGAGGACGAGCCGGGGGTGCTCAACTTCGTGGTGCACACCCTCAAAAAGCACGGATACCGGGTGCTGGAGAGCGTCGATCCCGAACTGGGCGTGAACATCTTCGAAGAACACCAGGAGGAGATCGACCTCCTTTTGACCGACGTGGTGATGCCGTTCATGAGCGGTCCGATGCTCGCCGACATCCTGGTCGGGAAAAATCCGCAGCTTAAGGTAATCTTCATGTCAGGGCATACCGACAACCGCGTCAATTTCGACAAGATCCAGCAGCAGGGGATGCAGTTTCTCTCCAAGCCGTTCACCAGCGATACCTTGGCACGCAAGATCAAAGAGACCCTCGACGAAGCGCAGGGGGGTGCCACGGGAGCATCCTCAGGAGGTAGCAATTGAAAGGGAACATCCTGATAGCAGATGACGAGGAGATGATCCGTGATCTGATCAACATAACCCTCAGCAAGGAAGGGTTCACCTGCCACCAGGCCTCCAGCGCCGAAGAGGGACTGGAAGTCGTGAACCGCCTCCCGGTGGACATGGCGCTTTTGGACATCATGATGCCGGGGCGCTCGGGAATCGACCTTTTGAAGGACATCAAGAAGATCACCCCGGACATCCCGGTGCTGATGATCACCGCCATGAACGACATGGATACCGCCCTCTCCTGCATCCATCTCGGCGCGGAGGATTACATCACCAAGCCGTTCAACCTGGAACGGGTGCTCCTCACGGTTAAAAACACCATGGAGAAGCGCCGCCTCGTGATGGAGAACCGCGAGTACCAGGCCAACCTGGAACTCAAGGTGAAGGAGCAGACCGAGACCATCCGGACCGTGATGGGGGAGATCAACCAGGCCTACGAGCATACCCTGGCGGCGCTGATCAGGGCGCTGGACGCCCGCGAGAAGGAGGTCGGCTCCCATTCGGAGCGGGTGATGAACTACGCGACCCTTTTGGCCCGCACCGCCGGCATCGACGAGGTGGCCTGCGGCATCCTGGCCAAGGGGGCGCTCCTGCACGACATCGGGAAGATCGGCATCTCGGACAACATCCTTCTCAAGCCGGCCAAGCTGGACGAGGCCGAGTGGGTCATCATGCGCCAGCACCCGGCGGTGGGGTTCGAGATCCTTTCGGGAATCAGGTACTTCGAGGGGGCGGCCGAGCTCGTCCTCTCCCACCACGAGTGCTACGACGGCAGCGGTTACCCGCACGGCCTCAAAGGGGACGCCATCCCCATCAGCGCCCGCATCTTCGCCCTGGTCGATACCCTCGACGCCATGACCTCGGATCGCCCTTACCGTAAGGCCTTGAGCTACCAGCAGGTGCGCGACGAGGTGATCAGGTGCAGCGGAAAACAGTTCGATCCCGCCCTGGTGGAGGTCTTCCTGAGCATCCCGAAAGCGGAGTGGGAAAAGGCTGCCGGGAAGGAGCTCCTGTAGCCGCTCCCTCCCCCGCGCCTTGATCTCCAACCCAACAGCAGCAACAGCTGCAGACCAATACCCTGGTACAACTAAACGGACAGAACTACCGGATCGTGAAGACCAACGTCACCGGGAGCAGCAGGGGGTTCAGCCTGCTCGGCTTCATCACGGTGGTTTCCCCCAACTACATCAAGGCGGTCCAGCACCTCTACAAAGAGGCCGGCATCACCGAAGGGAGGGCGCTCGCCATCGCCAACATCGCCCAGCAGGATACCGCCCCCTATTTCGTCCTCTTCTCGCTTCCCAAGATAACGCTGCGGGCCGATGTCATCGAATTCACAGGGCCTCCCCTTACGGCGCCCTCGCAGCAGCCGGGGGCACCACCACTGCATTAATCCCGAGGGGCCGCGCGAGCGGCCCTTTTCATGTCGAGTTGTTCCTTGCCGATCCCCCATCCATGTAGTATAAGCCTCTCTCATGGGAAATTTGGTCGTCTCTGGAGCCAGCCATTGGCGACTTCCCGCAAAAGCCCTGCCCTTTCTTCACCACCGATTTTACTTATATCCACACCCCCGGGGACCCTCATGAGATCCACCTTCCTGTCGTTCGTGCTCCTTTTAATGATCGCCTCCCACGCCTATGGCGCCAGGCTCGACACCTCGTTCCGGTTCTCGACCATCGAGACCACCCACTTCTCCATCCACTATCACCAGGGACTGGAGAGGATCGCGGCCAAGACCGCGGTCATGGCGGAGGAGATCCACACGAGGCTCGTGCCCGAGTTCCTCTGGGAGCCAGCCGAAAAGACCCAGCTCGTGCTGATCGACGACAGCGACTTCACCAACGGCCTCACGGTGACCATCCCCTACAACACCGTCTACCTCCAGGTGACTCCCCCTACCCTGGCGTCGACCCTCGGGGAGTACGACGACTGGCTGAGGGAGCTCATCACCCACGAGTACACCCACGTCCTTACCTCCGACCCCGCCCGCGGCTACTGGCGCGTCACCCGGGCCATCTTCGGCAAGCCGCTCCCGATGCTGGGGGACCCCTTCACCGAGCTCATGTTCCTGGTCACCGCCCCGCCCAACACCTTCATGCCCCGCTGGTGGCACGAGGGGAACGCGGTATGGGGAGAGACCCAGTTCACCGGCGAAGGGCGCGGCAAGGGAAGCTACTTCGACATGGTCTTCCGCACGGCGGTGGCCGAGGATCATCTCCCCCGGGTGGACGAGATCAACGGCGACCCGCCCTATTGGCCTAACGGCGACTTCCCCTACATCTTCGGCTACCGCCTCGAGCGCTACATCGCCGACCGCTACGGCAAGGAGGCCCTGGGACGCCTCAGTATCGCCCACTCCGGCCGCTTCCCCTACTTCATCGGGACTCCTCCTGAGGAGCTGACCGGAGGCAAGAGCTACGCCGACCTGTACGAGGATATGCTGAGGGCTATGATCACCGAGCAGCGGCAACGAATCCGCGAGCTCTCCAAGCTCCCCTTCACGCCGGTCACCAGGATCTCCAACGAGGGTGAGCAGCTCTCCAACCCGAGGTATTCGCCCGACGGGAGCAAGATCGCCTTCACCAGGGTCGATCCCAACGACCATACCGAAATAACCGTCACCGACCACCTCGGCCGCAACACGGTCGCCCACATCCGGCGCCGCTACTCGGACGGCTCCATCGCCTGGTCTCCGGACGGCGGCACCATCTACTTCACCCAGGCCGAGATCAACCACGGCTTCGACGTCTACCAGGACCTCTACAGCTACCGCTTCGACCGGGACGCCACCACGCGGCTGAGCCACAGCCAGCGGCTGAGCGAAATCGACCTCTCCCCCGACGGCAGACGGTTCACCGCCGTGGTCAGCTCGCGCGGAAGCCGCAATCTCGCCATCTTCGAGGTCCCCGACGGGGAGCAAGAACCCGGGGTCCGGCCGGTGACGAGGTACCTCATGCAGAGGGTTGCCTCGCCACGCTGGTCGCCTGACGGGACCAAGATCTGCTACTCGCTGAGGGACAACGCCGGGCACTCCTTCCTGAAGGTCTACGACCCGCAGACGGCTTCCGACCGGACCATCCTCGCGGCCAGCAACAGCCTCGAATACCCGGTCTGGTCCCGCGACGGCTCCACCATCTTCTACATCTCCGATGAAACCGGCGTCTATAACCTGTTTGCCCTCCGGCTGGCCGATGGGAAGAGCTACCAGGTGAGCCATCTTTTGAGCGGGGCACAGCATCCGGATCCCTCCCCGGACGGCAAAGGTATCGCCATCTCCCTCTACAATTCGCGCGGCTTCACCATCGCCCGGGTCTCCCTCGATCCTTCGAGGTGGTCGGAGCGAAGAGGGCCCTCGCTCCCCCTTTATCGGGATCTTCCGGCTCCCCTCACGGGTGTGGAGGCGGCGGCCGCGGCGGCGGGAAGCACGGGAGCGGGAAGCACGGGAGCGGGAAGCGAATCACCGGCTGCCGGGTCGCCTGAGCCGGCGGGGGGCGGGGTGCCGGCGCCTAAGGCCGCAAAGGTACGGGGGATTCCGGGGGAACCCCATCCTCACCCTGTCCCTCCCCTTGAAGGGGAGGGTACCTTGGGCGGTGCCGGGCTGGCAGCTTCCGGGGGAACCGGGGGAACCGCTGGCACAGGGGAGACCGCAGGCCTAGGGGGAACCGGGGAGAATTGGGGAACTGCCGGAGTCGAGGCACCTGTCGGGGCGGTGCCGTACTCGCCGCTGAAGACGCTCTATCCCCGCTTCTGGCTTCCCCGGGTATCTGCCGACGGGTCGGGAAAGCCGGTGCTCGGGGCCTTCACCGCCGGCGCCGACGTCCTCGGCTACCACTCCTACCTCCTGGCCGCCGACTACAGCATCGGCCGGAAGCGGGGGTACTGGGACTTCATCTACGACAACGACACCTGGTACCCGACCTTCACGCTGCAGACCTGGGGGCAGCCGTTTGTGTACGGAAACCTCCTGCAGCACGGGGCCGACTACTACGAGCTCAACCGCGGCTTCACCGCACAGGTGACGGTCCCCATCTACGCGCTGGAGTCGAATTACTTCTTCCTGGCGGGCTACACGTTGATCGACCAGCAGGCCCTGAGCGCCCTGGAGCCGGATGGAACCTTCAACGGCCTGAATGTCTTCCGCGGCAAACGGACCGCTGTCTTTGCCGGGGTGACCTTCGGCGACGCACTCCGTTACCCCTGGTCGATCAGCTACGAGGAGGGGAGGAACCTCACCCTGCTCTACCACCGCTTCGACAAGGCGCTCGGCGGCGACGTGAACCTCTCGGAGTACTCGGCCCAGTACCAGGAGTTTTTGCGGATGCCGTCCGAGCCGCTGAAGCACCACGTCGTGTACCTGCGGCTCGCCGGGGCGGTCTCCCGCGGGGCGGATTACGCGCAACAGGCCTTCCAGCTGGGAGGGACCCCCTCCGACCTCAACCCCTATTATCTCCGGGGGTATCCGTCGCGCTCCCTGGCCGGCAACTACCTGGTCTCCGGTACGCTCGAGTACCGGATGCCCCTCTTCAACCCGATGCGGGGACCGGGAACCTTCCCGTTCTTCGCCGAAAAGGTCCACGGCGCCATCTTCCTGGACGCCGGGGAGGTCTGGGGAACCAACCGCTCCTTCCGCGGCGACGAAATCAAGACCGGCGGCGGGGTCGAGGTGCGGGCCGACATCACGCTCGGCTACTGGGCCAAGCTGACCCCCGCCATCGGGGTCGCGCGCGGCTTCAACCGGGGTGGTGAAAGTCAGGTATACTTGAACGTGTACAGCCAGTACTAGCCGCGTCCGGTAGCCATCCCCTTCCTTCCCTGCCGGCGCAGCGCCTGGTCGTAAGAGGGAGGTACCAAGATGAGAGTGATCGTAGTGGGAGCAACAGGCACGATCGGGAAGGCGGTGGTCAAGCTGCTGGCCAGGGAGCACGAGGTCATCAGGGCCGCCTCCCACAGCGGCGATATACGGGTCGACATGACCCGGACCGATTCCATCGAAAGGATGTATAGCGAGATGGGCCCCTTCGACGCGCTGATCTGCGCGGCCGGGGTCGCCAAATTCGGGCCGTTGGCGGAGCTTAGCGAGGAAGAGTTCGAGCTCGGCCTCAACGGCAAACTCATGGGACAGATCAACCTGGTCCGGATGGGACTGGGGCGCATCAACGACAACGGCTCCTTCACCCTGACCAGCGGAATTCTGAGCCACCAGCCGATGCCGGGGAGTTCCTCGATCAGCATGATCAACGCGGGTATCGAAGGTTTCGTCAGGGCCGCCGCGCTCGAATTGACCAGGGGTATCCGGATCAACGTGGTGAGCCCGCCCTGGGTCAAGGAGACCCTGGTGGCTCTCGGAATGGACTCTTCCGGCGGCATGCCCGCTGAACGGGTGGCCCACGCCTACCTGGCAAGTCTCACCGGCACCCGCTCCGGGGTGGTCATCAACGCGAGGGATTATGCATAGCCACTAAGACTGAATTACGCATCGCCACTAAGTGTGAACGAGCAAGCAGGCCCGGGACGATATCATCCTCCCGGGCCTTTTTTTGTCCGCCTGATCATGCAGACAGCTAACCGCTAAAGTAATTAGGGTGCTAACCGATAACTGAAAGAACGTCGCGGGCCGGTAAGTGGTTCTGTACGGCTGTGCGGTGGGAAACTCTGACAGTATCAGGCATGAAAGGAGCACTGTGACAATGAAAATGTACAAGGACTGGGGGATCTTCGCGAAGGTCATGAGTCTGTCGCTGCTGACCTGGCTCGTGCTGTTACTGGCGACCACCTTCGTGCTGGTCCCCTATCTGCGCGGTGTCGTGATGACCGAGAAGAAACAGTCTCTGCGCTACCTCGTCGAGGAAGCGGTGACGGTACTGGCCGATTACGAGAGACTGGCCGCTTCCGGCGTCCTCACCAAGGAAGCCGCCCAGAAGGAGGCGGCTGAAAAGGTGAAGCGGCTGCGCTATGACAAGAAGGAGTACTTCTTCATCAACGACCTCGACTGCCGGCTGGTAGCCAATCCGCTCCGTCCGGAGATGGAGGGGAAGGACATGAGCTCCTTCAAGGACGCCGACGGAAAAGCGATGTATCCGGAATTCACCAAGGCCGCCACCGGGCCCGAAGGGGGCGGCTACGTCGATTACCGCCAGATCAAGCCCAACGAAAGCAACCCGCAACCGAAGCTGAGCTACACAATGCTTTTCAAACCGTGGGGGTGGGTGATCGGCACCGGGGTCTACATCAACCAGGTCGACAAGGAGATGCGGGCGATCGAGATGGCTATCGGGGGAGGACTCTTCCTGGTGCTCCTTTTGGGACTGGGGCTCGCCTGGGGGATCTCCCGGTCGATCGCCAGGCCGGTCAACGCCGTGGTCGAGAGCATCAAGGATATCGCACGGGGAGACGGAGACCTGACCAGGAGGCTTCCGATCCAGGGGAACAACGAGGTGGGTGAGCTCTGCCGCTGGTTCAACACCTTCGTGGAGAAGTTGCACGGGATCGTCACCCAGGTCTCGGGAAGCGCGGCTCAGCTGTCAGGGTCGGCAGAGGCGGTGGAATCGGCATCCAGGGAGATGACGAGCGGCGTCGGCGACCTTACCACGCGGGTTCTTTCCCTCTCGACGGCGGGAGAGCAGATGGCCGCCACCTCCAACGACATCGCCGGAAACTGCCATGAGGCCGCCGGTAACGCCCGCTCCGCCTCGGAGAGGGCGGCCCAGGGTGCCGAGGTGGTCGGCGCCTCCATTTCCATCATGAACGCCATCGCGCAGCGGGTGCAAAGCGCAGCCCAGACCGTAGCCACGCTCGGCAACCGCTCCGACCAGATCGGGACCATCGTGGGGACCATCGAGGAGATCGCCGATCAGACCAACCTTCTCGCCTTGAACGCCGCCATCGAGGCGGCCCGGGCCGGGGAACAGGGTAGAGGATTCGCGGTGGTGGCCGACGAGGTCCGGGCACTGGCGGAGCGGACCACCCGGGCGACCCGGGAGATCGGGGAGATGATCAAGGCGATCCAGCAGGAGACGAAAGAAGCGGTCAAGACGATGGAGAGCAGCGTTCAGCAGGTAGAGGACGGCAGCAGCAATGCGGCCGCTTCGGGAGAGGCGTTGCAGCAGATCCTGGAGATCATCACCAGCGTCACCGAGCAGATCAGCAGGATCGCAACGGCGGCGGAGGAGCAGACCGCGACCACGCGGCAGATCAGCCACAACGTGGCGACCTTGAACGAGCTGGCGGGTGTCAACAACGCGGCTATCGGCGGCACCGAGGCGGCATCGCGGCACGTCCGCGAGCAGGCGGGCGAGCTGAAGCGGCTGGTGAACCAGTTCAGGCTCTGATCACGGCGGGGGGCCGCTCAACTGGTGGTAGTAGAGGTAGTGGTTCCCCCCCTTTTGCTTGGCGCCGTACATGGCGATGTCGGCGTTCTTCATGAGCTCTTCGGCGTCCTCGGTGTCGGTCGGGTAGAGGCTGATGCCGATACTGACCCCGATGCGGCAAGGCTGTCCGGCCAGCACGAACTTCCCGCTCAGCGAGACGAGGAGCTTGCGGGCGACCAGGGCGGCATCCGAAGGCTCCCGGATGCGGGACATGAGGATGATGAACTCGTCCCCGCCGAGCCGGGCGACGGTGTCGGAGCCGCGGGTGCAGTGCCTAAGCCGGGCGGCGACGTCCATCAGCAGGCGATCCCCCATGGCGTGCCCCATGGTGTCGTTGATCTCCTTGAAGCCGTCGAGGTCGAGGTAGAGGACCGCGAAGGGGAAGCCGTAGCGGCGGGCCTGGGCAAGGTTGATCTCCAGGCGGTCGGCGAAGAGGGCGCGGTTGGGAAGCGACGTCAGCTGGTCGTAGTAGGCGAGGCGCTCCAGGAGCTCCTTGGCCCTCACCCGCTCGGTGATGTCCCGGAAGGTGATCTGGACCGACCGGCCGGCGGCGGTCGAGAAGGGAACGGCAGCGACCTCGACGGCGACTTCCTGGCCGTCGGAACGGATGAAACGATCCTCCACCCAGGTAAGCTCCAGCCCGCTCTTCTCGATGTGGGCCAGTTGGGCCCGGAAGGCGGCCTTGGTGGCGGGGGAAAGGAAGTCGAGCAGGGACGCTCCCAGGAGCGTACCGGAGGCACCCTCTCCCAGCAGGAGCCTTCCGGCGGCGGGATTGGCGAACTCGATGCGGGAACCGCTGCAGATCAGGATGCCGTCATGGGAAAGCTCGACGATCCGCCGGTGGCGCTCCTCGCTCTCGCGGAGCGCGGCCAGCGCCTGGTCGGCCAGCAGTTCCTGGAGGAGGCGGTCGAGGGTACCGGAGGCGGTTTCCGGGTCGCCGATCTCGAGATCCCCCGGGAGGTACCCGGGAGTCCCCCGCTTGAGCGCCTCCCAGGCCACCTTTTCCTCCTCGTTCTCGGTCACCACGATGATCGGGAGCGGCCGGTCGGCGTGGGAGATCTGGCGATCGCGCTGCCGCGCACCGGCTGCCAGTTCGGTCACGGTTCCCCTTTTTTTCCTCGTCGTCCCTTTTCCACCTTCCATGCCGCACCTTCCATTACAACCTCCGGATGGTCCCGGAGGAAAAACCGTTCCATCAAACAACGCGAATCATGAACTCCGGGCAGGCCGCCCCGCAGTAACCGCAGAGGATGCACTCCCCTTCGTCGACCTTGGCCCTGCCATTAACCAGCTCGAGGGCGCCGTTCGTGCAGGCGGGGACGCAGAAACCGCACCCCTTGCAGAAGGCCTCCATAATCCTCAGCTTGCGGCGCCGTCCTTCCAGTTTGCTCCAGAGCCCCTCTTCGGCCACCCCCTGCTCGAAGAGGGCGATGTTGCCGTCGATCTCCCCCTCGGAGAGCATGCCGACGGCGACGCCGTGGACACCGTCGAGCCCGAGGACGAAGCGGAGGCTATCCCGCGCGGTGGAGATGAGGTTTCCCCCCGCCAGGGCCTTCATGGCGTAGACCCCCTTCCCTGCCTTGGCGCAGGCGGCGATGGCGGAGGCCATCTCAAAGGGGGTGCCGTCGATGATCCCCATCCCGGTCCGGTTGATGAGCGGGTGGACCACCTCGATGTCGGGAGAGGCGGCGGCTTTGCGGATAGCGCAGACGAAGTGCGAGGAGAGGCCGACGTGGCGGATCTTCCCCTCCCCTTTCATCCTGACCAGTTCCGCGATGATCTCGGGGCGCTCGGTGAAGGGGTCGGCCACCCGGGCGCCGTGCAGGTGGACGATGTCGAGGGTCTCGCGCCCAAGCTCACGTAGGCCGCGCTCCACGTGGGCCCGGGCGGTCTGCGCATCGTTCGCGTGGGTCTTAGTGGCGATCACCACCTCGCCCGGGTAGCCGTCGAGGGCCGAGCGGATGTGCGGGTAGCTCTGGTACAGTTCGGCGGTATCGAGCAGGTTGACCCCGCGCTCGAGCGCGTAGCGGATCAGTCGCCCCCCCTCCTCGGGGGTGACGGCGGCCTGCAGGGGGCCAAGCGGGAGGGTCCCGTAAACCAGGGGGTGGATGTGAAGTCCGGTCGTGCCGAGCGCGATACGTTTCATGACCTGTTCCTAGTAGTGAGGGGGCGGCTCTTCCTCGGAAGGAAGCTTGTTCTGGGAGGGCATGATCCCTCTCAGGTGCTCCTTGATGAGCTCCATTTCCCGGGTCAGCCTGTCTATGGCCGCCTGGTGACTGGTGACCATCTCGTTCAACTGCTCTATGACATGCGCCTGGTGCATGACGAGGATCTCTATGTCAGTCAGACGCTCCTCCATTAGGTGGCTCTCCTGTGAAAAAAGAATTTGCTAGTGGCGCTCCGCTCTTCCCGTGTTGCCAGGTACTCTACAAAAACCTGTTTCAGCTGTCTTGGTGGCGTGAAAACCGGACGGGAGATGGCACTTTGACAGTAAAGAACGTGCGGGAGGGGGAGGCAGCGCGGATTTTACCTCCAAAGTGCTTTTCAGCCAAGATAAAAAACTTCAAAAAGACGGCATATTCTGATAATTTTCGACGACGCCCTGGCGGGCAGACCGAATACGGAGGTGGTTGATGTCGGAGGCACCCAAAACGAGTAGCGAGCGGCACATAGATGAGCTGATGAGGCACGTGGAACCGGGATCGGAGCGGTACGAGATCCTGGATCGCGCGAAACGCTTCAAGTCTTCCTGGGTTGAGCTGGGAGAAAAGCTTTTGGAGGTGAGCCGCAAGGCGCAGTTCCGCGACTGGGGGTACCAGAGTTTCGAGGAATACTGCGTCCAGGAGATCCGGATCAAACGGGGAACCGCCGAGAAGCTGACCACCGCCTACCGCTTCATGGAGAAGGAGGAGCCGCAGCTGATCGCCAACCGGCAGGAGCTCCGCCCCCTTCCCGACTACCGCTCCATCGATCTGTTGCGTCAGGCCAAGGAGGAGAAGGCTTTCACCGAGGAGGAGTACGGCGATCTCAGGAAAAGCATCGTGGAGGAGGAAAGAAGCCACCCGACGGTGCTGAAGAAGTTCAAGGAGGTGGCGGCTTTACGGGAAGAGGTCAATCCGCTGGCTCCGCTGAAGGCGGCGCTTTCGGCGGCCAAAAGGCTGGAGGCGGCCCTGCGGGGGCTGCCGGATGCCGGCAATTTCCTGCAACTGGCGGGGGACATGGTCGCGCACCTGGAAGGCGAACTGGAGGCGATGGGGGCAGGCGAGGCCGAGGAGGCGGGGACCATCAGGGAGATCTAGGGGATCGAGGAAAAGCACCCTCACCCGGCCTCCGGCCACCCTCTCCCGGAGGGAGAGGGGATCAACCAGGACCAATGGTAACACGGACTCCACCTTCCCCCTCGCCCCCCGGGAGAGGGGCAGGGGTGAGGGAGGCCTGAAGCTCCAAACGTGGACGAGCTATTATTTATAGTTGTCGAAGAAGAGCTTGGCGGTGACCGCCAGCACCGAACAGATGAAGACAGGCCGCACGAAGCGGGTCCCCTTCTTGATCACCAGCTTCGCCCCCATGCGGGCGCCACACGCCTGGCCAAGCCCCATCAAGATCCCCACCACGAAGACCACCTGCCCTCCGGCGATGAAAAGCACCAGTGAGACGATGTTGCTCACGAAGTTGAAGACCTTGGTGTAGGCGGTCCCTTTCCGCATGTCGAACCCCAGCCCGAGCATCAGCGAGATGACCCAGAAGGAGCCGGTGCCGGGTCCCAGGAAGCCGTCGTAGAAGCCGAGCAAGAGACCGAAGACGGGATAAAAGAGCTCCCGCGGCATGCGGGGATGCACCTCTTCGGCCCCCAGCTTCGGGGTGAAGATCGTGTAGCAGAGGATGACGAGCAGAAGGTACGGGATGAAACGCTTGAGGAAACCGGGGTCGAGCTGCTGGACGGTGTAGGCGCCAACCACCGCACCCACCGCGGTCCAGATGATGCCGGTGCGGGCGTCGCGCAACCGGACGGTCCCGGCCTTCACGAAATGGAACATGGCGCTGGCCGAACCGAAGCTCGACTGAAGCTTGTTGGTCCCCAGCGCGGCCTGGGGAGGGAGCCCGACGCCGAGCAGGACCGGCACGGTGATCAGCCCACCGCCGCCGGCGATGGAATCGATCAGCCCGGCCACGACCCCGGTGACAAAGAGCACCAGCAAAAGCAGCGGAGAATAATGCATCATGAACGGGCCAGTATCGCCTGGGCGGCGGAGGCGAGGTCGGGGAAGCTTTGGACCCCTTCGGGAAGCTTGGCGGCATCGGCGGCGCCGTAACCGGTGAGAACCAGCAGCGAGGTGCAGCCGGCGGCGATGCCGGCCTGGACGTCCCCGACCTTGTCGCCGACCATGAAGGAGGAGGCCAGGTCGATGCCGAGTTCGCCGGCCGCCTGCTGCAGCATCCCGGGAAGCGGTTTGCGGCAGGCGCACTCCAGTCGGTAGTCGCCTATTCCATGCTGCGGATGGTGGGGGCAGAAATAGCAGGCATCGACGGTGACGCCGAAGCGGGCAAGCTCCGCGTGCATGTGGGCGTGGACCGCCTCCAGCGCCGCCTCGTCGTAAAGGCCGCGCCCGATGCCGGACTGGTTGGTCACCACCACCAGCATGAAGCCGGCGTCCTGAAGGCTCTTCAAGGCCTGCGGGGCGCCGGGGATGAACTCGAACTGCTCCACCCGGCTCAGGTAATCGACGTCGACGTTGATGGTCCCGTCACGGTCGAGGAAGACCGCCTTTCTCTTCGGCTGGCTGGTCAAGACTTGGCCGCCTGGAAGAGCGCCTTCTCGAGCAGGTCGCAGACGATGTGGATGATGGTGATGTGTCCTTCCTGGATGCGGGGGGTATCGTGGCTGGGAACGATGAGGGGGAGATCCACCAACTTGCCGATGGAGCCGCCATCCCGCCCAAGGAGCGCGACGGTCTTACAGCCGATCTCGGCGGCGGCCTTGAGCGCGATCTCGACGTTGGGGGAGTTGCCGCTGGTGGAGATGCCGATGACCACGTCGCCGGGCTGGGCGAGCCCCTCGACCTGGCGGGAGAAGACGCGGTCGAAGCCGTAGTCGTTGCCCACCGCGGTGAGGATGGAGGTGTCGGTGGTAAGGGCGATGGCAGGCAGCGCCCGCCGCTCCATCTTGAAGCGCCCGATAATCTCGGCGGCCAGGTGCTGGGCGTCGGCAGCGGAACCGCCATTCCCCATCACCAGCATCTTCTTCCCGTCCCGGTAGGCATCGACCAGCAAGCCGACGGCCACTTCGATGGCGGTGGCAAGGTCACGCTCCATCGCCTCGACTACCTGGCGGTGACTCTCCAACTGCAACTTGATCTCAGCTAACATCGAACCTCCTCAGGTTCAGGACTGCCAACATTTAGACTGATTACCCTCGCCCCCTAGTGGAGAGGGTGGCCGAAGGCCGCCACTTTTTATACCCTCGCCCCCCTTTGGGGAGAGGGAATAATAAAGTTCTGCCCCTCTCCCGGAGGGAGAGGGGATAGTGTATGGCTACGCCGGCTGGGCTTTGCGCCGGATGCTGTCGCTCAGTTCGGTGAAGGTGAGGTACGAGGGGCTCCAGGGGAAGGCGAAACCGTCGACGGCGGTGACCGGAATGCAGCGGGGAGAATGGGCGAGCACCTTCTCGAAGACCTTGCGCTTGCTCATCTCCAAGGCGAGCCGCGGCAGCGGGAGAAGCGTCACATGCTCGTGAAGTCCCCCGAGACCGGCCTGGAGGGCGGCCTTGTGGAGCGGCGCAGGTAACAAGACGGTGAAGCGGTCGCCGTGGCGGGCACCGACCACCAAGAGTTCGAGCTTCTGGCTCAAGAGCCCGAGGTCGACCCCCTTCGGCACATGGAGGACGTAGTCGAGACCGTCTCCCCATCTTTCGGCGAAGGTAGCCCGGCTCCGCTCGAGGGTTTCCCGGCGTCGCCGTTCGGAGCCGAGCACCACCTCATCCTGGTAGTTGACCAGCGGCCCCGGCACCCGGTAGGAAAGGAAACCGTTGGCGCAGGCCCGCCTGGTGTAATCCCTGAGGCACCACTCTCCGCCATCCATCGCCTCGTCGAGCCCTCCGATGGCCTCGTAGGCTTCCCGGGAGATCACCATGGCGGCGAAGGAGCCGCTGGCGACCTCGATAGGGGCGCGGCAGGTGGCGGTCGACTCGCCGTTGGTCAGACAGGGAAGGAGAATGCCCGCCTCCGGATGGGAGGCCGCGAAATCAAGCAGCGGCTCGAGCCACTTATCGCTCACCAGGGTGCTGTTTCTGACCAGGGCCAGAAAGCGCGCCTCCGACCTCTTCAACCCACGATTGGCCGAACGTACGAAGCCGACGTTGGTGTCATCTCGCATGAGAAGGGCTCGATCATCGAGCCCTTCCGCGAAATCCTCCAACAGCCGTTCCGTCTCACGGTCACTGCCGCTGTCATACATGATGAAGCGCGCCCGCGGGGTGAAGTTGATCAGATTAACCAGGCAGTTGCGGGTCTCATTGGGCCTGTTCCAGACGGGTATGACGACATCGACGATGTACTCATCTTTAGCGGTCATTGTGGTCCTTGGGAAGGCTGGGACTGGTAGGTACCTTAGCTGCTGACGGCAACGTTCCTGAGCAGGGTCAATTCGTCGAGCACCTTGCCGGAGCCGAGCACGACGCAGGAGAGCGGGTCTTCGGCGGTAACCACCGGCAGACCGGTCTCCTCGCGCAAAAGGACGTCCAGGTGACGCAGCAGCGCGCCGCCGCCGGCCAGCACGATCCCCTTGTCCACCAGGTCGGCGGCCAGTTCGGGGGGAGTACGCTCGAGGCAGTTGCGGACAGCGTCCACGATGGCGGTTACCGGCTCGGAGAGCGCCTCGCGGATCTCGTTGGAGTCGATCTCGGTGGTCTTGGGGATGCCGGAGACGAGGTCGCGCCCCTTGACCTCCATGTGGACCACCTCGTTGCCCGGGTAGGCTTCGCCGATCTCGATCTTGATCAGCTCGGCCATGCGGTCGCCGATCAGGAGGTTGTACTTGCGCTTGATGTACTGGACGATGGCCTCGTCCATCTTGT
Organism: Geomonas sp. Red276; assembly: GCF_054784495.1. NCBI lineage: Bacteria > Pseudomonadati > Thermodesulfobacteriota > Desulfuromonadia > Geobacterales > Geobacteraceae > Geomonas > Geomonas sp. Red276. The sequence continues at coordinate 87,840 of NZ_BLXW01000009.1, forward strand.
CGCCCCCCACCCTGACGCTCTTGGTGTAGACGATGCCGGCCAGGGAGATCACGGCCACCTCGGTGGTGCCCCCCCCGATATCGACGATCATGTTGCCGGACGCCTCGGTGATGGGAAGCCCGGCCCCGATGGCGGCGGCCATCGGCTCCTCGATCAGGTAAACCTCGCGGGCGCCGGCGGACTCGGCCGATTCCTTGACGGCACGCTTCTCCACCTGGGTGATCCCGGAGGGGACGCAGATGACGATGCGGGGACGGACGAGGGTCTTTCTGTTATGAACCTTGTGAATGAAGTAGCGGAGCATCTCCTCGGTGATGTCGAAGTCGGCGATGACCCCGTCCTTCATGGGACGGATGGCGGTGATGGAGCCCGGGGTGCGCCCCAGCATCTTCTTCGCTTCCATGCCGACCGCCAGCACCTTGTTCTGCCCGGTGCTCTGCACCTTCTGCACCGCGACTACGGAGGGCTCCCGCACCACGATCCCTTTACCTTTCAGGTAGACCAGGGTGTTGGCGGTGCCGAGGTCGATGGCGAGGTCGTTGGAAAACATGCCGAAGAGGGCATCGAAGATCTTGAGCATTTTTCAAAACTCCTTTTAATTATCTGCACCGGGCACGGGCCGCGTCCGGTAAAGGACGAAGAATAGCAAAAACTCCGCACCCTTGCAACAAAGAAAACCCCGTACGCACCGTTTACGCGCCACGCGGGGCGACCGTCCGCAACGCATTCTGCTGTTGCAATTGCGATTAGACTATATTATAGTTCCAGACTCTTGTCTGAAGCCTCGGCGCAATACTATCTCCAAAGGAGTCCCATCGTCAATGCTTGGCATAATGAGAAAGTACAAAGAGTCGCCTGTCATCAAAATTGTCTTCATTGTGATCGTGCTTTCCTTCATAGGCACCATCTTCCTGGTCTGGGGCCGGGGCGGCGACAAACAGAGCGGACCTGCCGGGTTCGCTGCCAAAGTTGACGGAACGAAGATCTCGCTGGATGAGTTCGAGAAGGCCTACTACCGCAACCGCAACGTCTACGAGCAGATCTACGGCCGCTCACTCTCCCCCGAGATGGAAAAGCAGATGGGTCTCAAGAAGATGACCCTCAACTCCCTGATCGACAACGTGCTGATCATGAAGGAAGCCAAGCGGATGGGGATCAGCGTCGGCAACGACGAGGTCGCCGCCGAGATCGCCAAGGTCCCGGCCTTCCAGAAGGACGGCGCCTTCAACTTCGACCAGTACCAGGCTACCCTGAGGGCCAACCGCCTGACCCCCGCCGCCTTCGAGGAGGCCCAGCAGCAGGAACTCCTCGTCCAGAAGGCCCGCACCAAGATCACCGACGCCGCCAAGGTGACCGATCAGGAAGTCACCGACGCCTACAAAAAGCAGAACGACAAGCTGTCGCTCCAGTACGTCGCCTACTCCCCGGCCGACGTCAAGGGGAGCATCAAGCTGACCGACCAGGAGCTCACCAGCTACCTGCAGGCACACCAGAACGACTTCAAGACCCCGGAACAGGTCAGCGTCGCCTTTGCCAAGGTGACCCCGGCCCAGGTCGCCTCCAACGTCACCGTGACCCCGGAGGAGGCCCAGGCCTACTACCAGAAGAACATCGATCGCTACCAGGGGAAGGGTGGTATACTCCCGTTCGAACAGGTGAAGGAGAAGGCCACCGCCGACGCCATCAAACAGAAGGCCGCCAAGCAGGCCTACGAGAAGGCCGCCGACGCGGCGAACAAGTTCAAGACCAAGGCAGACATCGACGGCGCCGCCGCCGAGCTGGGGGCCAAGGTCCAGCAGACCCCGCTCTTCACCGCCCAGGCTCCCGCCGCCGCCATCGCCTCCGAGACCGAGCTCGTCTCCCGCGCCATGGCCCTCAAGCAGGGTGAGCTGGGTGGCCCGGTGGAAACCGCCGACGGCATCTACATCCTCAAGGTGACCGACCGCAAGCCGGCCGCCGTACCTCCGCTGGCCCAGATCCGGAGCGCAGTCGAGCAGAAGGCGCTGGCAGCCAAGGCCGCCGAGGTCGCCAAGAAGAAGGCCGAGGAGGCGCTCGCCCAGCTGGCCAAGGGGGGGATCTCCACCAAGGACACCGCGAGCTTCGGCTACAACCCGCAGGGCTCCATCCCCGGCATCGGCAATTCTCCCGAGCTGATGGAGCAGGCCTTCGCCCTGACCACCGCGGCGCCGGTCGCCAAGCAGGCGGTGAAGGTGGGGGATACCTGGTACGCCGTCAAGCTGAAGAACAGGATCGAGGCCCCGCTCACCGACCTGGCCGGCAAGAAGGAAAGCATCAGGCAGAGCCTGCTTCCGAAGAAGCAGCAGCAGGCGCTTGAAGCGTGGCTGAAGGACCTCAGGGCCAAGGCCAAGATCGAGATCAACCCCGCCGTACTCGGCGAGTAGCACAAGATCAACACCGCCGTTTTCGGCGAGTAGTAACGGGCCGTATCGGTAAAAACAGCTGGTTCTTTTTACGTTGCGAGGTGGAGGGCGAAAGGTTCGCTCTTCACCTTTCATCGTTTCACGAGCACATGCATACAAAGGCAAAGGAGAAAAACAAATGACGAAACCGGTACTTACCACGGACTTCCCCGGACTCAAGCTGGCTGCCCGCGGCAAGGTGCGCGACATCTACGACCTGGGCGAGGCGCTGCTCATCGTCACCACCGACCGGATCTCCGCATTCGACGTCATCATGAACGAAGGGATCCCCAACAAGGGGTACGTCCTGACCCAGATCTCGGCCTTCTGGTTCCGCCAGATGGAAGGGATCATCAAGAACCACATCATCTCCACCGAGGTGGCCGACTTCCCGAAGGAGTGCCAGCCCTACGCCGACGTCTTGGCCGGCCGCTCCATGCTGGTCAAAAAGGCCAAGCCCCTGGCGGCCGAGTGCATCGTGCGCGGCTACATCTCCGGTAGCGGCTGGAAGGACTACCAGCAGACCGGCGCCATCTGCGGCATCAAGCTCCCGGCCGGGCTCAAGGAGAGCGACCGTCTCCCGCAGCCGATCTTCACCCCCTCCACCAAGGCCGAGCTCGGGACCCACGACGAGAACATCTCCTTCGAGAAGATGGCCGAGATCTGCGGCCAGGAGATCTCCGAGAAGGTGCGCGAGGTAACCCTGGCCATCTACGAGAAGGCCCGCGACATCGCCGACGAGAAGGGGATCATCATCGCCGACACCAAGTTCGAGTACGGCATCTACAACGACGAGCTGATCATCATCGACGAGTGCATGACCCCCGATTCCAGCCGCTTCTGGCCCAAGGAGAGCTACAAGCCGGGCGGTCCGCAGCCCTCCTTCGACAAGCAGTTCCTGCGCGATTACCTGGAGACTCTCGACTGGGGCAAGACCGCGCCGGCCCCGCCCCTTCCCGCCGAAATCGTGCAGAAGACCGCCGACAAGTACATGGAGGCGCTGGTCAAGCTGACCGGCAAGGGGATCTAATCCCCCTCCACAGTCCGTGACTCACATCCCCCTCCCGGAAGGCGTGGCAACCGGGAGGGGGATGCTCCCAACCTCATCCTCATCCTCCCCTTCTCCATGAAGGAGAAGAGACCTCCATCGCAACCGTTGCCAATCTCCAGAAGAAATGGCTCCCCCCTCCCAGCGAAGGGGAAACGGAAAGGCACGCCATGTTGAACAATCTCCTTTTCTCCGCCCTGATCCTTGCCGCCACCTCGACTCCCGCCGCCGACATCCCGGTGGGGCGCTTCTCGCATGCCGACATGACCGGCTGGAGCGACAAGGCGGTCAAGGGTAAGACCGTCTACACCATCGAGGACGGCGTCCTCAAGGCCCACGCCAACAAGGCCGCCTCCGGCAAGATCAAGAAGCTTTCGGTCGACACCAGGAAGTACCCTCTCCTCTCCTGGAGCTGGAAGATCGAGCACACCCTTCAGCGCGAGGACGTCTCCAAGAAGCAGGGAAACGACTTCGCCGCGCGCGTCTACGTGATCTTCCCCCGCACCTTCTTCTGGAGAATGCGGGCCATCAACTACGTCTGGAGCGCCAAGATGCCGAAAGGAAGCGAGGCGAAGAGCCCGCACGCCGCGAATTCGGTGATCGTGGCGGTGGAAAGCGGGGACGAAAAGGTCGGGAAGTGGGTCAGCGAGGAGCGGAACGTCTACGAGGATTACAAGAGGATCTTCGGAGAGGAGCCCCCCCTCATGGGGGGGGTGGCGATCATGACCGATACCGACGACACGCAGGATGAGGTCACCGCCTGGTACGGCGACATCACCCTGCGTGGCGCCGAAAAGCCTTAGCCGATCATCTTCATGAGGCGGTTACGCTGTTTTTCCAGGCGGCTCTCACCCTCCGCCATCGCCTTGAGGAGCCCTTTCTTGGCGCCGTAGGCCATATCTTTCCCTTTATCGAGAATCTCGGCGGCGCGGTCGCCCACGGCCTCCGCCATGTCGGTCACCTGCTCGGTGAAATCCTCCACCGCCTCGACCGCGTCACGGGTCCTCCTGCGGGCCTTCTTCGCGTACTTGCCGAGTTCCTTGCGGGTCTTGTCACCGCTTTGCGGGGCATAAAGCAGTGCCACCCCGGCGCCGATCAGGCCGCCGACGATCAGCATCATCGCGCCGGTCATTATGTTGTTGCTCTCTCTTTCAGCCATACGGTCCTCCTTTTAACCGTCTGATGGTGTCGCAATGGGTAAATAGTACCCTATGGCGCGATTTTGCCAAGCGGACCCGCCCCCCTCCCCTCCCCTGTTAACGGCCTAAGCCCGGGGCGCTTCTCTTCTGGCGGCAAACATCTCATGAGTGTATAATCGGAGAGAAACCCATTAATCCAAGGAGCACCATGGAAAAGACATACGACGTAGTCATCGTGGGCGGAGGCCCCGGTGGGGTGGCGGCAGCCTACCTCGCCCACAAAAACGGCCTCTCCCACCTTCTGATCGAAGCCGGCAAAGCCGTCTTCCACGGCATATCGACTACCTATCCGGAAGGAAAAAACGTCTACCCCTCCAAGCCGAAGGAGGATCCGGAGCCCTTCCTGGTGGAGGAGTTACGCCCCCCCGACAAGCCGGTCACCGTGGAGAAGTACATCCAGTACGTGCAGCATTTCGTCCAGCACGAAAATCTCAACGTGGTGACCGAGACCGCCTTCGAGGACATCGAGGACGCCCGGGATCACCTCAAGGTGGTCACCAGCAAGGGGATCTTCCGGGCCAGGAAGGTGCTGCTCGCCTTCGGCAGCTCGATCCCCAAGGAGCTCTCCGTCTACGGCGACGCCAAGATGGTGGCCAAGACCCTGGACGATCCGAGGAAATACCTCGGGGTGCGGACCCTGGTGATCGGCGGCGGGAACTCGGCGGCCGACGTCATCATATCGATCCTGAAGGCCAAGCGGAGCGAAAACGACAAGGAACCGGTCTACTGGGCCCACGTGGCCGAGACCTTCGACGTGAACAAGGAGACGGCCCAGAGGCTGGGCGAAGAGATCCTTTTGGGCGGGAACATCAGGCTCCTGCCGGGCGCTACCCCGAGGATCGGAGAAGTGGACGACGAGGGGGTGGACCGGCTGGTGATCCGGGTGAGCGAAGACAAGCTCCCCGGCGGTATCGAGCGCTATCACGCCATGAGTTTCCCGATGAAGAACGTGATCGCCTGCATCGGGAGCCAGGGACCGATTTCCGTCTTCGACCGGGTCGGGGTGCAGACCATCGCCTGCGCCGAGGGGGTCTGCAAGGTGGCCAAGGAAGGAGACCGGCTGCTCCTTTTGACCTCGGAATTCGAATCCACCAGGAAGGGAGTCTACGTGATCGGCGGGGCCATCTCCCCTTCGTACATGCGGATCAGCCAGGGGTCGATCCAGGAGGAGCGCCACCCCAACCTGATCCATACCGCGGTCAACGACGCCCACCATGTCATCGAGGCGATCAGGGGGAAGATCAAGGGGTAGCCGGACCACACCGTCGTCGGCCCCCCCATCCTCACCCCCACCCTCCCCTTGAAGGGGAGGGAGAGTAGGTGTGGTGTGCAGAGACCGCGTGGGCACGGGGTGCCCACCCTACGAAAAGACCCCATGTGCCGCCCCCTCTAAAGAAGAGGAGGCGACCACATGGGGTCTCTTGTAAGACAACGGGTCCCCTCCCCTTCAAGGGGAGGGACAGGGTGAGGATGGGGTTGTCGGTGCCCCTGCCCTACCCTTTGAGCTCCTCCTTGAGCCCTTCCACCACCGCCTTGACCTCGGCGATCATCTCGCGGGCCTGGGGGGAATGCTCCTTTTTCAGGTAGGTCTCGAAGAACTTGATGGCGTCGGCGGTCCGCTCCTGGTCGATGCAGATGTTGCCGAGCGTCAGGTAGCTCATGGTGAAGTCGGGATCGAGCCGGATGGCCTCCAGGGTCTCCCGCTCGGCGGCAGCGAGATCCTCCATGTCGTAGTAGAGCTCCCCCAGGTTGAAGCGGGCGGTGGCGTCGTTGGGATCGATCTCGATGCCGCGCTTGTAGCTCGCGATCGCCTTGTCGTTGTCACCCAGCCCGTAGTACAGATCCCCCATGGCGTTGAGGGCGAAGACGTTATTGGGATCGAGCTCTAGCGCCCTCTCGAAGGCTTTCAGTGCCTCGTCGGTCCGCTCCATGGCGTTGTAGACGAGCCCCATGCTGACGTAACCGTCGCACTCCTTGGGCTGCAGCTCGGTCACCTTCCGGTAGCAGCCGAGGGCCTCCTTGTGCCGGCCCGCCTCGAAATAGACGTCACCCAGGGCGGTGAGGCCGTCCAGGTCCCCGGGGGCAAGCTCGAGCCCCTTCTTCAGCGCGGCGATCGCCTCCTCGCCCTTCCCCGCTTCCGAAAGCGCCTCGCCCAGGTAGAAATATCCCTCGGCGTTGGCCGGGTCCTGCGATACACAACGTTTGAACGCCTCGACGGCTTTCGCGTAATCTCCCGATTCCATCAGGGCAATGCCGTCTGCCAGCGCATCCTCGTATGTCGGTGCCATTGCCACCTCCCCATTGAACTGTCAATCATTGGCGGACACTATAACAGAGAACCTCCTCCTTTCCAAGAAATCAGGCAGAAATCGGCAATAAAACGCTTCACATTTTCTTTTACGTATATGATACTACGTCCGGCCTACCACAGAGATCCGCCGCACGTGCAGCAATGACAGAACCCTCCGGCCCGTGAGCACCGTTACCGGGCGGAGGTCGCGATGAAGGGGAGCGAATGCCTGAGGAGAGCGGCGAGCAGCTGGGACTGAGGACGCTGGAGGACATCAGCGCACTGATCCTCCACTCCCACGACCTGCAGGAGACACTGGACAACATCGTAAACCTGGTAGCCAAGCGGCTCGCCTCCGACGTCTGCTCGATCTACCTCCTGGAGGAGGATGGGGAAACCCTGAAGCTCCACGCCACCAGGGGCCTCTCCCGGCTCTCGGTCGGTATCACCATGAAGATCTCCGAGGGTCTCACCGGCCTCGCCGTCGAGCAGCGGGGAGTGGTGGCCACCGACAACGCCCCGTTGCACCCCCGCTACAAGTACTTCAGAAAGACCAAGGAAGAGAAGGTCCTCTCCTTCCTCGGTGTCCCCTTCTTCGAACGCAACAACCCGATGGGGGTCATCGTCATCCAGAACCGCGAGGCCCGCACCTTCACCCCGCAGGAAATCTCCGCCGTCTCCACCATCGCCTGGCAGATCTCGACCATCGTTTCCAACGCCAAGCTCCTCGACTCCGTCCACAAGAAGGAGGAGGAGCGCGCCTTTTTCCAGGCCGAAGTGGAACGCCTCCAGAAAGGGAAGGAGATCCTCTCCCCGAAAAAGGAGCGCAGGAGCGCAGCCGGACAGACCGCCCTGCTCGGGATCGCCATCTCCCCGGGATTCGCCGCCGGGAAGGTCTCGGTACTGAGCCCCGGGCCGGAGGAGGCGGTGATCGAGCGGGTGCGCCCGAAGGCCGAGGAACATCAGCGCTTCCTCCAGGCGCTGGAAAAGGCCCGCATCCAGACCATCTACATGGAGAAGCGGGTCAGCCAGATCCTCTCGGAGGCGGATGCCGCCATCTTCCACAGCCACCTCATGATCCTCGAGGACCGCAGTTTCATCGGGAAGATCACCAACCTTATCGAAGGGGGGCTCGGCGCCCTGCGCGCGGTCGGTGAGGTGGTGGCCGACTACGTGGCCGCCTTCAACCGGATGGAGGACCCCTACCTCAGGGAGCGTTCCGCGGACATGGAGGACATCGGCCGCCGCATCTGCAACGCGCTCAACGGCAGCCACCGAAGCCGCGGCAAACTCAAGGACAACCGGGTACTGATCGCCCGCGAACTCCTCCCCTCGGACATGGCCTACATGGACCGCGGCAAGGTGATCGCCATCGCCACCGAGAAGGGGAACGCCAACGCCCACGCGGCGATCATGGCGCGCGCCCTGGGAATCCCGGCGGTCTTCGGCGTCGAGGGGCTCCTGAAGCAGGTGGGGGCGAGAAGCGAGGTGATCATCGACGGCACCTCGGGGTTCGTCTTCGTCAACCCCGACAGCACGGTAAAGACCGAATACGAAAGGCTCCTTAGCGAGTTCGACCAGAAGCAGCGCGAGCTGGAGGAGATCCGCGACCTTCCCGCCGAGACCACCGACGGCCACCGGATCGCCCTTTTGGCCAACGTCGGACTGATCAGCGAGCTGAAGGTGGCGCTTTTGAACGGCGCGGAGGGGGTGGGGCTCTATCGCACCGAATTCCCGTTCATGGCGCGGAGCGCCTTTCCGGGGAGAAACGAGCAGGCGGGGATCTACCGGAAGATGCTGGAGGGATTCGAGGGGCTTCCCGTCACCATCCGGACGCTGGACATCGGCGGCGACAAGGGACTGTCATATTTCCCCCACCCCAAGGAGGACAACCCCTTCCTGGGGTGGCGCTCCATCCGGATATCACTGGAGCGGGAGGACATCTTCCGGGAGCAGGTCGCCGGGATCCTGATGGCCTCCGCCTACGGAAAGTGCAACATGATGTTCCCGCTCATCTCCAGCGTGGACGAGGTGCGGCGGATCAAGGAGATCGTCTCCGAGATCCAGGAAGAGCTGACGCGGGAGGGAAAGCCGTTCGACCCGCAGATCGGGCTGGGAGTAATGGTGGAGCTGCCGGCAGCGGTGCTGGTGGCGGACATGCTGGCGAAAGAGGTGGATTACCTGAGCATCGGGACCAACGACCTGATCCAGTACACGCTGGCGTGCGACCGGAACAACCCGCGGGTGAAGAAGTGGTACGACCAGCACCACCCGGCGGTGCTCAAATCGATACGGCGGGTTGCCGAAGCGGCGGACGGGGCAGGAAAGCCGGCCACCGTCTGCGGCGAGATGGCGGGAGACCCGGTGGACGCGGTATTGCTGATGGGGCTGGGGATCAGGACGTTCAGCCTTTCGGCGCCCAACATCCCGAGGGTGAAGGAAGCGATCAGGCGGATCTCCCTGGCGCGCGCCAGGGAGATCGCCGATCAGGTGTTGGCCATGGAGAGCCCGCTGGCCATCAAGGAGTACCTGGAAAGGGTGAAGAGGGAAAACAAGTTATAAGAGACGACTTCTTATAAGGTTCTATGTTCTACGTTCTAAGTTGTGAGACCATCGGCCTCAAAAACAGGTCCTAAGTTCAGGCTCGGGTTCCAGGTGGAGCATCTGCCCTTTAACTTAGAACCAAGAACATAGAACGTAGAACAGTTTTTAGCGTTTAGACGTAGAACAGTTTCTGGCCTTTAGATCCAGCAGTCGCCGCCGTCGTAGTTCATCTGTTCGCCCTTGCGGCCACGTCCCTTGATTTTCTGTTTCAGCTTATCGAGCGCCTCGTCCTTGGCCTCGCCCAGCTTTTCCCGCACCTCGCGGCCGGTCTTGGGAGTGAAGAGAAGTGCCGCACCAGCTGCCACCGCAGCCCCGGCCAGAAATGCTAAAAGAGCCTGCTCGGATTTCTTGGACATGTTGTTCGCTCCGTGTGTAGTTGAGATGGTCCAGCCTGTCATGACGCATATTCATTACCATATTCCGCGGCGCAATTAAACCCCCTATCACGATAAAAATATTGTCACTGCCCTCTCCCCTTCCCTTTTTCAATGGGGAGAAATCTTTAGAGTGTAAATTCTCACCCGCAAATGCTAGTATCGCCAAATCACAATCAATAAAGGAGATCGCATGCTTTCCTTCAAAGGACTCGCCCCCGCGGCGCTCGCCCTGCTGTTCATGACTACCGTACCCGCCCTCGCCGAAGAGCCGGCCGCCAAGACGGCACCCGCCCAAGCCGCCAAGGGCACCGAAACCGCAGCCGCGGCAGCCCCATCTTCCCCGGTGGCCACCGTCAACGGGGTCGCCATTACCCGCCGTGAGCTCGACCAGGCGGTCAAAGTCCTCCTGATGCAAAACAAGGTTCCCGAATCAGCCGTGGCGCAGATCCGCGAGCAGGCGACCGCAGCCGCCCTCGAGCAGCTGATCTCCGCCCAGCTCATGTACGAGCAGGCCCAGAAGGTCGAGGTAAAAGACCTCGACAAGAAGGTGGCGGAGAAACTGGCCCAGAGTAAGAGCCGTTTCGCCACCGACGAAGAGTATCAGAAAGCCCTGTCCCAGGTCGGACTTACCCCGCAGGACATGCTGGATTTCACCCGCAAGGACATCATGATCTCCAACTTCATCGACACCCGGTTCGCCAGTCAGGCAACGGTGACCGATGCCGAGGCGCAGGCCTTCTACAAAGAGAACCTCGACGCCTACTTCAAGAAGCCGGAATCAGCCCGTGCCAGCCACATCCTGATCGGCGCCGACGAGAAGACGAGCCCCGAGGACCGCAAGAAGGCCAAGGAGAAGGCGGAAGCGATCCTGAAACGGGTCAAGGCCGGCGAGGACTTCGCGGCCTTGGCCAAGGCGGAATCGAGCTGCCCCAGCGCCGCCCAGGGAGGCGACCTTGGTGAATTCACCCGCGGCCAGATGGTCCCCCAGTTCGACGAGGCGGTTTTCTCCATGAAGCCGGGCGAGATCAGCAACGTCGTGGAGACCACCTTCGGCTACCACATCATCAAGCTGGTCGAGAAGAAGGAAGGAAAGACCGAGAAGTTCGAGGACGTAAAGGAGAAAATCGACTCCTACCTGAAGCGGCAGAAGGTTCAGAAGGCCCTTTCCTCCTTCATCGAAGAGCTGAAGAAGAACGCCAAGATCGTGAAATCGTAACGGGGCGCTCGATCCACCATTTGAAACGGCAAAGGGCCGGGAGACATCTCCCGGCCCTTTCTTTTTATTTATACCCTCGCCCCAACCGCCCCCTCACCCTGTCCCTCTCCCCCGATGGGGGCGAGGGGAGATAAAAACAGGGGAGAGGGTGGCCGAAGGCCGGGTGAGGGAGGTTTTTAGGCGGCGGTGGTCGGCGGCGGGACGAAAACCCTGGTGGCCAGTTCGTTGTCCAGTTGCAAAAGCCCCTGTCCGTTGTCGCCGATCAGCTTGAGCTTGCCGATGATGTCGCGGTCGTTCTCCTCCTCCTCGACCTGCTCGGTGACGAACCACTGCAGGAAGATGTGGGTCGCGTGGTCCTTCTCGGAAAGCGCGAGGTCGGTCAGGTCGTTGATCGAGGCGGTAATGGACTCCTCGTGCTTGAGAGTCTTCTGGAACATGTCCAAAAGGCTCTTGAACTTGGTGGGAGGTGCCGCTATCTGGCCGAGCTCCACGTTCACGCCGCGGCTGTTTATGAACGAGAAGAACTTCATGCAATGAACCATCTCCTCCTGGTACTGGACGTAAAACCAGTTGGCGGCACCTTTCAGCCCGATAGCCCCCGCATAGGAAGACATAGAGAGGTAAAGATAGGCCGAGTAGAACTCGTTGTTGAGTTGTTTGTTCATGGCCGTGCGCAGCTTGTCGGTGAACATTCGATTTCCCCCTTGTGATTACATGACCTTGCCGCCATCAATAATATCCTATCCCATCGGCAAAGCAATACTTGAAACAGGTTCCAGGAACAGGTTCCAGGTTCCAGGTTGACTGCGGCCCCCAAACATAAACCCTTCGCCCCCTTCCCTCACACCCTCCCCTCTCCCCCGGTGGGGGCGAGGGGAGATAAACACAGGGACAGGTGACCGAAGGCCGGGTGAGGGAGGATCCGCGACACGCTGCTAACCCGGAACCGTTCATAAGGGCGGCAAGGCCGGCCGCCAATGGTTGTAACCTAGAGCCTAGAACATGGAACCTAGAACTTGTTTATCCCCCTGTTTGTTGTTGCCTTGTCCCCGCAACCTGTGGTATCTACAAGGCTTAAGTAATGGGGACTTTTTAATATGAAACCGACCGCAAAGATTCTCATTATAGAAGACGAGCAGGGAAGCCGGGAGGCGCTGGTAATCCTGTTGAAGGGGGCTAACTTCCAGGTGAAGGGGTGCTCGAGCGGGAAAGAGGCGCTTGAGATCCTATCCGGCGAGCAGTTCAACATCATCATCACCGACCTCTTCCTCCCCGACCTGAGCGGTATCGACATCCTCACCAAGGTCAAGCAGGACTCCCCCCGCACCGAAGTCATCCTGGTCACCGGTCACGCCTCCGCGCAGAGTGCGGTCGAGGCGATGAAAAAGGGCGCCTTCGACTACATCACCAAGCCCCTCAACATAGAGGAACTCCGCATCATCATCGACAAGGCGCTCGAAAAGGGTGCGCTCCTGGAGGAGAACGTCTACCTGAAGAAGCAGCTCAGGGAGCGCTACGAGTTCTCCAACATCATCGGCAATTCCCAGCCGATGCAGCAGCTCTTCTCCCGCATGAAGCGGATCATCAAGACCGACTCGACCGTCCTCATCCTGGGCGAATCCGGGACCGGCAAGGAACTGGTCGCCAAGGCGATCCATTTCAACGGCAGCCGCAAGGACAAGCCGTTCGTGGCGGTCAACTGCTCCGCCATTCCCGAGAACCTCCTGGAGAGCGAGCTTTTCGGCCACGCCAAGGGGGCCTTCACCGGCGCCCTCAAGGAGAAGGTCGGCAAGTTCGAAGCCGCCAACCAGGGGACCATCTTCCTCGACGAGATCGGCACACTCCCCATGCACCTGCAGACCAAGCTTCTGCGGGTCCTCCAGGAGCAGGAGGTCGAGCGGGTCGGCTCCAACAAGCAGATCAAACTCGACGTCAGGGTCGTCTCGGCTACCAACGTCAACCTGGAGGAAGAGGTCACCCGCGGGAACTTCCGCGAGGATCTCTTCTACCGCCTCAACGTCATCCCGCTGATAATCCCTCCCTTGAGGGAGCGGATCGAGGACATTCTCCCCCTCACCCGCCACTTCCTGGAGAAGAACTGCCACGCCATGCAGCGCCCGATCATGCAGCTCGAAAAGGAGGCGCTGGAAGCGCTGGAGGCCTACCCGTGGAACGGCAACGTCCGCGAACTGGAGAACATCATCGAACGGGTGGTTGCCCTCACCGAGGGGGACCTCATCACCCTCAGGGACCTCCCCGCCAACGTGACCAAGAACTACCTCGAAGGTGGCACCACCAGTGTCACCACGAGCGGCATCGACATGGTGCGGACCATCAGCGAGATCGAGAAGCGGATGATCAGCGAGGCGCTCCAGCTCTCCGGCGGCGTCAAGGCCCGCGCCGCAACCATGCTGAACATCAACCGCACCACCCTGGTCGAGAAGATGCGCCGCCTCGGCATGCCTCTGTAGGGCCTACAACAACACCCACCACCACGCACCCCCACAAATCGCCGTTGTATCGCCATGATCAAGATGGTCATCGCCATGGGCGGGACGGCCAGCTCCATTGTTTATCGCAATCACGGCCGTGGCCGGTATGGCCCCATGTGGCATCCATATTTCATGGGTCCCGGCGGCAAACAGTGCGTGGTTTACGGGGCAGCTACCGCCGAAAAGGCAGCAGCCGTGCAATAACGTAGGGGGGGATAGTATCCGGCTGGTGGCTCTTTTTTCAGATCCGCGACGCGGAGCCTCCCGGCCCCTCCCTCAGGGGGGGGAGGTGTTCATTTAGGCGGCTCTATCACCTTTGCCGGGGCAACGGTGCAGGTGAAGGGGGCCATTTTCAGCTCCTGCGGCTCCCTGCCCGGAGCGATCTCGATTTCCCGGGCAGGGCTCTCCGCGGCGGTGTTGACCGGCAGCGACTCCTTGTCGATTTGCACCAAGTATCTCCCCGGCCTCAGATCCCCCAGGTAGTAGCTGCCGTCGCCTGCGGTCGACGATTCGGCCCAAACCTTCCGGTCCCCCGGCTTGGTGGCGAAGACACGCACACCATAGAGCGGCTTGCTCCTCTTCTCGCCCCCCACCCCCCCGGAGACCACCACCCCTGACAGGGAGATCACCGGGGTGACGCCCAGGTCGACCTCGGTCACTATCCCGGGCACGATGTATGCCTTTTGCAGGCCGTGGGTCGGCGAGTAGATGGCGGGCACCGTGGCGAGATCGATGAACACCCGGCCGCTTCCCATCTCACCCGAATTGGGAAGCCTGAAATAGCCGTTCGCGTCGGTCAGGCAACTGTTCCCCCCCAGGATCACCTTCACGTTGGCCAGCCCCGGCTCTCCCGGGTCCGGCTCCCCGTTTGCATTGTAGTCGATGAAAACCCTCCCCGTCACCGAACCGTTGTCGGGCTGGATGTACCGGCTGGTGACCGGGGCGGGAACCCGGTTGTGGAAATCGAACAACCCGACGAAGTTGAAGGACAGCACCATGGACAGGATTTTGTTCTCGTAGTTGGTGGTGAGCTCGAGACTTTTGTCTCCGAAACGGTCCAGCAGATACGTGGACCGGTTCTTGACGATGGAGCTGCAGGCAACCGTGTCGTAACCTACATCGGTTTTGGTTCTCAACGACGATTGGGAGTTTCTGTATTTATGGGTGAAGATGATCTTTTCCTGGTGGAAGCTTTGGGCATAGGTGAGGTCCAGCTCGTTTCGTTCGCTGGTCGAGACGGCGAGCGTCACGAATGACGACGGGTCCTCGACGGCCAGGCCGGTGATGTTGATGCCGTTGGCGAAATCCGTATTGCCGGCCAGGTACTGGGAATCGCCCATCGCCACCGCCCCGCTGAGCATGACCCTGGGCGTCACCAGGGCGTACAGCTTCAGTATGTAAATGATCTTTTCCGTCTCCCAATTGGCTGCCGTCCTGTTTACCGAGGCGGTGACGGTGGTATGCGGTATGGCATTGGAGCTGATTTCCAGGTTTTGCAGACTCATATCGAGAGTCTGTGCTTCCTTGTGAGCCAGGTTGTTGCTGATGTCGGCATGCACCCCCCTGAGCGTCCAGTCGGGGTGGAACTTCCAACTGCCGTTCACGCTGTACCCCTGGCGGTCGTGCAGCAGGGCGTTCTGGCCGTTGAAGAAATTGCCTCCGTAGCGGAAGTACTGGGTGAGTATCTGCATCTCTCGGCTGGGATAAAGGTTCGCCTTCAGCTTGGCCGCCAAGCCGTCGTAGGAGGTGCCGTATTTGCGGTTGGTGCCGTTGCTGAAGGCGGAATCCCCCCCGAGCACCAGGTAGCTGACCGGCTTCCAGAGAAACTCCCCCCCCGCGTTGCCGCCGGCATCCGGAAACTGACGTTGCGGATTGAACGGGTCGAGCGCCCACTGGCTGAACAGATCCTGCTGATAGCCAAGGCTGGAGCCGATGGTGAAGTGGTCGTTGACGGCGTAGAGCGCGCGTCCGCCGGTGAAAATGCCGCGGGTATGCCAGGTGAGGATGTCCCGGTTGGTCCCCGCCCCCGCGAGGTAGGCCAGCTTGCCGGCCGGCAGGAAGAGGGTGCTCCCCAGCAGCTCCTTTTTGACATAGGTTTTCAGGCCGTTGCCGTCGGTGATGGTGATCAGGATCTCGTTCAGGCTACCCGGCGCGAGGATCACGTCACTGAAGCGGTAGACTCCGGCGCCGAGCTCCGAATCGACGGCGGGCACCGCTTCCTGCGTCTCCACCATTCTGCCGTTCACCCTCAGTTCCACCTGCGCGCCGCGGGGAGCGACCCCTTCGAAAACCTGGGGCTGGACGAAGTAGTCGAGTTGCCCGAGCTTGGAGCGGTCGCTTAAGTTCTCCGCCGCGCAATATCCCGCCAGGCCGTTGATCCGGACGCCGGTGATCCGCACGCTGGGAAAGGACAGGTCGCTCAAGCCGAAGGCGCTGTCGCCTACGCTTAGCTCCAGGTTGGAATATCGCTTGTTCCACTCCCCTCGGTAGAGCATCACCCCCGCGCCGGCCAACTGGCTTCTCTGGCCGCCGAAGTCGATCTCTCTTTCCGCGAAATGAAGTTTGTAGGCGCTCCCCAGAAAACTCCCCCAGAAAACCTGATTCATGTTGTCCAGGCTCCCCTGCTTGGCCGCAAAGTTGTTGTCGACGCTGAAATTGGTCCGGAAGGAGAGTTCCGCGAAGTCGAGACCGTTTCTTTTCGGTGTGGCTTGAGGGTGCATTTCCGGGAGATTGGTCGGGACATCCTGGACCAGTAATTCGTGGGCGGACTTTGAGGAGCTTTTCCAGATCCTAAGTTTCCGGGCCGTATGGCCGACGAATTCGTAGTTCGCCTCGCTCCACGCCAGCTCGATGCCGAAAAGCTCGGCCAAGGCTTCGGGAAGCAGATAGATATCTTGTTCCCTGCTGGCCTCGGACCTGGCCTCAATGAGGTCGATGGACCTTGTGCGCTTGTCGACGGCGTAGGTCTTGGCGACACGGTCCAGGGTGACGAAGGGCATCCCGTCCGGCTGGAAGGTGACCGTGCCCCCATCCTCTTTCCTGTCTATGTCCAGGAGCTTCAGCAGCCTGAATAGCGGCAGGTAACGTTTGCCCGGAGGGGTTACGATCACATCCAGGTCGCCGATCGATTTTTTCTGCCAGAGGGAGTTGCCGTTTATGGAAAATCCGACCACCTGCAACTCGTTAAGGGAGGCGGCTTTGGCGGGGTTGTTGCCGTCGGGGGGAGATGGTGCGACCGTCAAGGTCACGTTTGACTGCGCAGCTTTGCCGCCGGACACGGTTCCCGGAGCCGCCGCGCAGACAGGGACCGCTCCCCAAGGCAAGACGAAGGCGACGATGGCCGCCATGACGGTTTTTTGGGGGTGATCCCGGAGCATGGCGGAATTCCCGCGCCGTGGTGGGGACGGCCCCCCTACGGTTGGCAATCGGGCCCCATGGTCGTCGGGGCACCGTTTCGATGGCTTTTATATGCTTGCGCCCTGGTGCAGCCGGATCTCCTCGAAAAGAGGCTGTTTCAACTGGCTCGACCTGTAGATGACCCGTAACGTGTGCATGCCGTCCGAGATCGGTTCCTTGATCTCCCCGAGTATGACGCGCTCCGAGTTCGGCATCACATAGGCCCTCCCCAGGGGTCCCTTCGCCTCGACCTCCCCGGATTCGCCCAGCAGTTCATACTCCCCCTCCACGAACAGGCGCCCCTGCCCGGTGTTGACGATGACCGTCTCCAGCCCGTGCTGGTTCCCCCGGCTCACTATCTTGGTATCCTTCATCACCCCCATGTACCTCACCTCGCCGAAGGTGGCGAAAATCGGCACCAGGATGCTCGGTATCACCTGGAACCGGAAGTTTCTTCCCCGGTCGTCTGAGGCACGCGCTTCGGTGGTCTTCAAGGATTCAAGCTGCATGGCCGCCCAGTACTCCCCGTCTCTCAGTTTGCCGTGGCTCGGTATGTAAAAGCGCACCGCCTGGCGCGATTTGGGAGGAATGGCGAACTCCTTGGGGTTGAACTTCATCCATTGGGCCAGCGAGTGTTCGTCATGGGGAAGTTCCCGAAACGTGCCGTCGGGTCCGAAGGTGAAATACACCATCTTCACCCGGTATCTTTCCACCTCCTCGCCGGTATTGGTGATCTGGAATTGCCCCGAGGGTATGCCTTTGTTCATGTCCACCTCGAGAAATGCCGGGGATATGGATAGCCCGGCCTGCGCCGTGCCCGCCAGGAAAAAAAGAGTCAGTGCCGAAACAAGTAAGCCCGTTACCAAGGCAGCGATTCTCATTATTTCCTCCCATATCCCCGGCTTAATTACATCGATTGCCACAGCCGGTTTACGCGATCTGTTGAAATCTAGTACGGCACAAACGTGTTACGTCACTTCACCCAGCTTCAGCTTATATTGATCAGGGAAGCACGGTGGCCACGAGCTGCACCACGCCGCTGTAATCCCCGGCAGGCTTTTCCACCTGGTCCTGGTTCCACTGGAATGCCGTGTGCACGATCTGGCTGAAATGGCCGTTGGCGGCGCTCTCGAAGGTCACTGGTGAGCTCCCGAAGGACGGGAAGTTACCGATCGTTCCGGCCGTGCCGAGGGCCACGGAAACCTTGTTCAGGCCGGTGTCGGGGTTGGTACCGTTATCCGGCTGGATGGTCGCCGTGGGAACCAGGGCGATCGGGGCAACTGCATCAGGGCCCGCGTACAGCGGGTCATCGCCCTTGTAGAGGTTGGAGGCCGCTACCGAGAGCGCGACATACTGTTTGTTCGCGTCGACGCGGAAGTCCACTTGGCCGTTGATCAGGCCTCTCTGGATGCTCCCCATATCGACGTTCGGAGTGAGCGCTGCCACGGCGATGTCCGGGTCAACCCTGACGTGGGCCCGGGCGGTCGCGGAGTTCGTAGTATCCGCCGCGCAAATCGTTGCCATTCCAAGTAAGAGCAAACCAGCTACCATTGCGAGTACCATTTTCATGACCTACCTCCTGTTAGTGTTGCGAGCTTTGAGGAACCGCCTGTGACAATCAGAGACAATGCAAAAACGAGATCCAGAATCCTAGGACCCCTTTATAGTTACATACAATCAACTCCCGACAATGAGACTTTTGGCTGTATTTCAGGTACTTTGGTCCGGTGGCGCGAGGACTACTAACCGCGACCAAGGTAGTAATACTATGCGGGGGGAATGGGTGAGAGCCGGGGGGGGAGACGAGGTCCGCAGGGGGAAAGCGTGCAGGGGAAAAAGGGGCCAAGGGGAGGGAGACCAACACACAAGGCATACAACGCGCCGAAGGCGCGCAGACAGATGAGCGGCGGATCATCTTTATGTTGTGAGTGCGGGTCTTTGTCGGTAGCTGCTTGGTTGCCTGGAGTGAGGCGTTGCCTGAGGGGGGCCGCGGCGGGACGTTTATGAGTATCGGTGAGAGGAGTCGAGCAGACAGGTGACGAGCTGGGCGCGGTTTGAGACCTTGAACTTTCTGAAGATACGCGTCATGTGGGTCTTAACGGTATGCTCGCTCATGTAGAGCGACTCCGCTATCTCCCGGTTCGTCTTGCCGAGGGTAAGGTGTTTCAGGATCTCACGCTCCCTTTGGCTAACGCTTTCTATTTCGCCGCCTCTGAGCATGGTTCCGGCTTTGCACAGTAGTGCCTTGAGGTTATGGTTATTGATCCATACCTGCCCGCCATGGACGACCCTGATGGCTTTTTTCATCAGCGCCAGATCCTCGTCGATGGAGATGACCCCCGGCAGCCTGTGCAGCAGAATGGTATTAACCACTTCGTCCTGATGCAATCCCGTGTCCAGCAGGATAACCTTGGCTGCACCCCATTTCGCCAAGACCTCGGCTTTGATGTTTTTCTGGTCGGCGATCACGATCTCCGGAGACTCTCCCGCTACCCTGTGCCTGCCGTTATCGATGAAAACCTTGTCTGCCGGCTCCGCCCTGGCGAGGATCTCCTGCAACGCTTCACCTAACACCCGGCTCTTGAGGCTGAGTAGGATATTCATAGCCCGATTTTTCTCCTCGATACAAACGAGCCCGCGGAAGATTCATAGAGCGGCGACGGTCGTACGCTCCATGTTTCCCGGAGGCCCTTGGATATCTTCTTTCTCCTTGTATCGCCCCTTCTTGGCGGGCACCTGCGGTTTGCCCCTCGTGTCTAGCAGTAAGTGCGCCAGAGAAGGCCAGCCGGTGCATCAGCGGCCAAGCGCCTTATCGCACTGATTGAAACGGGAACGCCCGGGAATCCGGCCGGGGAATCCGGCAGGCAATGCCGTCATTTTTGGCGGATTTCTCTATATATAACGGGCCGGGTATGGCATTCGCGTTGCCGGCCGGGAAAACACTTGACAGGCCGCTGAAGCGGGACTATATGACTATATAGTCATATATACTGGAGGTCACCCATGAAAGAGCTGGTCGAGCTCCGCGCGGAAATCCTGAAAGCCCTGGCCCAACCCACCCGGCTTAAGATCGTCGATTTCCTCCGGGACGGAGAGCGGTGCGTCTGCGAGATATTCCCCGCCATCGGCGAGGAGCAGTCCAACACCTCCCGCCACCTGAACATGATGCTCGCCGCCGGGGTCCTCTCCCGCCGCAAGGACGGCCTGAAGATCTTCTATGCCATCAAGCATCCCGAGATCCTCGCGGTCACGGACCTCATCACCGCGGTGGTAAAAGAGGAAATCCAGGGACGGCACAGTCTGCTGAATGCGGTGTGAGTAATCTATCTACCCCTTTTTAGGAGTACGCTGGTGTTGAAAAGCTTAGCCGACTACATCGTGTTCAGAGTCATCGGCCTCGTCCCCGGTTCCCGTGCCGGCGAGGCGCTCGATTTCTTCATCTACGACACCCTGAAGATCTTCCTGCTCCTCGCCACCATCATATTCGTGGTGGCGATCATCCGCTCCTCGTTCCCCCCGGAAAAGACCAAACGGATGCTTTCCCACCGGCGGGAGTACGTCGGCAACGTGCTGGCCGCCCTGCTCGGCATCGTCACCCCTTTCTGTTCCTGTTCGGCCGTGCCGCTCTTCATCGGTTTTGTCGAGTCCGGTGTCCCTTTGGGGGTGACCTTTTCGTTCCTGGTTTCCTCCCCCATGGTCAACGAGGTGGCGCTGATCATGCTCTGGGGGCTCTTCGGCTGGAAGATAGCCCTTATCTACATAGGGACCGGCCTGCTGGTGGCGATCGCTGCCGGGATCGTCATCGGAAAACTGAAGATGGAGAAGTACGTCCAGGACTACGTCTGGGAGATGCAGGTGGGGAACACCGAGATCACCACCATGACCTTCCCGGACAAGATCGCCTATGCCCGTGGGTACACTTCGGATCTGCTGAAAAAGATCTGGCCCTACGTGGTGGCCGGCGTCGGCCTGGGGGCCTTCATCCACGGTTACGTCCCGGCCGACTACCTGGCACGCTGGGCCGGGCGGGACAACTTCTTCGCCGTGCCGGTGGCGGTGGCGCTGGGAGTGCCCCTTTACAGTAACGCGGCCGGAGTGATCCCTATCGTCCACGCACTGATGGAGAAGGGAATGGCCATGGGGACGGTGCTGGCATTCATGATGGCGGTGACCGCCCTCTCCCTGCCGGAAGCGATCATCCTCAAAAACGTCCTGAAAAACCGCCTGCTTGCCGTCTTTTTCGGCACCGTAGCGGTGGCGATCATCATGGTCGGGTACCTGTTCAACGCCATTCTTTGAGATAACCGGCTGGGGCTCCCCGCCGGTGCCCGCAGCACCGGAAAAGCTAAAGGCCGCACCACATCGATCACAAGGAGACCGTAAATGAAAATCGAGATTCTCGGCACCGGTTGTGCAAAGTGCAAAACCCTCTATGAGAACGCGAAGAAAGCAGTTGCCGAAAGCGGCGTCGACGCCGAGGTGGTGAAGGTGGAGGATATCCCCTCGATCATGAAGTACGGCGTGATGAGCACCCCAGCCATCGTCATCGACGGCAAGGTCAGATCTTCCGGACAGGTAGCCACCGTCGTCGAGATCATGGGGATGCTGTAAGGCCCCCCACTTCAACTCAGGAGACGTTGCCAATGAGACTTCCCATCGCCACCGCCGCCATTTTCCTGATGTTTTACGGTGCAGCACGGGCCGAATTGCCGTCTGCGCACGACGACGCCGTATCGCGGGCTCTGGTTTCCGGCAAACCGGTCGTGATAGATCTCGGTGCCCGCACCTGCATCCCCTGCAAGAAAATGGCGCCGATCCTGGAATCCCTGTCGAAGGAGTACCGCGGCAAGGCGTCGGTGCTCTTCATCGACGTCCATGAAAACAGGGGCGCCGCCGACAAGTTCCGCATTCAGATGATCCCGACCCAGATCTTCTTCAACGCCCGGGGAAAGGAAGTGAAGCGTCACATCGGTTTCATGGAAAAAACGGAAATGGTCAATGCGCTGAGAGCGGCAGGAGTTAAATGACCTTCCTCGATAACATCGAGCAGATCATCACCCTCTATCCCGTGGTCGCCTTCGGGTCGGTGTTTCTGGCCGGGGCGCTCTCTTCCGCCTCCCCCTGCGTGCTGGCCACTATTCCGCTGGTGGTAGGCTTCGTCGGTGGATACAGCAACGGCGACCGCTGGAAGGCGTTTCGTTACTCCCTGGCCTTTGTCTCGGGCCTGTCGGTGACCTTCACCGCATTCGGCGCGGCCGCCGGGCTTTTGGGCACCATGTTCGGGACCACGGGAGGAGCGTGGTACTTCTTCGCGGGTGCCATTGCGCTCATCATGGGAGGCCAGATGATGGGCTTGTACGAGATCCGCCTGCCGATCCGGCGGGATTTCAAGCCCAAACGGGGCGGAGTGACCGGTTCTTTCCTGCTGGGGTTGTTCTTCGGTGCCGTCTCCTCGCCATGTGCGACGCCGGTGCTCGTCGTACTCCTCACCCTCGTGGCCGGGAAGGGGCAGCTCTTCTACGGCATCGCCCTTCTTTTCTGCTACGCCATCGGCCACTGCCTGCTCATGCTCCTGGCCGGCACCTTCACCGGGTTCGTCGAGGGGTTCGCCAAGGCACGCGGGGTGGCGAGTTTCTCGCTGTGGGCCAAACGGGTGAGCGGAACGATCGTCGCCCTGGTGGGCGCATGGTTTGTCTGGCAAGGTTTTTAATCCCCCGGTAAGCAGCAACTCTCCCCTGTTTCCCTCCCTGATCCACACAGCCCCCCTTTGAATGCTCCAGCGCCTACCAATCCACTCTCAAGAAAATCATGCCAATACCGATACGATAGCTGAACCTACCTCTCCTGCAGACACCAGAGCCGACATTACATGAATCTCATACATTCATGCGGCCATTCCAGGAGTTCCATCGAGATCATCGAGCGGAGACAATCCATGAAATTCAAAAAGTACAAACACTGGTCCATTAAGAATAAGGTTCTCGCTATCCCGTTGATCGGGCTGGTCGCCACCCTGGTCGCTACCGAGTGCCTGGTCATCCCGTTCATGGTGAACAGGATCCTGGAAAGCAGGAAGGTCGAGACCCGGCACGTGGTCGAGGTGGCCTATGGCTTTCTTTCCGGTTACGATCAGCAGGTAAAAAGCGGGAAGCTGGACCTCCCCTCCGCACAGGCCGCCAGCATCGCGGCGGTCAAGGCGCTTCGCTACGGGAAAGGGGGATACTTCTGGATCAACGACCTGACCCCCAAGATGGTGGTCCACCCGAACAAGCCCGAGCTCGACGGCAAGGACCTGACCGATAACAAGGACCCTGCGGACAAGCACCTCTTCGTCGACTTCGTGAAGGTCTGCAAGGAGAGGGGTGCAGGCTTCGTCGATTACCTGTGGCCCAAGCCGGAAGGTGAGAAACCGCTCCCCAAGGTCTCCTACGTGAAGCTCTTCGCTCCCTGGGGATGGATCATCGGCAGCGGCGTCTACATGGAGGACGTCATGCAGGAGGCCGCCTCCCTCAAGTGGTGGATCCATGCGGCGGCCATGGCGCTGTCACTGATGCTGCTGCTCCTCTCCTACTCGGTCGGGCGCGGGATCACCCGCCCGCTCGCCGCCGTCATCGGCCAGCTCAAGGAGATGACCCAGGGGAACGCCGACCTGACCCAGAGGATCCCCATCACCCGCAACGACGAGTCCGGCGACCTCGCCAAGGCGTTCAACGGTTTCCTCGAAAACCTGCAAGGGGTGATCGGCAACGTCCGCAAGTGCTCGACCAACGTGGCGGAGGCCGCCTTCGACATCAGGAAGCGGACCGAAGAGATGACCGCGGGGGCCGAGCGGGTGGCGGGAGAGGCGGCGGGCGTGGCCACCGCGGGTGAAGAGATGGCGGCCACCGCCAGCGTGATTGCCAACAACTGCATGATGGCGGTCGATTCCTCGCGCACCACCGCCTCCTACGCGCAGGAGGGGCGTCAGGTGGTGGACAACACCATCTCCGTCATGGGCCAGATCGCCCGGCAGGTGGAGAGCTCGGCGACCACGGTCGGGGTGCTGGGGGACCGTTCCCACCAGATCGGCGACATCATCGGCACCATCGAGGACATCGCCGACCAGACGAACCTCCTGGCGCTCAACGCGGCCATCGAGGCGGCCCGGGCGGGCGAACAGGGACGCGGCTTCGCGGTGGTGGCTGACGAGGTCCGATCCCTTGCCGTGCGCACCACCAAGGCGACCCGGGAGATCACCGGGATGATCAAGGCGATCCAGCAGGAGACCCAGGGGGCCGTCGAGGCGATGAACCAGGGAGTGCTCCAGGTGAAGGCGGGAACCGAGGAGGCGGCCCGCTCGGGCTCTTCGCTCGGGCAGATCCTCTCCCAGGTCGACCAGGTCACCGCCCAGATCAACCAGATCGCCCAGGCCGCCGGCGAGCAGACCTCCACCACTTCGGAGATCAGCGCCAACATCGACCGGATCACGAGCCTGGCCGGGCGCGAGTGCGAGCAGGCCACGAGCCTGGCCCAGGCCGCCGCCGAGCTGAACCGGCTGGCGGAAGAGATGATCAGCTCGGTCAACCACTTCCAGACCATCATCAAGTGGAACAACTGGATGTCGGTCCAGGTGCCCCAGTTCGACGATGCCCACAAGAAGCTGATCACCATGATCGGAGAGCTTAACGACGCCTTCACCCGCGGGCACGGGGACAGGGAGATCCTCAAGATCCTTTCGGGGCTCGCCACCTACTGCGTCGAGCACTTCGGCGACGAAGAAAGACTGATGGTCCAGCACCACTACCCCGATTACCAGCTGCACAAGAAGATACACGACACCTTCGTGCAGAAGGTCCAGGAGACCATCGCCGACTTCGAGAACCACCGCGTCTCCCCGGCCACCATCATGGACCTTTTGAGCAACTGGCTGATGGGGCACATCCTCAAGGTGGACAAGGAGTACAGCGAGTTCTTCACCAAGAAGCTCCACCTCAAACGCCAGGCCGCGTAAGCCGGCCATTATACCCTCGCCCCTTCAGGGGAGAGGGTGGCCGAAGGCCGGGTGAGGGTAGTCTTTGACTCTACCCCTGCCCTCACCCCCGCCCCTCTCCCCCAATGGGGGCGAGGGGAAAAGAATTCAGGCAGACGGTGGCCGAAGGCCACAAGAGTCATACCCTCGCCCCTTCAGGGGAGAGGGTGGCCGAAGGCCGGGTGAGGGAGGTTTTTGTAGTGGGGGCGAGAGGAGATAGAAATTCAGGGACTCCAGGTGGACTGTGTTGAAAGGCGAAGCCACTTGAGATACGATGTATCTCAGGGAACACTTTCAAAAGGGGGCAGGTATGGCAACCACCAAGATGGTCCACGTCCGCGTGGACGAGGACTTGAAGGAACAGGCGGCAGAAACGCTCGCCAGCATGGGGCTCTCGGTCTCTGACGCCGTCCGCGTTTTTTTAACCAAGGTAGTCAGTGAAAAGCGTTTGCCATTCGAAATCAAGGTCCCCAATGCCGAAACCCGCGCCGCCATGAAAGAGGCCGACGCAATAGTAAGCGCCCGCAAGGCCCGCTTCGCGACTGCCGAAGACGTCTTCAATGACCTCGAAGAAAACAACCGCAAAAACAAGTAAGCGCGCTCCCTTGCCACGCGCCGCCGACTATACCAAACCATTTCTCAAGGATTGGGAGCGCCTCTCCAGATCCGGGCGCTATGACCTCACCCGCCTCAAGACGGCAATGCTTTTGTTGATAGCCAACGACGCCCCCGGTCGGTTCTCATGCTCAGTGTCTCTTACACGCCGGTGATGGACACCCTGTCCGGGAAGTACATATTCGGAGAGGAGGAGGCTCGAAAGTACCTGACCCGCCAATCCCAACACGTCGACAGAGTAATAGGGAAGGGAATCGTAGATAAAGCACTTTAACGTTGGCGGCGGCGTAACCCGATACAACGTCCGTCGTGACCCGCCGCTGAGCCGGACGATGGCAAGCGGGCCTTAAAGGCCCGCTTCATTTCAGTTTCCCTTACCCATCCACCTCACTCATCTCAAAAGCCCCCCCCCCTTCCACCACCCGGCCCGCCCGGTTCTCTTCCTTTGACTGCAGCGCCCGCCCCAAATATGCCAGTACCCCGTCCGGCGACGTAATGCTCCCTTGACTTTATACCCCGGGCGGGTATATCGTCCATTATACCCTACCGGGGTATCAACGAGTAAAGGAGCACGCCATGGAAAAGTCGTCGCAGAAGAAACTTACTATGCGGGTGAAGAGGATAGCGGGACAGGTGGCGGGGATCGAGCGGATGCTGGAGGATAAACGCTACTGCGTGGACATCCTGAACCAGATCGCCGCGGTCCGCTCGGCGCTCGACGCCCTGGGGGTCGAGCTCCTCACCAGGCACCTGGAGATGTGCGTCATCGGGCACGGCAGCGGAACCGAGCACGAGAGCGCCCAGCGGATGACCCAGCAGGAGCTCCTCGACGAAGTGAAGACCACCGTATCGCGTTTTCTGAAATAGGAGGCAACCGGTCATGCAGAAAGCGACCTTTTCCATCAGCGGCATGTCCTGCGTCAATTGCGCCGCCCGCATCGAGAAAAACCTGGCCGAGACCGCCGGCATCGTCCGCGCCTCGGTCAATTTCGCCATGGAGGAAGCGCTCGCCGAGTTCGACGAGGCCGCCATCAGCCGCGACGAGATCCGGGAGAAGATAACCAGGCTCGGCTACGGCGCGCGGGTCAAGGGGGGCGCGGGCGAACTCCGCTTCGGCGTCAAGGGGCTCCACTGCGCATCCTGCGTCAACAACCTGGAGAAGAAACTCTCCGCCGCCCCCGGGGTGGCCGCGGCGGTGGTGAACCTCGCCCAGGAATCCGCCTTCGTCCGTTACGACTCCTCCGTCATCGATCCCGCCGGGGTCTATGCGGTGGTGACCGCCGCGGGATACCAGCCGGTGGCCGACGAGGAGGCGAAGGAGGACGACACCAGGAGCTACCGCAGTCAGCGCAACTGGTTCATCTTCAGCATGGCCCTCTCGCTCTCCATCATGCTGACCATGGGGATGCACCACGATCCCGTGGTGGGATGGATGAACCTGGTGCTGGCCACCGTCGTCCAGTTCAGCGCCGGGCTCACCTTCTACCGCGGCTCGCTCTTCGCCCTCAAAAACCGCAGCGCCAACATGGACGTCCTGGTGGCGCTGGGGACCTCGGCGGCCTACTTCTACTCCCTCTTCGCGTTCTTCGGCGCCTTCGGCGAGCACGGCGGCGACGTCTTCTTCGAAACCTCCGCCATGCTGATCGCCTTCATCCGGTTCGGAAAGTACCTGGAGGCCCGCACCCGCGGCAAGGCGGGGGAGGCGCTCAAGAAGCTCGTGAAGCTCCAGGCCGACAAGGCGCGGCTCATCACCGACGAGGGTGAGAAGGAGGTTCCCGCCGGCATGGTCCGGGTCGGCGATCTCGTGCTGGTGCGTGCCGGGGAAACCATCCCTGCCGACGGGGAGATCGTGGAGGGAGCGAGCTCGGTGGACGAATCCATGGTGACCGGCGAATCGGTCCCGGTGGAAAAGGGGGAAGGCGATGCCGTCACCGGCGCCACCATCAACCGAAGCGGCCTCCTCAAGGTCCGCGTGACCCGGGTTGGCGAGGAGACGCTCCTTTCCCAGATCGTGCGCATGGTCCAGGAGGCCCAGGCGGACAAGGCGCCGATCCAGCGCTTCGCCGACCGGATCTCCGGGGTCTTCGTCCCGGTGGTGATCGCCCTGTCGCTCGCCACCTTCCTCATCTGGTACCTGGCCGCCGGCGAGCCGTTCCTCTTCGCCTTCAAGCTGGCCATCGCCGTGGTGGTGATCGCCTGCCCCTGCGCCATGGGGCTCGCCACCCCGACCGCCATCATGGTAGGGAGCGGGGTCGGCCTTTCCCGCGGCATCCTGATCAAGCGCGGCTCGGTGCTGGAGAATATCTCCCGGGTCCGCTGCCTGCTCCTCGACAAGACCGGCACCCTCACCGAGGGACGCCCTACCCTCACCGACCTGGTCACCGCCCCGGGTGCCGACGAGGCCCGTTTCCTGGCCTGCCTCGCCTCGGCCGAGGCCCACTCTTCCCATCCGCTCGCCCAGGCCGCCGTTACCGGCGCCGCCGAGCGGGGCGCACTGCCTGCCCAGGTTACCGAGTACCGGGAAAAAGGCGGCTTCGGCGTCACCTGCCGGCTGGAGGGAAGCGAAGTGATGGCGGGGAAGGCGCTCCTTCTCGAGGAGGCGGGGATCGCCGTCGCTCCGGTGGCGGCCGAGGCGGCCCGGCTCACCGAAGAGGGGAAATCGCTCATCTACGTGGCTTACGGCGGGAGCCTTCTGGGGGTCGCGGCGCTGGCCGACCGGCTCAAGAGCTCTTCGGCCGCCGCGGTGGCCGAGCTTCGCAGGCTCGGGATCAAGACCTTCATGCTGACCGGGGATCAAAAGGGGGTGGCCGCCGCCATCGCCAAAAGCGCAGGGGTCGACGGCTTCGAGGCGGAGGTGCTTCCGGAAAGGAAGGAGCAGGTGGTGAAGGAGTACCAGGGGAGAGGTGAATCGGTGGGTATGGTCGGCGACGGTATCAACGACGCCCCGGCGCTTGCCCGCGCGGACATCGGGATAGCCATCGGCGGCGGGACCGACGTGGCCAAGGAGACGGGAGACGTGATCCTGGTGAAGGACGACCTGATGGACGTGGTGCGCGCCGTGAAGCTCGGCAGATACACCCTCGCCAAGATCAAGCAGAACCTCTTCTGGGCGCTCTTTTACAACGTGCTCGGCATCCCGGTTGCGGCCGGCATCCTCTACTATCCCTTCGGGATCACGCTCAAGCCAGAATTCGCCGGCCTGGCCATGGCATTCTCGTCGGTCTCGGTGGTGGCCAACTCGCTGCTTTTGAAAAGGGTGGCTGGAAAGCTGTGAGAAAAACAAAACCCCGGACTCTCCTTTTCGAGGGAGAGACCGGGGTGAGAGAAAATCACCAACGGACAGGTGCTGCAAGAGTTGGATCCACCGCTAGCAGCCTTCTTCCTAGAAAGCGACGCGGGAGTTCTCTTTCTCAGCTGCCCACCTCTTTGATCAACCGCTTACATCGTAGGCGGCGTTGGTATTTACTGTTGCATTGGCCGTCCGACCTATCCTGGATTTTAAATCGTTGATCCGTTTTTCGAATAGTAACCAGGAGATCGTAGCAACAACAATAGTTAAAGCAGAACATACGACAAAGAAGACGGCTCCGTGATCATGACCGACTCCGAACTTGAGCTTTATAATCTTATTGACGAATCCTCCAACGAATGGATGGAACAGATAAATGCCATAACTAACCTTACCTATGTTTACAAACGGTTTGAAGTTCAGAATATCACCAACGAATCCAGAAACTCCAACCGATGTTTTCCCGATGACCCAGACATAAAACATGGCTTCGAAGGTGCCATCCAGAAAAGTGAAGTATGGCGCGACGCCAAGGTATTTTTTCGCGATGAACAGCAGTATAAAAAGCGGGAGCCCGGCGTACACGCCGAATCTCATAAGAGCTTGCTTTGTATTTTCCTTTGCAGGCAACGAGTAGAAAGCAAGAAGACCACCAAAGCCAAGGAAGTCGAAACAGCAGGGAGTCATGGTGTATGAAGCAAGACCTTTATCCGGCGGCAAGGCCACGGACACCATAAAACGCAACAACGGCGCCAAACCGATTAATGCCCAAATGCCCTTTTCCAGATATTTTTTCGGGATGAATAAGATAAACCAGGGCCAGAAAAGGTAAAACTGCTCCTCCACACACAACGACCAGAAATGAGGTATTACGTGCGACTCCGGCCAGGATCCTGCTATTGCGGCCTTAATATTGGACAGGTACAGAACATTCCACCAGACAGAGTCCCGGGCATTTGTCGCATTTAGCATGTACACGATAACTATTGTGAAATAGTAGACCGGAAAGATCCTGAGGCTTCTGCGTACATAGAATTCAAAAAGTTTGCCGTTAGTAGAAGCTACACCGCGGTCGACTTCTTCTCTGTTCTTAAGGAGGATGCTCGTAATGAGATATCCACTGAGAACGAAAAACAGGTGTACGCCCATACTGCCGGTTTCCAGTCTCAGACTTTCGTCAAACAATTTAAAGTGCTGCATCATGACGGCGAAAACAGCAAATGTTCGAAGCGAGTCAAGCTGACACATGTATTTCATCGACTACCCCCACACATACCTGCTACGGCCTGAAGCCCCCGACAACGCTAGCGAATTCCAAAGGAAGGTAGTCAGTCCGGCTCCAGGAGCAAAACAATTCAGTGCCGCTCAAAACTAGAAAGGCTAATAAGGTCAGGTGTAAGACGGCTGTTGCAGCAAAGGTCTGACGGGCAGACTTAAAAAGTGCCGTCCCAAAGTATCAGCAGGCCCCTTCCCTGAAGATGACCACTTTCAAGGTCCTCAGGATGAGCCTAAGATCGGTGGCGAAGCTCCAGGTATCGATGTATTCGAGATCAAGCCGCACCACTTCGTCGAAGTCGTTGATGCTGTTTCTTCCGCTCACCTGCCAAAGCCCGGTGATCCCCGGCTTCATGCAGATCCTCTTTCGCTGCCAGTTCTGGTAGTTGGCCACCTCGGCCGGCGTCGGCGGCCGGGTCCCCACGAGGCTCATCTCCCCCTTCAACACGTTCCAAAACTGCGGCAGCTCGTCGAGGCTGGTCTTCCGGATGAAGGCGCCCACCCGCGTCACGCGGGGGTCGTTCTTGATCTTGAAGATCGCCCCCTCCATCTCGTTCAGGTGCATGAGCTCCTTCTTCCGCTCCTCGGCGTCGATGAACATGGAACGGAACTTCCAGCAGGTGAAGGTCCTGCCGTTCTCACGCACCCGCGTCTGCCCGAAGAAGAGCGGGCCCGGGGATTCCAGCTTGATGGCCAGGGCGATGAACGGGAAAAGGAAGGCGGTGATGGCGAGCCCGACGGTGGCGCCGGCGAGATCGAGGCAGCGCTTGAAGAAGAGCTGGTTGGCGTCGGCGGAGACCGAACGGAAGGTCAAAAGGGGGACCTCGTTCTGGAGCATGGTGAGCTCCTTCTTCCCCTCGAAACGGTAGAACAGGTTCAACACGGTGCGGGCGGTGATCCCCATCTCGTGGAGATCGGCGATATGCGCGGCGATTTCGAAGCGGGCCTCCTCCTTGGAGTCGCAGAAGATCACCTCGTCCACCGGGTTGTCCTTGCAGATCTCCACCAGGTTGCTCAAGGGCCCCACCACCGGATGCCCCAGAAGCGTGCGGTGGGAGTAGTTGGCCTGGGTGTGGATGACCCCCACCACCTTGAACCCCCACTCCCTGTTCTCCTCGAGGATGGTCAGGATCCGTTTGGCGCTCTCCCCGGTGCCGACCAAAAGGAGGTTGCGGACGTTGTACCCCTCGAGGCGGAAAATCCTCAAGAGGAGCCGCACGAAGTACTGCTCGGCCAAGAGCATCAAAAAGGAGAGGATGAGGAAGGTCCCGTAGAAGCCGCGGGAATAGCCCCGGGGTTCGAGGAGGTAGATGAGGGCGGCGGAGAGGACCCCGCCATAAGCGGTGACTTTAATGAGTGATACGAAAATATTCCAGAGGGAGTTGACCCGCTGGGACTCGTATAATCCGAAACGATCCAGGAGGATAAGCCAGATCGGGATGATGGCAAGCAGGAGCCAGGAGTACTCGTCGAGATCTCTCAGTTCTCCCATTTTCACGCGGAGGTCATAGGCTGCCAGGAATGCAGTCACCACGATGGCAGCGTCGGTAACAATATTCGCCTTCCTTATGACACTCGCCTGCTCCTTCAACATCTCAGCGTCCCCCTTACAGCACCTGCAGACAATCAAAAAGAAGCGCCACTCTCATGGTCGCCTCTAAAAACAAAGTGAGTGAGTTTATACATGAAAAAACACGGTGATTCAAGCGTTTAAAATTCACAATCTCGTTAAATTTGGCTGAGGCAGGTGTTGTTTTAGACGGACCGGAGAGGATGCGGACGGGGGGGGGAATACATTATTTTTTAGCAATCCTGGCTGGATAGGAATGGTAGACGGTCGGCAAGCCCCGTTGACATTTCTCCATATCTCTGGGGGATAGCTTGGGGGGATGGCCATTTTCGCCGACGAGGACCCTCTTTAAATAAAAGCAGGGCTGCTTTTTGTCAAAGAGGGTCGCAGTTAACTAAATCATGACCGTGTTTAACTAACTTAGCCACCCTCATTAACGTTTCGGCGGTGCTCGCAAGTTTCAGGGAGGCCTTGCTGCTCGAAACTTAAGCAGCGAACAGCCGTCAGCTACCCCTGGCAACCGGAAGAAGGTGTGCGAATAGAAAAAACAAGCCGTAAATAAGCAATCAAGGGGTTCACCAACGAAAATGTCGGGTACTTGAAGTTAACGAAGAGGGCGTTTAACAAAAAGCAGACCTCACTTTACTTAAAGCGACCCCTACTTTAGTTAAAACGACCCCTACACTAAAAGAAGCAGACCCTACATTAAAAAAAGCGATAGGCTCTTATCTTTGGACGGCCACCGGAGAGCAAACGGATGCCGGGGGGGAGAAAAAAGAAGACCCCGGCGGCAGTCTCCTGGTGCAGGAGGACTGGGGCCGGGGTCTGGCGAGGGGGATGCGGCAGGGGAATTGCGCGGTCAGCTTGCGGCGGGGACGATCTTCGCGGCCTTGCGGGCTTTACGCTGCCCTTTTTTCGTGACCACGCTGGTTTTCAGCAGGACGTCGATGTCCCCGTCATCCGCCATCACCCCCACGTAGTTCAGGATCTTCTGAATCCGCACATCGAGGTCCTTGCGTGCCAGTTTGCGCGAGGCGATATGGAGCCGGTTGCCGGTCCGCCCCCCCTCGAACATCTCCCGGAACCAGTCGATCCCCTTTTGCAGCACGCTCTGCGAACCGAGCTTATCCTCCGGCCACTTCTCCCTGAAGATGGCCAACAGGAACAGTGCCGTGAAGAAGGTGTTGACGTTGGTCAGGTACACCGCATCGCTTCCGGTTCCGTTGAATTTGAGCTCATCCATGGCCTGCCTCCTTGTGCGTCACCGCGTTGATGTTTGCCTTCTGCCCGGAGAGGTATCAACAAGGGTGCCAACACGACGGTACGCTGAGCGAAAGGCAACATGTGTTTTATTTAATTATCGTTTTCACTCCTTCCCCCTCCCGATTTGAAATCAAGGTTCATCGCCGTCTGCACATTCCCCGCACAGGACTCCTCCCGTAAACGCCCTAATCCCGCGAAAGCACACGACTTGTAAAAGGATGAGCATCGAGGTCAAAGGTTGAACGGGGGGCAAAGGGGGGCGCGTCCCTTCCCCTTCAAGGGGATGGATGAGGATGGAGGGGGAGTGCGGCTGCCGGCCCCGGGCGACCGTTGTCCCGAAAGTTGCAGCCCCTCCATTTCGCTCCGGAGCCCTAAACAGGTAAGGAAAAGTAGTAGTTACCCCCCCTACCCCATCCTGCCGGTGTCTTTTTTTTCGCAACCTCCCCGAGATCGCCCCTGCTCCCCGCGAGAGAATTTATCCTGATTAATTCGATAGTTAGAAACGGTGTTCATTATGGCACACTTACTGTAAAGGAAACCGACAATTCACTTCCACTCCATATCCAGTCACACAGGAGACCGCATGAGATTGAGCGCATCGATTGTCATGGCAGCCATGATGGCAGCGGGAGGAACCTGCTTGCCAGTGCCGGCACACGCCGAGGAAACCCCTTTTAAAAGCCGCAAGGAGGTCGTCAGCTACTCGATCGGCGTGGAGACCGCGAGGAATCTGCAGAAAGGGAGCATCGAGTTCGACATCGACCAGGTGATCCGCGGCATGAAAGACGCCCTGGGGGGCAAGGTAGAGCTCCCGGAGAGCGTGGTCAGAAAGACGATGAAGGACATCCAGTCCGAGCTGCACCGTAACCTGGCCATGGCCAGGAAGTTCCCGTCCAAACCGGCCGCAAACGATAAAACCCCAAACCAGTAGAACACGATACCCAAACCAATAGAACGCGGATGACGCGGATTTAACTGGATAAAGGCGGATCAGACGAAATCTGAAGGGGTAAACCTGAACACCTGAAAGGATTTATCCGTGTCAATCCGTTACATCAGAGCCGATCCGTGTTCCATCGCCCTTAGGCACCGTTTCAATCTGTAGTCCATGTAGTTATTCACTGAAAAGGAGGACACCATGAATTGGCGAAGTATTCTGAGCACTGCCTGCCTGTCGCTTGTGGCCGCCCTGTTCCTGTCGCCCGGTACCGCACGGGCCGGGGCCGGCATCGGTTACAGCACCTACTCCAGCGGTGGGATCAGGACCGTCCCCACCTACTACGCGAACTCGGTCAGCATTCCCGGTTCGGCCACCCCCGAGACGATGAGGAAGTTCGTCGACACCCTCCCCGGCGTCCCCGGCTTCACCACCTTCGGGGCCAACAATTTGGGGCAGTACATCCCGGCCGGCGTTCCCGAGAAATGGGTCAACGGCAACGGGGTGACCACCAATGACGACTACTACGAGATCGCGGTCGTCGAGTACAGCGAAAGGCTTCATTCCGACCTCCCGAAAGCGACCACCCTCAGGGGCTACGTCCAGCTGGAGACTCCCGGACTCTACGCCGCCAACAAGAGCAAACACTATGCGCTGAAATACCCCGACGGCACCCCCATCCTGGACGCCAAGGGGAACCAGATCTACGCCGTCGACCAGCCGCACTACCTGGGGCCGATGATCGTCACCACCCGCGGTACCGCGGTGAGGCTGAAATTCACCAACCTCCTTCCCAAGGGACGCTTCGACGCCGCCACCGGCAAGCGTAACGGCGACCTCTTCCTCCCGGTCGACGAGACCCTCATGGGGGCGGGGCTTGGCCCCGACGGCACCCACAAATACACCCAAAACGGAGCCCTCATCCATCTGCACGGCGGCGACAACCCGTGGATCAGCGACGGCACCCCGCACCAGTGGGTAGTCCCGGCCGGCGAGAACACCCCGTGGCCGAAGGGGGCCTCCCAGCAAAACGTCCCCGACATGCCCGATCCGGGCCCCGGCTCCGCCACCTACTACTTCCCCAACGGCGAAAGCGCCCGGCTCATGTTCTACCACGACCACACCCTGGGCTTCACCAGGCTCAACGTCTACGCAGGCGAGGCGGCCGGCTACCTGATCCAGGACGCGGCCGGGCACGGCGAGAACCTGCTCCCTTTGGCCGGCGTTCCCCAGATCCCGCTGATCATCCAGGAAAAGACTTTCGTGCCGACCGACATCGCCGTCCAGGACACCAAGTGGGACACCCTCCACTGGGGGCAGCCGGGCGATCTCTGGTTCCCGCACGTGTACGAGACCAACCAGGATCCGACCTCCTACGACGGGACCAACCCGGTCGGGCGCTGGGACTGGGGTCCCTGGTTCTGGCCGGTCTTCCCGGCGGACCAACCGCTGCCGACCGGCGTGTACGGTGACGTGACCACCACCCCCGAGGCCTTCGGCGACACCCCGCTCATCAACGGCACCCCCTACCCGACCGTCACCGTTGATCCCAAGGCCTACCGCCTCCGGATCCTCAACGCCACCAACGACCGGATGATCAACCTGAGCCTCTTCGTGGCCGACCCGACGGTGACCACCGCCGACGGCCGGACCAACACCGAGGTGAAGATGATCCCGGCGGCCCCGGGGGTCATGCCGGCCTGCGCCGCCAACGCCCCGGTCAACCCGGTCACCGGGATCCCCGACAACTGTCTCCCCGCCACCTGGCCGGTGGACGGCAGGGACGGCGGCGTCCCCGATCCGACCACCGCCGGTCCGAAGATGATCCAGATCGGCACCGAGGGGGGCCTGTTGCCCCAGGCGGCCATCATCCCGGCCAACCCGACCAACTACGAGTACATGCGCCGCTCGATCACCGTCCTGAACGTCTCCGACCACGCCCTCCTCTTGGGGAGCGCCGAGCGGGCCGACGTGGTGGTCGACTTCTCGCAGTACGCAGGGAAGACGCTGATCATGTACAACGACGCCCCGGCCCCGATCCCGGCCTTCGACGCCCGCATCGACTACTACACGAATGACGTCGACCAGACCGACTCCGGCGGCTGGTTCACCACCGCCCCGGGCTTCGGCCCCAACACCCGCACCATCATGCAGATCAAGGTGACCGGGAGCACCAACGGCACCCCGTTCAACGAGAAGGCCCTCCTCGCGGCGCTGCCGCAGGCCTTCGCCGACTCCCAGCCCAAACCGGTGGTGGCCGAGTCCGCCTTCAACACCGCGCTGGGGACGAGCTACGCCGACAAGTACGCGAGGATCTTCACCGGTTCGGCGACCCAGCACACCTTCGACTTCGTGGCCGGCGACACCATCAGCTACTATCCCGAAGGCTCCACCACCATGACCACCGTAGGCCCCGGCCAGGTGGCCAGCATCCCGGTCCTCAACAAGGCGATCCAGGAGCTCTTCGACACCCACGGCCGCATGAACGCGACCCTCGGGGTGGAGATCCCCTACACCGGCTCCAACGTCCAGACCACCGTGCCGCTGGGGTACATCGACCCGGCCACCGAGACGATCTCCGACGGCGAGACCCAGATCTGGAAGATCACCCATAACGGCGTCGACACCCACCCCGTACACTTCCACCTGGTCAACGTGCAGGTGATCAACCGGGTCGGCTGGGACGGCACCGTGAAGCCGCCGAACCCCAACGAAGTCGGCTGGAAAGAGACCGTGCGGATGAATCCCCTCGAGGACATCATCGTGGCCGTGCGGGCCAAGAAGCCGACCCTGGGGGGCTTCGGCATCCCGAACAGCGTCCGCTACCTGGCGCCTGCCCAGGCTCCCGGCGACACCATGGGCTTCATGAATCTCGATCCCACCACCGGCAACCCCTACCCCGCCGGCCAGGGTGTGACCAACACCGTCGCCGACTTCGGCTGGGAGTACGTCTGGCACTGCCACATCCTCGGCCACGAAGAAAACGACTTTATGCGTCCGTTCATCTTCAGGATCAACGAGACCATCCCGGCGGCGCCGACGGGGCTGACCGCCACCGCGCCGGCCTTCAACTCGGTCAACCTCTCCTGGACGGATAGCTCCAGCAACGAGATCGGGTTCGTGATCGAACGGGCAACCGGCACCTCCACCACCTTCTCGCAGGTGGCAACCACACTGGCGAATGCCACATCGTATGTGGACGCTACCGTTACCGCCAACACCACCTACCAGTACCGGATCCACGCATTCAACTCGGCCGGGAACTCCGGTTACGCAACAACCTCGGTTACGACCCCGGATTATCCGCCGCCGACCAGCGTGTCGCTGACCACCAGCAAGCCTAGCCCGCAACCGGCCGGCACTTCAATCACCCTCTCGGCCGCCGCCCAAGGAGGGAGCGGGGTTTACCAATACCAGTTCAGGATCAGCACCGCCGGCAGCACCGTTGCCCAGGCCGTCACCGGGTACACCTCAACCTCCAGCTACACCTGGAACACCACCGGCCTTCCCACCGGCACCTACACGATTGCCGTTTATGCCCGCAACGCGAGCTCCACCGCAGTGTACCAAGTGGCGAAGTGGATCAATTTCAACCTGACCAACATCTCGACAGCAACCGGCGTCACCCTGACCACCACCCCCGCCAGCCCGCAGGCAAAAGGCACCAGCGTCCAGCTCTCCGCCTCGGCAACCGGGGGCAGCGGCAACTACGAATACCAGTTCCGGATCAGCGCAGTCGGCAGCACCGTTACCCAGGCTGTAGGCCCTTACAGTACCACTAGCACCTACACCTGGAACACCAGCGCCCTCACCCCTGGCATCTACACACTCGCCGTGTACGCGAGGAACGTCGGGTCCACGGCTACCTACGAGGCTGCCAAATGGATCAACTTCACGGTAACCTACCCGCCAGCGAGCAGCGTTTCCTTTACCACCAGTCCGCTGAGCCCGCAAAACGTCGGCACCTCCATCGTGTTGAGCGGCCAGGCAACCGGCGGCAGCGGCAACTACGAATACCAGTTCCGCATCAGCGCCGCCGGCAGCACCGTTGCCCAGGCTGTCGGTCCCTACAGTACCTACAGCACCTACACCTGGAACACCGCTGGCGCCGCACCCGGCATCTACACACTCGCCGTCTACGCGAGAAACGTCGGCTCCTCGGCGACCTACGAGGCCGCCAAATGGATCAACTACACCCTTAAGTAGCACGCGGTAAAAGCAAACCGGCGGGAGCCCCTTCGGGAGCTCCCGCCGACCATTTCAGGAACCTGCGATCCCCGCGCAGCTCCCCCCCCGGTTCTCGTCCCCCCTCCTCACCACTCCAGGTATCGCCCGCTCGCCAACCCTTTCCCGCTCCCGAATCCCGTTAGAAACAGCCCGAAATCCTCCTGTTCAAATCGTGCCAGTTGTTCAACTCCTGAATCTCCCCTAACTAGCTGTTTTTTCGCAGCGCCCCTATTACCTACCCCAATACCCGGCTCAACGAGTCCCCACCTTTTTTTGAAATCTAGTTTCATCCACAAATAACTAATCCGAATTTTTACGTGCAATTACGGAATGTTATCAACAAACATCGCGACTCATCCAAGCTGGCATCTTCGGTGAAACTCCCCAGACATGAACTGAGGAGGACATCGACATGCGAGACCAAAAAAACATCACCAAAAACTTCAACATGCTCCTGGCTGGTCTCTCTCTTTCCCTGCTGTTCGGATGCGGCGGCAGCGGTGGGAACTCCGTTACAGCGGCTGTGACGGGCAACAACTCGGTAGCGGACCTGATCGCGCCGGCCATCGTGGCTGCCCCCGTGCAGGCCCAGCAGGTTCTAAACGGCGCAGTGACCGGAGCCGACCTGGTGGTTGCGGTGGGCAACAACGGCAAGATCATCACCTCGACCGACCAATCCACCTGGAGCGAACAGGCCTCCAACACCAGCAACTCCTTGCTGGCGGTCGCGTACGGAAACGCCCTCTACGTCGCCGTCGGCGGCGACAAGACCATTGTCACTTCGGCGGACGGGGCTACCTGGAACACCGAGGCGGCCCAGGGCTCCGACGTGCTCTACAGCGTGGCTTACGGTAACGGGGTCTTCGTGGCGGTGGGGAACAACGGCGCCATCGTAAAATCGACCGACGGGCATACCTGGAACAACGTGGAATCCGGCACCAGCAACATTCTCTACAGCATCGCCTTTTGCGGCGACAAGTTCGTAGCGGTCGGTGAAGCCGGCACGGTAGCGGTCTCCGTCGATGGGGCCACCTGGCAGACCGCCACCACCGGCGACAACTCCTGGCTTTACGCGGTAGGATTCGGCAACAAGACCATCGTGGCGGCGGGCGAAAACGGAACCATCATGACCTCCACCGACGGGAAGGCGTGGCAAAAGCAGGGCTCCGCCACCACCAGCACCCTGATGGGGATCACCTTCACCGGCAGCAGCTTCCTCGCGGTGGGCGAGTCCGGGGCCACGGTGATCTCGGCAGACGCAGCGACCTGGCACGCCGTCACCTCCGGCGCCCAGACCACCCTTTACGGCGTGGCGGTCAAAGGGAACAACGCGGTAACCGTTGGCGCATAACGGTAGCGCTGAACGAAAACAAAAAAGCCTGCGGCTCAAACGAGCAGCAGGCTTTTTGCATTTCCGGCAGGGCGATAACGGATCAGATGAAATCTCCGGCCGGGTCGTCTTTTTTCCACCGTGTCAGCCCCTCTTCCAGATCGGTCGCGTACGGGTAGGACCTGGCCACGAGCTCACCGGGGACGATGTTGGTCGAGCGAACCAGCTTGCGCATCCTGGAGGGGTGAATCGGGTTCTTCAACCCCAGGGCGTTCAAAAGCTGGAAGGGACGGGCAGCGTTGACCATGACGGAGAGCGGAATGGTCCCGAGCGGGGGACGGAACGGCCCGACCTTGCAGAAGGCCTTGCAGATCTCCTCGATGGTGTACTCCCGGGGATAGCAGAAGTTGTAAAGTAGGTACGGCTCGGGCTGCTCATTCATAAAGAACAGGGTTCCCATCAGCTCTCCCACGTAACCGCAGGCCTTGACGGTGTCTTTTCGCCCGGGATAGACGAAGAAACCTTTTTTAAGCGCCTTGGCCAGCTTGGTAAAGTTCCCGTTCTCGCCACGCCCGAAGACCACCGCCGGACGGACGATGAGGAGCTTCCTCCCCTCTTCCTTCTTCTGCCAGGCGCGGTGGATCTCCTCGGCCTGCAGTTTCGACTTGCCATAGGCCGAATTCGGGACCAGTTCCGACTTCTCGCTCTTAGGCGTCTCGGTGGGACCGTAGACGGCAATCGAGCTGGTGAACCAGAGAGTGGAGCACCCGGTGGCCTCGCAGAAGGCGGTGACGTTGTTGGCACCCGCGACGTTGGTGTCGAAGTACTCGTGGTCGGGATGGCCAGGGGTGCGGTGGACGGCGGCGAGGTTCACCACCACGTCCGGGGCGGCCATGACCTCGGCCGGAATGGGTTCCCGGACATCGCACCGTACGAACCTGGTCCCGGTGAAGAGATCCCCCTTGGGCTCCACGATGTCGGCGATGACGATTTCGGCCACGTTGCGGCGCTTTAGTTCCCTAACCAAATGACTGCCGATGAAGCCGGCCCCGCCAAATATCACATATCTCATTTTTTCCAATATCCTTTGTTCATGCTGAGATCCTGTACCAGCCAACGGGGAATGCTGTTCCAGCGGCTGCCAAGCTTGTAGGCAACGAGCTTGGAGGCCGTCCGCAGAAAAGCAGCCGGGATGGTAAAGGGGGAGTTTTTCAAAAGGTACTTCAGCTCGGAGAGGACGAACTTCTTCCCCTCCCCTTCAGGCTTGCCGAAGCGATCGAGGATCCAGCGCTCGGCCTGGTGGAGGACGCCGATGTCGAAGTAGCGACGGGCTTCTTCCACCAGGGTGTAGTTGTGGGAATGGTAGCAGGCCGCCTCCGCGCAGTAGGTCAGGCTCCACCCGTTGAGGAGGAGCTTCGCGGCGACCACGGTGTCCTCCCCGAAGATAACGTCGGCGGGAAAGCCTCCCACGGAGTCGAGGGCGGTGCGGCGGTACCCAGCGAATGAGTTGGAGAGAAAGGCTGCCTTGATGCCGAGCCTCGTGATGTCGGTCGGAGCCTTGACCGCTGAGATGGCCGGGTAGTTGAAAAAACGGGCGTGGGCGGCGATGGGCGAGGCATCTTCATAGGGAAGCTGGCGGCCGCAGACCGCGGCGACCCGGTCGTCTCCAAAGCAGGCAAGGAGGCTTTCCAGGGAGGCAGGCGACGCGAGGACCGCGTCCTGGGTGAGGTAGACCAGGAATTCCGCCTCGGGGGCGTAGGTGGCGGCCAACTGGCGGGTCGCACCGTGGTTGAAGCTCGACCTCGTGATGGGAACGACCTGGAAACCGGCAGCGGTGGCCTGCGAGACGGTCGAGTCAGTCGACTCCGAGTCCACCAGGATTTTGTAGCGGGGCTGAACCGTCTGGCTCTCCAGCGAGGCCAGGAAACGGGTGAATTCGGGACCGGCGTTAAGGGTCGGGACTATTACGGCAAAGTTGCTCAGACTCACCAAAAACCTCAGTATGTTCTCCTACCCTTGGGTAAGTATCTCGCAAAGGGCGTCGGCGAATCCCCTCGCATCGTCAGCTATCCGCATGTCACCGTCGATACCTTCGGCGGCGACGGTCGTGGCAACCACCGGAAGTCCGGCGGCCATGAATTCCAGCACCTTGATCTTGATGCCCGCCCCGAACCGGAGCGGCGCCGCTGCGACCTGGGCGCTCTCGAAGTACGGGATAGGGTCCTCCACGAAGCCGGTGATCTCCACGCAGTCCGAAGCTCGCTCCAGCATGCGGGCCGGCGGGTTCGCCCCCACCACCGACACCTTGGCGTGAGGGACCCGCGCCCTGACCTGCGGGAAGATCTCGTCCAGGAACCAAAAGACCGCGTCGGAGTTCTCCGAACGTCCCATCGCCCCCCACAGCAGGATGGTGCCGGCAACCACCTTATCCCGCGTCACCTGCTTGAACCGCTCATCGACCTTGGGGGGGAAGACCTCAATCTTGGCCGGATCCACGCCGTCGGCCACCAAGAGATCGCGGTCCTTGAAATTGAGCGTCCCTATCCGCTTCACCCGTTGCAGGACGCCCAACTCCCACTCCTTTTGCCGGGCGTACTCGAGACGGTAGAGGATCCGCCTGATTCCGGAGCTTCCTTCCACCTTGCGTTGGAAGGACTGGTAGGTGACGTCGTGCTCGATCAGCAGTTGGTCCTCGACGTGGGACACCCGGTCGAGGTAATGGCCGACGGAGGTGTACTCGAAATGGACCCGGTCGAAGCGGCGCTCCCGCAGTATGCGCCGAAGCTCGGCGTCGAACCCCAGGTGAATCCGGGACGCCACCCTCACCGGGAGAGACGGATGGGTCAGGATCCCCAGCATCCTTTGACGGACCGACACCTCGAAGAGCGACACCTGGGAGCAGAGTTTTTCCAGGGCGGGGTCAACATGCCCCATCTCGGCCTCATTCACGAAGGCCATCAGGTAGATGTCGTAATCGCGGGCGTACTCCTCCAACCGATCGAAGGCGATGGCCTGTCCGGCCTGGGGAACGGACTTCGAGGGAAAATGACTGGACAGAAAAAGGAGCTTTTTTTTGCTCATAACTGATCGGAAGAAGCGGCCATCGGTGGTGGCCCTACCCTCGCATTCCCTCCAACACACCCTTGAAAACGGTCCCGATGCGATCCGCCTGCCCCCGCCGGATCCGGTTGGCCGCCACCGCCAGAGTGGAGAGGATCACCACCGGCAAGAGCAGGGGAAAGAATTTCCTGGTGAAGAGTATCTTGTTCCTGACGATGTAGAAATCGGACATCTTGCTACGGGTCACGGCAACCGAACTGGAACCGATCGAGGCCCCTTCCTTGTGGTAGACCCGGCTTCGGGACGAAAAGGCGATCCGGAAGCGGCTGCGCGCCCTCTGGAACCAGTCGATTTCCTCGAAGTAGAGGAAGTAATCTTCGCACATGAGGCCGATCTCGATCAGCAGACGCTTCGGTACCATCATTGAGGCGCCGGCCACGTAATCGAGCCTTTTGGAGATGGAATCCTCATCGATGGCCGCGCCCAAGGTTTCCCCTGCCCCGAAACTCCTCGGCGCGGCGAGCCACCGGTTGTAAGTAGAGCCTCCGTAGGACTGCACGGTTTCGGAGGGCGAGTAGTTAAGCAGCATCGCGCCGCAAAACCCGGCATCGGGGCGGCGCTCCATCGCCTCGACCATGGATGCCAGCGCGTCGGGGGCGACCACGGTGTCGTTGTTGAGCAGCCAGACGAAGTCGAAGTCGTCACGGGCAAGAGCGAAGCGAAGCCCAACGTTGTTCCCCCCGGCGAACCCGAGGTTGCCGCCGGTCTCAATCAGTACCAGCGGATAGCCCTCTCCCGTGCCAGCATCGAACTCTTCCCCGGCACGGATGTGCAGGCAGGGAAGCGGCTTCAGAACGGCAGGAAAGG
Source organism: Geomonas sp. Red276 (assembly GCF_054784495.1). NCBI lineage: Bacteria > Pseudomonadati > Thermodesulfobacteriota > Desulfuromonadia > Geobacterales > Geobacteraceae > Geomonas > Geomonas sp. Red276. The sequence continues at coordinate 131,323 of NZ_BLXW01000009.1, forward strand.
AAAGTTTCCGCAGCGGATTCCCCTTGTCAAGGTACAGGCTGAGTTCTCCCGCTGCCCACGATTTGATCCGCTCCACCGATCCATCCGAGGAGGAGTTGTCACAGAGCACCACCTGGAAGTTTTGGTAGGTGCTCCGCAACAGGCTTTCCAGGCACTCGATGGTGTCCGCCCAACCGTTCCAGTTCAGTATGACGACGTAGACTTTTGGCGTTGGCATCGGGTCCTACATCGTCGTCAAGACGGTGACCGAGTTGGGGGGGCAGACGATCTTTATAAGCCCCTTCGTGTTATAGACGTCGGTCGACACGCTGAGATTCGGAAAGGCCGCATCGGTCGCGACTGCCGAGTCGGAGTAAACGTAGTGCCTGAAGGTCCTCAACTCCGCCCTTGCGATAGCGAGGTTGACGTTGACGGTACGCGCCCCGGAGTCGCGATTCACGAGACATATACTGTAATCAAGAGAGTGCAGGTCGGACTTCCGGGGAACCCTTGCCACCAGCATGCGAATCAGATTGGGCTGCTGAACCCGATAGATGGTCGCCGAGTAGGGAAAGTATCGTGAAAGTAGGGACCAGGAAGATGCCCATGGTCTGGCGGTCATCCCGCTTTTCTTGTCCGTCCACATCCCCCAGTAGAACCCCTTGTGGCCATTGTCCTCGAGCATCCACGCGAGTACGGAGGTGGCACCTGCTCGCGCGACCTGCACACCATAATCCGCCATAAAGATGCCGTAATCGACTTCACCGATGTGAGGATTGCCTACGGGAGGAACATTATCGTCTCTCATCCCGATCTCGGACATGAAGAACGGTTTGGAGGCCGCAGAGGAATCGCTTTTGAGTTGGGAAATGTTGGTGCGGATTACCTGCTCCATTCCACCGGAGGCGACGGTGCTTTTGAGCGCATAGTTATGGGTATCGTAGGCGCCAAGGAGTGCAGACATTTGGCCGCTGCTGTTGGCAAGCCAACTATCGGAACGGCCTTGAGAAGTTTCGGGGCCGGTTACCGCCACCTTGTTCGCCAGGCCACGCTGCCTGATCGCTGCCGTAACTGAAGAAAGACTTTGCTTGTAGGTCGACCAGTCACCCAGGAGCAGATCCGGCTCATTAAGGTGAGAGAAATACTTGATGCACTTATAGCCTCTGGTGTTGACCAAGTAGTCGAGGTAGGTGGCCACCACCGTTGCGTACTGCGGGTCGCCGACGCCGGTCAGCCCTGGTGTCTTCATCCATGCAAGGCTCTGCTCCCCCCCCCAGTCCGTTAGAAGAACTGTGATGCCTTCCTTTTGGCAAAAGTCGAGCTGCTTGTAGAGCATCACCATGGCAGGCGAGTTCCAATCGTAGGCACCGTTGCCGAGATAGCAAAACTTCGTCATCATCATGACACGCACGATGGGGAGCTTTAGGGCCTTCACCCGATTGGCGATCACCTGGAAGTCTGCGTCGGTGATGCCGTTGGCCGGATAATCGTAAATATCCCACTCAGCGCCAAAACCTAAAAAAGATTTCGTCACGATCTGGCCGCTGTCAACAGTGACGAAATCGTCGGCCATCAACTCGACCACGGACAAGCTGGTCATAATGGCCGTCAGCAGAATGCAGAGAAACATTCTCTTCACGGGCAACCTCCCTCCCCAGTCTCGGAGACCTGCAGTTTGCTATACAACACCATGGAGATACCGGTCATAATGGAGATATAGAACATATACTCTTCAAGCGACACCGTACACCAGAGCAACAGTAAACCGAGAAACGATGCCATGACGGTCAGCGAGAAGAGTTTGTTGAAATAAGTGTCCGTATTTTTGAAAACAAAGTACGACTTTTTGAAGATGGTCACTATATACAGTAGGTAAGCACTCATGCCCATAAAACCGAAATTCAGGACGTACCGCAGGTAAAAGTTGTCTATGGTCTTGTCCAGATCATTGTTGAACGGTCTGAACCCGTGTCCGGTAAGCGGTCTAGCCACAATGAATTTCCATGCGCTGGCGAACTGGGTCAAGCGTATGGACGATGATTCACTCATTTCCCCTCCACTTGAGTTGAAAGAGCTGTCGATCATTGTCTTAACTTTCGCCAGGGCTTCAATCTCCACGAAGGGCTGGGCTATGACTAGAGCCGCAACAACCAAGCAAAGAGAGGCCCAACGCTTGGCACGGTAGGCAGCCATCAGCATGAGAATGAAAAGGAACATCGCGAGCGGGCCGCGGGAAATCGACAAATAACAGGCGAGGAAAAGAAGAGTGATTATTGTTATCCACTTTAACTTCTCTGCTCTCGTCGTCGCCTGGTACAGGAAAAATACACAAATAGCCATAATTAGGGCCGTTGTTGCACCAAAGCTGATGGCATGGGTGAAGGCACCTTTAACCCTTGCCATATCAAAACGGGTGTATTCCTCCAGCGCGTAATCAACCTCTTCACGATAGCTCGGGACAAGGGAATACCAATTGAAACCGATCACCCGCTCCACCATTCCCAAGAGTGCCACCGTCAATCCGGAAAAGCAGATTGTCTTCAGCAGCCGGGACTGGCTTTCTCCGCTTTTGAAATAATCAAAGACGAAGAAAGAGAAAAGGCAGTTCTCAGCCACAAAAGATAACAAGTAATTGTAGGCTTGGAACGTCGCTCTGTTGAGCAGGCAGGCAAGAGCGAGAACGCAAACGGTTATCCATGTCACCCTGTATAGGGGGTAGCTTTTCAGCGATTCCAGGATTGCTGCCGAACCTCGTTTGGCGAACCACACGAAGTATACCGAAAACAGCAGCAATCGATGCAACTTTATGATCGGCAACGGCTTTCCTGGATCGAAACCGAAATGGAACGGGAGCAACGGGTACAGAAAGACCGCAAGCAGAATGTAGTTGTCGACCGGCCGCTTGAGAAGCACGAAGGAAAGCGCAATCGCGCTCCATATGACCGGGACCAGGTAGGCGTACGGGCTCGCAACCAGGATCCCGGTGCCAACGCAAAGAGCCAAACTAACGACGTGATAAAAAAGGTTCAGCATCAGCGCCCTTCGGGTCCGACCGCGACGGCCTTTTTACGCGCAAGCTCGCGCTTGAACATCCCAAGAAAGGACTTGAAATGGTCAAAAAGGGAATTTCGGCGAGCGGCACACAGGATGGCGTTCCTGTCATAGTCCGGGACGTAGTGTCCAAGAGCCTTCATGGCCAGCAACCGAGACAGTATGCTGGCCTTGCGATGGGCCTGGTACGGCTGCATGGCAGAAATCCCGGCCACGGGAACCTCACCGGAGGAAATAAGCGCTCCGCTCTCGAGGCATTCCTTCAGAACCGCGGCTCCTCTCTCTGTGCGCGCAAGCACGAGGCTGCGCCCCTCCCTCTCACCGAAGTCGGGGTAGCCGTCGGGCCTCCCTTCCCACGCATCGGCGCCAACGAGGTCGGCACGCTCACCGGAACCGTCCGGGCAGATCTTGCAGCGGAATAGCAGGTGCCGGTTCAAGATGCTCCCCCACGAATCCTCGTAGGTCATGGTCCGGTTGCTGCCATCTTTCAGGACCGCCTTGGTGAAACCGGGCCACCCTTCGCCCCGGTACCGGAAGGACTCGACCTCCTCAGGGCGGATCCCCCACCGATTCAGGATCTCCCGGGTGCCGCGCAGGGTCGGCACGCCCGCACACATGAAGGAGAGCATGAGGACCACCTTCTCGCCGACCCGCGGATCGGTCCTCCCCAACTGCCTCAAGGAGGCCACATCGCACGGCTTGCCTATGAAGGCGAAGCGGCCGGGGCCGTCCAGCAGTTCCCCGATGGTGGAAAGGGGAGCCGAGGGGGCATACCTCGATCCCGCGTTGGCGAGCACTTCCCCCCTGGTCCTGCTGATTTTCACCTCGTTCACCAGGGGATCGTGGGCGGAGACGCCGATCTGAACAATGAAGTCGGCAGCCCCGCTCTCCAGGAGGCGAATGGCGACGGCGGTTATCACTCCCCCTGAGGAACCGGAAAAGCGGACTTCCGGATCGGCTGCGTGCGCGAAGAGCGACTCCCGGCAGGCCCCCCATATGGGGTGTTCAGCGGCAGCCTCCCGGTTCCCCGCCAGCGACACTCCCGGGCAGACTGTGGAGAGGAGTACCCTCTGCTCCCTGGTCAGCGGAGCGCATTGCACCGGCGTGAAGTAGGCGTAATTGTTCCTGGCCAGTTGCACGGTATCGCTTCCGAAGAGCCCCTGGCACATCCCGCACCCGACACACAACCCGTTCTGGACTATCTGCTGGAGGTACTCCTCCTTGGCCGGGTCAAGCAGCATAGAGCACCCGCAAGAGGGAGACCAGGTACTCCTCGTACTTTTCGAGCCGAACCTTGGCAGCCTGGTTCCCCGCGGTCACCTCGGCCTGCAGCTCCACGCGGCGGTCCATCCCCTCCAGAATAAGGGCGAGCGATTCTTCCATCCCGCGCTTGGTGGCATCGACCACCCAGCGGTACCCGAGGCTGTTGAAAAGCCCTTCGAATTTCCGGCTGTAGGCGACCGGGACAACGGTGACCCCGCTGGAAAAAGCGGCGATGGTGGCGTGCATACGGGCCCCGACGAAGAAGTCGAGCCCGGAGATGTAGCTCTTGGCCTCGATAGGAGAGGCGAACTTGGGGGCCACCCTGCAAGTGGGGAAGCTCTGCTGGATGGCGAGCGCGGTGCGGTAGTCGTCCTCGACCTCGAAGGTATCGGAGATGACATGGGAGACGAGGTGGACGACGACGTCGCCGCGCGCCTGCAGCCTCCCGATCAATTCACCGGTGAAGGCCCGGTAGTCGAAGGCGAGGCCGAACTGGTTGTTCTTGCTGTAGCCGCCGTTGTAAAGGAGCCCCGAAACGTTGAGACCGACGTGGACCTTCCCGTCCGCCAGGGCATACTTCTCCGAGGGGACGAAGGGAAGACCGAAGGCAAGGTCGATGACCTCGGTCACGTTGGAAGAGACGCCGAGTTCCTCCACGTACCTTCTGGACAGACCGTCGCGGGGGAAGGTATGGGCGGCGGTTTTCATGATCGACCTGGCGAGAAAGCGGGCGGCCGGAGACTTGAACGGGCCTATGGTCTGCGGAGAGAGCACCAGGGGGATCGATCGGCGCAGAACCATGAACTTGCTGAGCGCCAGGGTGAGAAAGCGCTTCATTCCATAGATGTCGGAGAAGCTGTCCCCCTCCCCCAGGTCGAACACAACGGCGCAGTCGCTGAACTTGTGGCGCAGCTGCGAAGGCTCCTTCGCTATCTCGCGCAAAGAGAACGGGGAGATCTCGGCCTGATGGGGAGTCACCGAGCCGAGGTAATTCTTCCCGCCCTGGGTTCCGACCACCTTGTAGGTGGGCTCGAGTCCGATCTTTCCGGCCACCCTGTCTATGAGGGCCATGTGACTGATGCTCAGGGCACCCACGCCGAGATTGTCAGAGGAGAAACTGTGCCAGAGAAGTCCGATTTTCTTTTTCATATCTGTTCACCGCAACGGGTATCGTTGCTAAAAGCTGACAAAGGCGACGAAAACGAAGGTGAAAACCACCGCCGAGGCAAAGGAATTGCGGAGATTGAGCCCGAGAGGAATCTTGCAAAGGACCAACCTCATGACGTAGAAAGTGTGCAGGGTTACGATCGCCAGGATCGAAGAAACGAGCATACCCGAAAGCCCGAACCTTGGCACCAGGAAGAACGAGGAGACTGCCAGGGCGATAACCGCCAGTAGGATTGAGTAGACCCTGGTCCCCTGCAGCCCGGTCGCGGTCAGGGTGACCCCGTGAACGGCGGCCAAGTACCGGAACAGCAGGAGCAGCCCGAAGTACGGAAATATCGGAGCCAGGGCCGCGAACTTCGGTCCGTACACCAGCGAGGTGATGAACTTGGCCCCGACGATGAAGACGGCACAGGCCAGGCCGCCGATCATCAGCATCTGCAGGTACATGTTGGAAAGCAGCCGGTTGAACTCCTTCTTGTTGTTCAGGTTGTAGGAGACCACCGGAAGATAGACACTGCTCAGCACTTGGGTGAAGGTGTTCGCCCCCAGCATCAACCTGAGGCCTGCCTGATAGATCCCCACCCCCGCCGGACCGAGGTAGCTGTTGACGATAAGGGTGTCCACCTGCGCATAGAAGTTGGTGAGAGCGGCGTCGGCACAGAAGTAAAAGCCAGTTTTCAGGGAGTGCACTATCCTCTTGAGGTCGAAGCCCCCCCGCTCGAAGGGGCCGATCTCCTTCCGGTAGGTCCGCCACGAAAGGTAGAGGTAGAACCCACGGGAGAGCATGAACCCCCAGGCGACCACCAGAGGGCTCTGCCTCAGATACGCCAGGAGCATGATGACGACGAAATGGACCGAGTTCGTCGCAGTGACGATGCTCGTTTCACGGTTGAACCGTCCGAGCCCTCGGAAGGCGACGTTGAAAAATTCGGCGAACGAATTGAAGATGGCCGCGATCAGCAGGACGAAGAAAAGGGAAAAGTCCAGATGCTTGGCGAGCAGCAAGGGGGCCAACAGAGCCGAGAGAACAACCAAGATCGCGGTCAGAAAAACCTTGGTGGCGAATGCCTCGGAGACTATCCTGCTTACGTTGGACGGGTCGTATCCTATATCGCGGAGTAGCTGCTGCGCATATCCGTAATCGACGATGAGGGCCAGGAGCAGCGTCGCCGTGGAGAGGTACGCGAAGATCCCAAAGGTTTCGACGCCCCACACCCGGGCGAGCACCATGAACAGCACGACTCCGGTGAGAAGCCGCATAAACGTCGATACCGCCATGAAAAAGGTATTTTTAAGCATCCTCTCAAAACCTTTGCAGCAGTCAGGAAGCCGGCATACCCAGCGATACCGCGGCACCTACCTCCAGCCCGGGGTTTCCCCCCTGATCAACCGTCCTTTATACTCCCGCCCCACCTCTAGTCGAAGTATTCTGCGTCCCGGAAAAGCTTTCCCTCGGCATCCTTCTTAGCCAGCAACGGTTCGCCCTGAAGCGGCCAGGCGATGGCGAGATCGGGATCGTTCCAGATGATGCTCCGCTCGTACTCCGGATACCAGTAGTCGGTGGTCTTGTACAGGAACTCGGCGACCTCGGAAAGCACAACGAACCCGTGGGCAAACCCCTCCGGCACCCAGAGCTGCCGCTTGTTCTCTGCCGAGAGTACCACGCCGACCCATTTGCCGAAGGTGGGGGAGCTCTTCCGGATATCGACCGCAACGTCGAAAACCTCGCCTACCGTGGCCCGGACCAGTTTGCCCTGGGTGTTCTTGATCTGGTAATGGAGGCCGCGCAACACGTTCTTGCCCGACCGCGAATGATTGTCCTGCACGAAGGTGGTTTTGAGGCCGGTCTTATCCTCCCACTCCTTCTGGTTGTAGCTTTCGAAGAAGAATCCGCGCTGATCGCCGAAAACGGTCGGTTCGATGATCTTTACGTCGGCAATCTCGGTGTCGATTACGTTCACTGCTTTCCCCTTAGGCGGTATGCGGCTAGCCTTCTTTTACCCGTTACATGTTCTGATGGGCTTCGGTGTCGGCGCGGTGCGCTTTCAAATCGGCGGCAACCCTGTCGAGTTTTTCGGTGAGGGTCGATTCCACTTGGTCTATCCTCGCGTTGAGGCTCGTATCGAGGTGGGCGACCGTCAGATCCACCGTATCTAAGCGGGTCTCGACTCTCTCGAGTCTCCCGCCCATCTGCTCGAGTCGTTCGTTAATCGCGACGTGGCCCTCGGCCAAAAGCCCTATCTTGTGATCGAAACTTTCCATGACCTTGCTAACATGCTGCTGAAACTCTTCACTCTGTCTCTTTAATACAGATTCAATGAACTGCAGGTCATTTGGGTCCATGGTTGATCCTCCCTTGACAGATATACCCTCCCTCACCCTGACCCTCTCCCGGAGGGAGAGGGAATTACACTGGAAAGCGTTGGGTATGGCGCGCGGGCTACTTCAGGCGGTCGCCGTACATGGAGCGATAGTACTCCTGGTAGCTGCCGTTGAGGATGGCGTCGGTCCAGGGGGTGTTTTTGAGGTACCAGTCGATGGTGCGGCGGATCCCCTCCTGGAAGGTGACCTCGGGCTCCCAGCCGAGCTCGCGGCGAAGCTTGGAGGCGTCGATGGCGTAGCGCTTGTCGTGGCCGGGGCGGTCCTTGACGAAGCGGATCAGCGAACGGCGCGGCATGCCATCGGCAAGGGCGGGGGCGACTTCATCGAGGAGATCGCAGATGGTTTCCACCACCTCGAGATTCTTCTTCTCGCTGTTGCCGCCTACGTTGTAGGTGTCCCCGATCTTCCCCTGATCGAGCACCCTCAGGATGGCCCGGCAGTGGTCCACGACATAGAGCCAGTCGCGGACGTTGCTCCCGTCCCCGTAGACCGGGAGGTCCTTCCCCTTCAAGGCGTTGGTGATGATCAGGGGAATGAGCTTCTCCGGGAAATGGTAGGGTCCGTAGTTGTTGGAACAGTTGGTCATCAGGGTCGGCAGCCCGTAGGTGTGGTGGTAGGCGCTGACCAGGTGGTCGGAGGAAGCCTTGCTGGCCGAGTAGGGCGACCGGGGATCGTAAGAGGTGGTCTCCGTGAAGTACCCGGTGTCGCCCAGCGAGCCGTACACCTCGTCGGTGGAGACGTGCAAAAAGCGCTTGCCGGTGGCATCCTTCCCCTCCCCCAGCCAGGCAGCGCGGGCCGCCTCCAGGAGGGTGAAGGTACCGATGATGTTGGTCTCGATGAAGGCCGCCGGGCCGTCGATGCTCCGGTCCACGTGGGACTCGGCCGCGAAGTGGACCACGGTGTCGATCTTCTCTTCGGCGAAGATCCGGTTCACCAGTTCCGCGTCGCAGATGTCCCCCTTGACGAAACGGTAGCGGGGATCGTCGGCGAGATCGGCCACGTTGGCCAGGTTTCCCGCGTAGGTGAGTTTGTCCAGGTTTACCAGCCTGAAGTCGCGGTCGGTACCCAACATGAGACGGACAAAGTTGCCGCCGATAAAACCACAACCGCCAGTCACCAAAATATTCATTGCAAATCCTCCAAAGGAAGCTACTGTCCCCATCCTCATCCTGTCCTTCTCCTTGAGAAGGTACCTTCAGCGCGAGGTCGTGGTAGCTTCAGCTAAAATTTCTCGCAGTACTTTTTAACCCTCTCCACCGAATCAAGCAGGGCAGGCGTCAATGAAAGCACATTGACATATAACTCCTGAATAGCCTCGCGGAGGTATTCGTGCGCTATGTCATTGCGGAGCATCCGTATTTCGACAAAAATCTCGGCACTCCCGATTAAATCCTTTTTTTCCGCCCGGTTGATCCTGTCCCTTATACTCCCCTCCGTCTCAAGGTCCAACCGGTCGATGAGACGGAAAACCTTCTGGATCAGGATGTCACTAAGCCGCGCGAATCGACTGGTGAGGGATTCGAAGCTTTCCAACTCGTCCGGCAGGTAAGCTGCTTTTATCCCTATTTTGGCGCACTTGTCGAAGGAGTATGTGAGGACTTCGGTGGCATCACCCAACAGCTGCAATTCTTGCTCAAGAAGATGCTTCTGAGTGTCAGTCACAACCTAACCCCCGTCTCCAGTGCGAGTTTAACAAACGGTTCGGAATCATCGGCGGCCAGGAGTATATCGATTTTCTGCTCTCCGAGCAATTCCCAGAGCCGGGCCTTGATCTTCCTCGTGTCGTTCCGGGTCAAGAGGGTCGACATAATGAGGAGGTCGATATCTCCGCCCCGCTTGGTGTCATCGACTCGCGAACCAAAAAGGTACACACACGCCTCATCGTCAAAACTTTTCACGGTGCTGACTATGCTTGCTATTTCGTCAGCCTTGAGACGCATAGACTACCCTCTCCCGAATTTCCACCAGGGCTTTTTCTTATCCATCTCCGTGTCGTAACCGTAGCCGTAGCCATATCCGTAACCATAGCCATAGCCGTAGCCATACCCCTGCCCGGAGGAGTTTTTGTCGGAGACCACGAAGCCCGACACCGGGGCGGAAACCGACAGCAGGGTTTCCTTGGTGCGCTGGGCAGCCTTGATCGGCACTCTCCCCGCTTCCAGCACGACCAGTACCTGGTCGGCCAACTGGGTCAGCACGGTGGCGTCGGTAACGGCCAAAACCGGCGGGGCATCGATGACGACGTGATCGTAGCTGGCCGCGAGTTCCTCCACGAATTTCTTCATCTGTTCCGAGCCGAGCATCTCCGACGGATTAGGGGGTACCGTACCCGCCTTGATCAGTGCGAGATTCTCCACCACCGTATTGTGCATTATTTCGCGGACTGAAATATCCCCTGCCAGTAGTTCGGTAAGACCTTGCCCCCTGGGAAGGCCAAACTTTTCGTGGAGGGTGGAACGGCGAAGGTCACAGTCCACGATGATGACCTTGGCCCCAGTCTGCGCGAGCGTGATGGCCAGGTTGGAGGAGACGGTCGATTTTCCCTCACCCGGGAACGAACTGGTAATGAGCAGCACCTTCTTCTTCCGGTTGATCCCGCTGAAGTGGAGACCGGTACGGAGCGAACGGAAAGCTTCCGAGGCGGGTGATTTGGGCGCCACATGGGTAACCATCGCCTCGTTCCCTTCTTTTTTGGGAATGAACGGGATGATACCCAGCAAAGGGACCGGGGAAAAGACCTTTCTCGCCTGCTCCGGGTCCTTCAGGGTATCGTCGAGGTATTCCCGGAAGAAGCAGACACCGGCGCCACAAAGAACGCCGAGGATCAGGCCGAGCACAAGGCTTTGTCCCTTTTTCGGGAAAACAGCCTTGTCGGCGGCGATGGCGGGATCCACGATACTGATATTGTTGATGGTCGAAGCCTTGGCAATCCTGGCCTCTTCGTGCTTTTGAAGCAGGAAGGTGTAGATGTCGGCATCGACCTTGGCCACCCGGGTCAGGCGGGCGAGTTCCCTTTCGGCCTCGGGGAGCTTCTTGAGCTGAGATTCATGCTTCTGGATATCCTGCTTGATATCCCGTTCCTGCTTCTGAGTGTTCTTGAGGGTGGTCTCGTAGGTGGCGAGGATCTTGTTCTCGAGCTCGTTGATCTCGGCCTGGACGCTCTTTACCCCGGGATGGATTTCGGTGCTCTCGGAAAGTCTCCCTTTCTTCAGGACCTGAAGATCCGCCAGTTTGGAAGCCATGGCCCCCATCACCGGATCCTCACGCATGATGGAAGGGGAGTAGTCGACTCCCCGTTTGCGGGAATCCTTCAGCGAGGCCAGGGCAAACTCCGCCTGTTTACGCTGCAAGACCGTGGCGGCCTGCAGTTTTTCAGCTTCAGAGAGGTTGTCAATCAGGTTCTCCGCTTCGGTGTCGAGCTTTATGACACCGGAGCTCCTCTTGTAGGCCTCCAGGTTCTGTTCCGCCTGCTCCAGTTCGGCTTTGATCCCCTTGAGTTGCTCTTCCACAAAGCCGACCGTGAGGGTCGCCTCCTGGGCACGAAGCACTACCCCTTGGTCGAGGTAGACCTGGACGAGGGTATTGACGACGTCTCTGGCACGCGTCGCCTTCTTGTGCCGGAACGACACCGACATAACGTTGGTCTTTTTGCCGACCTCCTCAACCTTGATCTTTTTCTGCAAGGCTTCGACGGTGGCGTTGAAAGGGAGCATGGTCAGCCGGAAGGAGTCGCCGAGCTTTCCCTGCAGGGTACCGATCAACAGGGTCAGGGCCTTGGTACGGAACAGGGCACCGGCCTTTCCAGTGCCGAGCATCTGGCCGTCATCGTCCTTCACGCTGTACTGGCCATCGCCCAGCAGTGCCACGGTAAAGGACGGCTTATCGAGGGGAGAGACTGCGGTGGAGAACTCAAGGACGTTCGCCTTGATGTCGTCATCGGACTCTTTGTCCACCCTCCAGTTAAGATGTAACTTCTCGACAACCTTCTCCGAATTGCTCCGGGACTTCAGAATCTCGATTTCCGAGTCTATCGGGGTGGCGGCGTTTAAAAGCAGATCCCCCATCTGCCCCACTTTCCCCTTATCATCCTTAACGAAGAGGGTGGCGGTCGACTGATACAGGGGCGGGAAAAGGAAGACAAAAAGGACAACGCCGAGAACGACTGAGCAGAAGGCGGTCAAGAAGGTATAGCGACGCCTCAGGATGACATTGATGTAATCCTGAAGGTGTAGTTCATCGTTTCGCGGGATTGGCGCGGGCTGATTCATAACTTATCCTGGTTGTTAGTGAAAGTATTACTTGCTCAGATACTTGATCGAGACAAAGGGCTGCAGCGCGTTGCTTACCAGCTGCAGCGAGGGAAGCATGTCGGCGATCGCATCGTTCCAGTTGCCGAAACCGCTCTTCGGCACGTAGATGACGTCGCCATCGACGACCGGAGGCGACATTGCCTCACCCTTGAGGATCTTCTTGAAGTCGACCACGATAAGCTGGCCACGGGTGGTGGACAACGAACGGATTATCCGTACGTGCTCGAGGTCGTAGCCGGTGTCGCGCAGATCCGCGCTCCCGATCGCCTGGGCGAGATTCATCCCGGTGCTCGGCATCGCCACCACACCCGGCTTCTTGACCGCTCCGAAGACGAAGACGACCTGGTTGCGGTTGTCCGGGAGGTAGATGGTATCCCCACCCTTCAACCAGACGTTCTGCTTCAGATCGCCCCCCTGGAGAAGATCCCACAGGTCCACCGGGACTATCTTCCCGTCCCTTGAAAGGCGGGCGCCGCGAAGGTTCGCGGTGGGGTCGAAACCGCTTCCCAGCGAGATCCCCTGGACCAGGTTCAGCGGCCGGTCCATGTAATAGGTCCCCGGCATCTTGAACTGCCCCATCAGGTACAGCGGAAGGCTCTTGTATTCCGCCACTTCCACCACCACCCAGGGATTTTGCAGGTATTTCTTCAGCACCGTCGAGAGCTTCGCCTCGATCTCGGTCAGGGTGAGTCCGGCGACCTGGACCGCTCCGGCCATCGGAACATGGAGAAAGCCCTTACCGTCCACCCTGCTCCCCTGCACCTTGCCGTTAGCCCCCGGAGAGGCCACGGTGAACTCGGGCCGGCCGTTGATATCGACCAGCAGGACGTCGCCGGGGCCTACCTGGTAATCTTTTTGGGGAGCGGATTCGGGGGGGAGAGTCGGTACTGAGACTTCTTCCTTGGCAACGATTGCAGTGCCTATCTCTTTGACGGTACCAGGGGGAATGTCTCGGTAGGGGGCACAACCAGGTAAGCCGAACAGGGTGAGGAACAGTACTGCCAGGGGTACTGTACGCAAAGTGCTATATGTTTTCATTTCCACCTATCCCGTGAAATGTGTAGGTTTCTCTGATTAACATTTCAGGGGCATGAAGTCAAATGTTTAAAGGGTTTTGGATGAAATTTTTCGTATTTGATACAAGGATTTAGGCGCGCTAAGACAGAGATACTGGCATTACTGAGGGATATCAATGGGGGATATACAAAGGCGGACCGGATCTTTTCAGGACAATTTCTATCCTTTATTGGGGTTTTACGGGGTGGCGCTGCCGGGCAGCCAGTTCAGGCACCGAGGGGGTTCAAATCTTGGCCGGTGAGGAGGCGGACGGCAGCGGCCTCGCCGACGACGGAAACGATGGCGTCGATCCCATGGGAGATGATGTGGCCCAGGCGCTCGCTTTTATGGGCGTCGCTCCCCAGGCAGGAGTAGACGCCGTGCTGCAGGAAGAGCAGGGCCCGCCGCTTGATCTCGGGGCCGTAGTAGCCGGCGAAGCTGCCGAGGTTCCCCTGGAACCGGCAGCCGGCGTCCTTCAAGTTGAGGATCAGCGAGCTCTCCATGTCGGGCCTCTTCTGCCGCCTCAGGAAAAGCGACATCAGCCCCGCATCCTGGTATCCCGGCTCGAAGACGTTGCATCTCTCGGGATGCGCCAGGAGCGGGACGATCTCCCGGTTCAGCATCCAGGAGATGACGGGGGCGAGGATCTCCTTTCCGGAGGCGAAGGGAACCTCTACCAAAAGGTGCGGAAGCGTCCCGGTGGTGATGGCGTCGCCTGCCTGATCGAGCAGGAACTCGTCCATGTAGTGCTCGGTGCCGGGCACGAGCTTCAGGTCGATCCCCGCCTCGTGAACGTGTCGCTGAAGCTGGCGGGTTGCCAGCCTCACCTTCTCCGGTTCGTTGTCGAAACACCCCTTGATCCAGTGGGGTGTGCAGTGAACGGTGCCGAAGCCGCAGTCCACGAGGATCTTTGCCATCTCCAGGGATTGCTCGAGACTGCTGGAGCCGTCATCGATGCCGGGGAGGAGATGGCAGTGGTAGTCGGTGTAACGCGTGGTCATAGTGCGACAGAGTACTAGCACGATACAGCAGCCAAGTCAAAAGTTACGGTGGCCTCCACTTTCACAAAGGGACCAACATGGCGAAGCTGGAGGCCGCCGGACTGGCACGGGTAGGCAAAGGCTTCCCGGCCGATTTTTGGGCAGCATCAGGGCCTGTCGACCATGAAGGAGTTGTACGTACCGCACTGGCTGTAGAGCGGGAGGAGAGGTGAGATTTCTGTCTCGCGATACAGGATGCCTATGAGAGTTAACAACTGGAAAGGAGCCGCTCAGTCAAAAGCCACCGGTTGCATAAGAGAAAGTCCCGGTTAAAATATTTGAATTCGCGAGGTGGCCATTGTCAAAGTTGTTTCTGAGACAGAGCCTGCTAGGGGAACTTCTGGAAACCCTGAGACTGTTCGGCGAACTTGTGGGGCCAATCAGGTCCCAGCAAGGTGTCACCGTTTTCGGCCCCGTCAACACCGCAACCGACCTCTGCCTCGACTACCATCGCACGCTTATCCCCCCCAAGAAGTGTCTCCTCCCCTTCCGGGAAAAAGTCGTCTCCTTCTCCGGCGACGGCTACCACAAAGGCGGCGACGAGCCGGTGAGGACCGTCCTCTTCGCCATCCACCCCTGCGACCTGGAGGGGATCGCCTACCTGGACCGGGTCTTCCTCGCCGACCCCGCCGATCCCGGTTACGCCCGCAGGCGCTCGGGGCTCACCCTGGTCGGCATCTCCTGCGAGCCGGACGACTTCTGTTTCTGTGCGGAAACGCAGGAGGCCGCCCCCTGCGACCTCTTCCTCACCAGGGTGGAAGGGGGCTTCGAGATCACCGTCTCCACGCCGCGCGGTGAGGAGATCGCCGCGGCGGCCAGGGGGTGCCTGACGGTGTACCAAACGAGTCAGGAAACAGCGCCCTCCAAAGGCAATCCCCCCCAGTTCCCCTTTATCAAAGGGAGAACGGGAGTGGAGATTGCCATAGGGGGAAGCGTCGATCCGGAGCTTAGATTTTCAACCAATCCGCTCTGGGAGAAGTTCGCCGAGCGCTGCGTCGGCTGCGGGGCCTGCTCGGTCTGCTGCCCGACCTGTTACTGCTTCGACGTCAGGGAGTACCCGGAACTCTCCGGCGGCCACACCCGCATGAGGGAGTGGGACAACTGCCTCTTCAAGGGCCACGGCGAGGTGGCGGGTGGAAACTTCCGCCTGGAGCGGCTGGAGCGCCTCCGCTACCGCTTCCTCCACAAGTTCTGCGGCTTCTCCCCGTTGGAGGGGGAGAGCTCGTGCGTGGGATGCGGGCGCTGCCGGGAGGTCTGTCCGGTGGATATCGACCTCCGGGAGCTGCTGCCCGGGCACTCTTTCTCCCCCCCTCCCCCCCCGGTCGAAGAATCCCCTCGCCCCCCGGGAGAGGGTGGCCGAAGGCCGGGTGAGGGAGGTTTTAATGGAAAGGCTTCGGAGGAGGGACCATGACCGGCCCCTCCTCCCCGCACATTCCGGTGGCCGCGACGCTGACCGCCAAGCGTGACCTCACCTCCGACACGGCGCTCTTCACGCTGTCCGCCGGGCGGGAGGCGGCCGATTTCCTCTCCTCCTTCGTCCCCGGCCAGTTCGTCCAGCTCTCCGTCCCGGGCGGCGGGGAGATCCCGATCTCACCTGCCGAGCCCCCGTCCGCGGGGATGCTCCGGCTCTGCGTGCGGCGCGTGGGGCACGTGACCGACCTGTTGCACCGGCTCCCGACCGGCAGCCGACTCGGCATCCGCGGCCCCTTCGGGCGGGGATTCCCGGTCGCCGAGATGGCCGGCCACCCGGTCCTGCTTTTGGCCGGAGGGCTGGGGATTGCCCCCCTTCGCTCGCTGATCAGCCACCTCGTGGCCCATCGGGAGGATTTCGGCGAGATTACCCTCATGTACGGAGCCCGGGAGCCCTCGGTGATGCTCTTCCGGGACGAACTGGTGGAGTTGGCCGGCCGCGGCCTCATCCGCCTGTACCTGACGGTCGACTTCGCGCCCGAAGACCTGGTGGGGGGATACAGCTGCGCCCGCGGCCTTCTCCCCGACCTCCTCGCCGGGTTCCGCTTCGACGCCGCCAACAGCTACGCGGCGGTCTGCGGCCCCCCTCCCCTCTACCGCTGCCTGACCAACGACCTGGAACAGGCCGGGGTCCATCCCGACCGCGTCCTTTTGAGCCTGGAACGGCGGATGCGCTGCGGGATCGGGCGCTGCTGCCACTGCGCCATCGGCCAGAAGCTCTGCTGCACCGACGGCCCGGTCTTCCGGCTGAGCGAACTGAAAGGTATCCCGGAGGCGTTATGACCCGGCCGCGACTCGCCATAGCGGGACTCACCGCCTGTTCCGGCTGCCAGCTGATGCTCCTCAACTGCGAGGGGGAGCTTCCCGAGATCGTCGAGCGTTTCGAGATCGTGCATTTTCCCATGGGGGAAAGCGGGAGCGACCCCCGCGACCGCTATGACGTCGCCATCGTGGAGGGGGCGGTCTCCACCCCCAAGGACCACCAGACCCTCTTCCGGCTGAGAAACGCGAGCCGTACCCTGATCGCCCTGGGAACCTGCGCGCTCTTTGGCGGGGTGGCCGCCATGAACAACGGGTACTGGGACCGGGGAGAGGCGCTCCGCCAGGTCTACGGCGAGGGGGCCGGTGAGATCGACAGTTTCCGTCCCGCCTCCTTAGGCTCCTTCGTCACGGTCGATTTCGCCGTCACCGGATGCCCTCCAGAGAAAGGGGAGATCCTGGCGCTTTTGTCCGCGCTTTTGGCCGGCACCCTCCCTCCCCTCCCCTCGTACCCGGTCTGCCTGGAGTGCCGAAGCCGGGAGAATCTCTGTCTGCTCCTGGAAAGGGACGACCTCTGCCTCGGGCCGATAACCCGGGGAGGGTGCAACGCCCGCTGCCCCGCCACCGGGATCGCCTGCGAGGGGTGCCGCGGCCCGGTCGACGATGCCAACGTGGCCCAGGAGTTGGAGCTGTTACTGGAGCGCCGCTTCTCGAAAGAGGAGATCACCCGGAGGATGAGCCGTTTCAAAGCGGAGTGGGACTATGGCCAGCGTCGTTGAAATCAATCCCCTCACCAGGGTCGAGGGGCACGGGCGGATCGAGGTGGTGGTGGAAGGGGGGCGGGTGGACCGGGTCAACCTCTCCCTGGTGGACTCTCCCCGTCTCTTCGAACAGCTCCTGGTGGGGAAGAGCTTCCAGGAGGTGCCGGAGATCGTCTGCCGGATCTGCTCCATCTGCTCCACCATTCACAAGCTGACCGCCATCATGGCCATCGAGCGTGCCTTCGGGATCGAGGTCTCCGAGATCACCCGTCTCACCCGCGAGCTGATCGCGCAGGGGGGTAGCCTCCAGGACCACGCCCTGCACCTCTACTGCCTGGTGCTCCCCGACCTGATGGGGAAACGCGGGGTCACCGAACTCGTGGCCGCGGCCCCCGATGTGCTCAAGAAGGGGCTCGCCATCAAGGAGGCGGGGAACCTCATCCAGGAGGTGGTGGGCGGCAGGATGATCCACCCGGTCAACGTGGTGGTGGGAGGGCTCGGGCAAAGGATCTCCAGGCCAGACCTGCTCCGCCTCAAGCAGCGGCTCACCGCGGTGCTCCCCGCCTGCCGGGAGAGCGTCAACCTCTTCAGGATCCCCTTCCCCTTCCCTCCGCTTCCGGCCCCCGAATACCTGGCGCTGGCGCCCGATCGTACCGGCTTTACCGGCGGCAGTTTCCGCCTCAAGGGGGGGACGGAATTCGCGGTGGAAAGCTACCGAGAGCACGTGGTGGAGACGGTGGGGCCGCGCACCCACGCGAAGCTCGCGCTGGCCGACGGCAAGGAGCCGACGGTGGGAGCCCTCTCCCGGTTGAACCTCGGCTTTCCGCTGGAGCCCGAGGCGGCGGCGCTCTTCGAGTCGGTCCGAGGCGAGCTGACCGGCGGGGACATCCGGGGGAACAATCTCGCCCAGGCGGTGGAGCTTTGCCACGCGGCGGAGCGGGCGCTGGCCCTGGTGGAGCGCCTTTTGGAGCTCGAGGGACGGGGGGAGGAAAGGGTCGAGGTGCGCCCGGCGGAGGGATGGGGGACGGCGGCCTGCGAGGCGCCGCGGGGAGTGCTGATCCACAGTTACCGCTTCGACGGAGAGGGGATCTGCCGGGAGGCGGACGTGGTCACCCCGACCTCCTTGAACCAGCGCGCCCTTTCGCGCGACCTCCTGGTGCTGGCCCGCGGGATCGAGGCGAGCGACGAAGAGGCCATGAGAACCGCCCTCGAACAGCTTACCCGCTGCTACGACCCCTGTATTTCCTGCGCTGTACACATGATAAGGATATAGCGATTAGAATATACTTCTAAATTTTTTCCATAACAGCTTGACACTCAAAGGGCCGATGTTAAGCTTGCCCATGAAGTCAGCGCACACGATGCGCGCTCTGTATGTACGGACCGAGTACTGTTTGAGCCCCCTGACCACCTTGACAAAGAAATAAGCCCAATCCCGGTCGCGGTGTGCAAGCCCTCAACTTTGAGAGGGAAGCCTGAAGCGAATCTATTGGGCAACGCTGCCCCGAGCGGTCAGCAACTCAAACGACCGGACTGTAGATACAGAGTCATGTCGGCCATGAGAGCCGGCGCACAACAAAAGCTCCATGAACATAGCTTCATGGAGCTTTCTTATTGATAAAACCTGAAACCTTGAAACGCGGATGCCGCGGATTGAGAAAGAAGGGTAAAAGCTGACGTCAACACCGGGAACGCGGATGACGCGGATTGAGCGGATCGACGCGGATTAAACAAAATCTTTGGGGTAAGGCTTTACCCCTTAAAGGATTGATCCGCGTAAATCCGTTAAATCCGCGTCATCCGCGTTCTATTGTCTTTGCCTTGCCGGCTAATCCGTTTCATCGGCGTCATCCGCGTGCCAAGCTTTACGATTTTAGTCCTTCCTCGACGTTCGGACACCTCAACTCCACTCCCAGCTTTTCCAGCATCTTCCGGTTGTCCACCACGCGCGACTCGGAGAAGTAGGAGATCATCAGCGGGGTCATTACCTTCTTCGCCTCTTCCATGGTCACCCGCCGCGGCCTCGGCAGCCCCAGCTTATCGGCGGCGGCGTCGAAGTAGCTGGTCATGCTTGTCGGATGGCCGTCGGAAACGTTGAAGATCTCGCCATTCTCCCCCCGCTCCAGGGCGGCCAGGCAGATCCGCGCCAGGTCGTCGGCATGGATCCGGTTGGTCGGCATGCACTCCTCTTCCCACAACACCGGCTGCCCGGTCGTCAGCTGTGTCACCGGGAGACGGTCGGCGGCATAGATGGCGGTCACCCTGAGGATCACCACCGGAACGCCACGCTCGCGGCCGAAGGAGAGGAAGAGTTCCTCGCCATGCAGCCGCCTCTTCCCGCGCGCCGTCCCCGGCTGAGCCGGAGTCTCCTCGGTTACCACCGCTCCTTGGGCATCACCGTAGACCGCGCTGGTACTGATGTACACGATCTTCGCGGGTTCCTTGCCGGGAGCGATGGAGGTGATGAAGTTCCGGACCCTGGTCTCCTCGTGCCCGCCCCCGGGAGGAGGGGCCAGGTAGATGACCGAGGCCCCCTGGGTGGGGAGATCCCCCAAGGTGGCGGGTAGGTCCAGGTTGCCCGTGAAGTGGCGGGCACCGGGAAGACACGCCTCCCCCCGGTTGAAGGTCGCCACGCTGTCGCCCCGCTCGAGGGCCAACTGTCCAATCCGGCGCCCGATAGCGCCGCAGCCGATCAGTAGAAGTTCTTGCATCGCTAGCTCCTTTTGCTGAATCTGGCCCTCTTTCTACCAGAAACGTCCTGCCTCCGCCAAGGAAAACCTGCCACCATGAGAACGCGGACGACGCGGATTTATACGGATAGAGGAGAGGAGTAGGTTGCGTTGAAGAGCTTCACCGTGAAACGCAACGATTGGCGCCACCGCCGGGGGGCATCGCGTTTCGTACCTCAACGCGACCTACAGGGATTTATCCGCGTGAATCCGTGATATCCGCGTCATCCGCGTTTCATGATGCTGTGCCACTATGCCAAGTAATGAGGATATGTTAGAGTTTACCCACCGGTTGATCTATCATGAAGTCCCTGCCACCGGCTCACTCATGTTTAAGAGGTACCTATGCGCTTTTCCCCCCTTTTGACCGATCTCTACGAACTGACCATGCTGGCGGGATACTTCGAGGAGGGGATGCAGGACCGCCCCGCGGTCTTCGATCTCTTCTTCCGCCATAACCCGTTCAAGGGGGGGTACGCCGTCTTCGCCGGACTCGAGACCGCCCTCGACTACCTGGAGGGGCTCTCCTTCGCCGCGGAGGAGCTCGATTACCTGCATGGTCTGGGCATCTTCAAGGCCGAATTCCTCACCTTCCTGGAAGGGTTCCGCTTCAAGGGGAGCATCACCGCGCCTGCCGAGGGATCGGTGGTCTTCGCAGGCGAGCCGCTTTTGACCGTGGAAGGGACCCTGGCCGAGGCGCAGTTCGTCGAGACCGCCCTTCTCAACATCATCAATTTCCAGACGCTGGTCGCCACCAAGGCGGCCCGCATCGCCGGGGCGGCGCGCGGGGCGCGGGTACTGGAGTTCGGACTCAGGCGCGCCCAGGGGCCGGACGGCGGGCTCTCGGTGGCACGCGCGGCCTACATCGGCGGGGTGCGGAGCACGAGCAACGTTTTGGCCGGCAAGCTCTTCGGCATGCCGGTGATGGGGACTCACGCCCACAGCTGGGTCATGGCCTTCCCCGACGAACTCACCGCCTTCCGCAGCTACGCGAGGCATTTCCCGGACAGCACGGTGCTTTTGATCGACACCTACGACACCCTCAAAAGCGGGCTCCCCAACGCCATCACGGTGGCGGCCGAGTTGAAGGCGGCCGGACACTCCCTGGTCGGGGTGCGGATCGATTCCGGCGACCTCGCCTACCTCTCCCGCCAGGTCCGCCAGGCCATGGACGCCGCCGGCTTCCCCGAGGTCAAGATCGTGGCCTCCAACGAGTTGGACGAGTACGTGATCGACTCCATCCGGGACGAGGACGGCAGGGTCGACATCTACGGAGTCGGGACCCGGCTCGCCACCTGCGCGGGCGAGGGTGGAGGTGCCTTGGGCGGGGTGTACAAGCTCGTGCGGGTGGACGGCCACCCGAAGCTGAAAGTCACCAGCGATGTCGCCAAGGCAACCCTGCCGGACCGCAAGAAAGTCATCCGGGTCACCACACCCGGCGGCCATTTCGTCCAGGACGTGGTCACCTTGCAAGACGAAGAGATCAGGGCCGGGGACCTGGTCTTCGACCCGGCCAACCCGCTTCAGCACGTCAGGATCCCCGCCGATGCAGCCTTCCGGGAGGTGCGGGGCCAGGTGATGTCGCACGGAGCCCGTACCCTCCCCTCCCCTACCCTGAGCCAGTCGGCCGACCGCTGCGCCGAGGAGTTGCGCCGCCTCCCGGAAGGGTGCCAGCGCCTGGTCAATCCCCACATCTACAAGGTATCGCTGAGTACCGGGCTGAACGAGCTCCGCTTGGAGATGATGGCCGAGGTCCAGAGCAGGTTCATATGACGGCGGATCAGGCAAAAGCGATTTAACTAAAAACCGTGGAACGCGGATGACGCGGATCGGGCGGATTTACGCGGATAAGGCAAAAGATTTCAGGGTTAAGACTTTAAACTTTCAAGATATTATTGGTTTCGGTTTATCCGCGTAGATCCGCTGAATCCGTGTCATCCGCGTTCTAAAGGTTTTGTGGTTTTGCCTTTACTCTAAAAGGGTCTATCCGTGTAGATCCGTTTCATCGGATTTGATCCGTGTTCTAAAGGTTTTCGGTTTATCCGCGTCATCCGCGTGCTAGTGGTTTTGTTTAGGGGGCATCAGTAAAGGAGACACCACAATGCGCCGTAGGGGAGCCCTGGTAGTGGTGGACGTGCAGATCGACTTCTGCCCGGGAGGAAGCCTGCCGGTTCCCGAGGGGGACCTGGTGGTCCCGGTCCTGAACCGTTACCTCAAGATCTTTTCCGACAAGGGGTGCCCAATCTTCGCCACCCGCGACTGGCACCCATCCGACAGCAGACATTTTCAACAACAGGGTGGAAGCTGGCCGGCGCACTGCATCCAGCAAAGCCCGGGCGCCCTCTTCCACCCAGGCCTCCTGCTCCCGGAGGGAACCATCGTCATCTCCAAGGGGATGTCCAGCTGGGACGACGGCTATTCCGCCATGGAAGGGATGACCGACAACGGGACCCCTTTCCCCATGCTCCTTCACCGGATGGCTCTGGACCGCCTCTTCGTGGGAGGGCTCGCCACCGACTACTGCGTTAAGGAGACCGTGCTCGGCGCCCTTAAGGGCGGTTTCCTGGTCACCCTGCTCACCGACGCCGTCAGGGGGGTCAACCTCGCCCCGACCCACTCGGAGGAGGCGATCGCCGAGATGACCGCGGCGGGGGCGGAAGTGGCCACCCTCGCCACCATGAGGAAATCGATCTGCTGAAACGCCCTTTTTCGCCGCGGATTTACGGCTGGACCATACAAGAGTATGCCCGTCTCAAAAAACGGTAACCAGGGGGGATTTCTTTTTGACACCATGGGCGAAACGCGCTAGATTACGCTGTCACATTAAAAAGCACTAGGCGGAGCGCTCATGATCAAGACCAATAATCTCAAAATCAAAAGCATCACTCCCATCATCGCACCGACCGACCTCAGGCAGGTCTTTCCGGTCTCCGAGCAGTCGAGCACCTATGTCACCGAGAACCGCAACGCCATCATCCGCATCCTGCGTGGCGAAGACCGGCGGCTCATGGTGGTGGTCGGCCCCTGCTCGATCCACGACCCCAAAGGTGCCCTGGAGTACGCCGAGAAGCTGGCGGCGCTCTCCCGCGAGGTTTCCGACGAGCTGCTCCTGATCATGAGGGTCTATTTCGAGAAGCCGCGCACCACCATCGGCTGGAAGGGTCTCATCAACGACCCGGACATGAACGGCACCCACCTGATCTCCAAGGGGCTCGGGATCGCCCGCGGGCTTTTGTGCAAGATCACCGAGATGGGGCTTCCGGTAGCCACCGAGATGCTCGATCCCATCACCCCCGAATACCTGGCCGACCTCCTCTGCTGGGGTGCCATCGGCGCCAGGACCACCGAATCGCAGACCCACCGCGAGATGGCCAGCGGCCTCTCCTTCCCGATCGGGTTCAAAAACGGCACCGACGGCAACCTCCAGATCGCCATCGACGCCATGAAGGCTGCCCTCCATTCCCACAGCTTCCTCGGCATCAACCGCGACGGCCTGACCTCCATCGTGCAGACCAACGGCAACCCCGACGTGCACATGGTGCTGCGCGGCGGCAAGAAGCCGAACTACTCCCCGGAGGACATCGCCAAGACCGAGGAGATGCTCAACAAGGCCGGTCTCAACCCGACCATCATGGTCGACTGCAGCCACGGGAATTCCGAGAAGAAGTACGAGAATCAGCCGAAGGTCCTTTCGAGCGTGATCGACCAGATCGAGGCGGGTAACCGCAGCATCTCGAGCGTGATGATCGAGAGCTACCTGAAAGACGGCAATCAGCCGCTGGTCGCCGACACCTCCAAGCTCGCCTACGGCGTCTCCATCACCGACAGCTGCATCAGCTGGGAGACCACCGAAAAGACGCTGCGCGAGGCGCATGCGCGGCTGAAGAAGTGCGGCGGTAGGAAGCGAGGGTAAAACGATAAAGTCGGATGAAGCTTAAACCGTCGAACACGGATCAAATCTGATTGAAACGGATTTTCACGGATCAAGCCTTTAGGCCTGATGCCTTTACAATAAATGAGTCTTTGATTGATCCGCGTGTATCCGCTCAATCCGTGTCATCCGTGTTCTATGCTTTTGACTCTTTTGCCTGATCCGCCTTTATCCGTTCCATCCGTGTCATCCGCGTTCCATTGTTTTTGAAGTCTATAAAGAAGGCCCCGAGGGTTTCCCCCCGGGGCCTTCTTTCGTGCCAGCTATCGTTACCGCGGCTTATGCCTTGGCGGTCACCAGGTAGAGCGGCTTGATGAAGGTTGCCTCGGTGGCCTCTTTCACCTTCTCCACCACGTTCTCGGGGACGGCGGAGTCGAGCGAGAGGATGACCATGGCCTCCCCTTTCTTCTCGCGGCGGCCGAGGTTCATGGAGGCGATGTTGATGTCGCTCTCGCCCAGGATGGTGCCGATCTTGCCGATGATCCCCGGACGGTCCCCGTAGGACAGAAGCAGCATGTGCTCCTCGGGGCGGAAGTCCATCTGGAAGTCGCGCAGCTTGACGATCCTCGGTACTCCCTCGAAGAGGGCGCCGGAGATCAGGCGCTTTTCACCCGGGCCTTCGAGGCTCACGGTGATCATGTTGGAGAAGGCCTCGGACTGGCTCGATTTCTCCTCGCTGACCACGATCCCCATCTGCTGGGCGACCAGCTGGGCATTGACCATGTTGACGTCCTGCTCGACGCGGCGGTTCAGAAGGGAGGCCAGACCGCAGACGGTGATCGGGGTGCAGTCGTACTGGGCCAGGTTGCCGGTGTAGGAGAAGGTCACCTTGTTCACGTTGGTGTCCACCAGCTGGATGATGAAATCGGCCAGCACGTTCACCAGGTTCAGGTACGGACGCATCTGCCCCATGAGGGAGGCATCGAAGCGCGGGATGTTGATGGCGTTCTCGAGCGGCTGCTCGTCGAGGTAGTGGATGATCTCCTGGGAGACGTCGACGGCGACGTTGACCTGGGCCTCGAAGGTGTTGGCGCCCAGGTGCGGGGTGACGACCATCTTCGGGTGACCGATCAGCGCCTTGAGCACCTCGGAGTCGGGGGGCTCGTGGCTCCAGACGTCGAAGGCGGCGCCGGTAACCCGGCCCGAGTTGAGGGCGTCCAGGGTGGCCTGCTCGTTATAGATACCGCCGCGGGCGCAGTTGATGATGATCACGCCGTCCTTCATGGCGGCGAATTCCTTGGCGCCGATCATGTCACGGGTCTCGTCGGTGAGCGGGGTATGGACGGTGATGATGTCGCAGGTACGGATCACCTCGTCGAGAGAAACGAGCTTCACACCGAGGTCCTGGGCCCTCTTCTCGGCGATGTACGGGTCGCAGGCGATGACGTCGCACTCGAAGGCTTTGAGGCGGGTGGCGACGCGGCCGCCGACCTTGCCGAGGCCGATGACGCCGGCCTTTTTACCTTTCAGCTCATAGCCGGTGAAGGGGGCGCGCTTCCAGGCGCCGCTTTTGAGGGAGCCGTTGGCCTGGGTCACGTTGCGGCAGAAGGAAAGCAGCAGCGCCATGGTGTGCTCGGCGGCGCTGTTGGTGTTGCCGAAGGGAGCATTGACGACGATGACCCCCTTGGCGCTGGCGTAATCGACGTCGACGTTGTCGACCCCGACCCCGGCGCGGGCCACGATCTTCAGGTTTTTGCCGGCGTCAAGGAGAGCCTTGTCGACGGTGGTGCCGCTCCTGGTGATGATACCATCGTAGTTACCAATGATGGAGTGAAGCTCTTCCTTCTTCAGTCCCAGCTTGATGTCCAGTTGCACACGCGGGTCGTTGAGCAAAAGGGCCAAACCTTCTTGAGCCACCTCATCGGTTACGATAATCTTCATTTCCACTCCTTTGTTTTTTTTTACGTTTTACGTCGATATGCCAAATACCCCATCCTCACCCCTACCCTCCCCTTGAAGGGGAGGGAGAGTTGGCGATAGATGGAAGAACCTGATTAAAGCCGGGCCAAGAGAAGCAGCGCCCACCCCTCACGAAATAGTATCCTCTCCTTCAGGAGATAGGATCATCCCCTTCAGGGACAGGGTGAGGATGGTGGTGCAAGGCGCCGAATAGGGGTTACTATACCAAACCTTTGGCCCGCCGGATGAACGACCTTACCTTTTCCGGATCCTTCACACCTGGTGAGAGTTCCACGCCGCTGGAGACATCGACTCCGTAGGGGGCGACCTGCGCAACCGCGGAGGCGACGTTCTCGGGTTCGAGTCCACCGGCCAGGACGATCGGGCCGTGGGACTTGGCGGCCACCGCGCACTCCCAGTCGAACCGGTCCCCGGTGCCGCCGTAGGCGTTGGGGGAATAGGCATCGAGCACGAATCCCGCCACCCGGTAGTCGGGCATCGTGGCGAGGCTTTCCATTCCCCGCACCCGGAAGGCCTTCATGACCCTCCGGCGTACCTGCCGGCAGTACTCCGGACTCTCGTCGCCATGGAGCTGGACGATGTCGAGGCGGCAGCGGTCGGCGGTTTCGTTGACGAATTCAAGGGGAGCGTTGACGAAAAGCCCCACCACCTGGATGAACGGCGGAAGCGAGGAGATGATGGAGGCGGCTTTTTCCGTGTCGAGAAAACGCGGGGATTTCTCGAAGAAGATGAACCCCAGTGCGTCGGCCCCGGCTTGGGCGGCCATCAGGGCATCCTCAACAGAAGTTATGCCACAGATCTTCACCTTTGTCATCGCTGTATACCCTTAAAATTACTTAGATACCTTCCCACCCCAAAACCTGAAACCAAAGCATGGAACACGGATGACACGGATGGGACGGATAAAGGCGGATCAGTCAGAAGATTTCAAAGTTTACAACCTAATCCTAAAAACTTGGAACGCGGATGACGCGGATTTGGCGGATTAACGCGGATAAAACTAAATCTTTTAGGTTAAGGCTTTACCCCTCAAGCTTTATCCGTGTAAATCCGTTTCATCAGATTTGATCCGTGTTCACCCGTTTCAGATTCTTGCTGCAAGGTTTATCCGCGTAGATCCGCTCAATCCGCGTCATCCGCGTTCGATGGTTTTTGCAGTCTAAAACGACACCTTCGGCAGCCGTTGGAGGGCTTCGCGGATCTTCTCTTCCGGGTACTCGAAGTCTTCCAAGGCGCCGGAGAGATAGGCGTCGTAGGCGGCCATGTCGAGCTGGCCGTGGCCGGAAAGCCCGAACAGGATGGTCTTCTCTTTCCCCTCTTCTTTGGCCAGCACGGCCTCGTCGATGGCGGCACGCACGGCGTGGGACGACTCGGGGGCCGGGACGATCCCCTCGCTCCTGGCAAAGAGCAACGCCCCTTCGAAGCAGGTGTTCTGCTTGTACGCCTTCGCCTCGATCTCCCCTGCCTGGTAGAGCTGGGAGACGAGGGCGGAGTCGCCGTGGTAGCGGAGGCCGCCGGCATGGATTCCCGGCGGCACGAAGTCGTGGCCGAGGGTGTACATCTTCACGATCGGGGCCATCTTCACCGTGTCGCCGTAGTCGAAGGCGTAGATCCCCTTGGTCAGCGTCGGGCAGGAAGCGGGCTCGACCGCCAGGGCGCGGACCTTCTTGCCGTTGGCGCGATCGGAGATGAACGGGAAAGCGAGACCGGCGAAGTTGGATCCGCCGCCGCAGCAGGCGATGACGACGTCCGGGTAATCCCCCACGGTGGCGAGCTGGTCCTTGGCCTCGAGGCCGATGACGGTCTGGTGGAGGCAGACATGGTTCAAGACGCTTCCCAGCGCGTAGTTGGTGTCGGCGTGGGTGGCGGCGTCCTCCACCGCCTCGGAGATGGCGATGCCGAGGCTCCCCGGATTGTCGGGGTCGTGGGCGAGGATGGAGCGCCCGGCGTTGGTGAACTCGGAGGGAGACGGGAACACCTGGGCGCCCCACAGCTGCATCATGCTCTTTCGGTACGGCTTCTGGCTGCAGGAGACCTTCACCATGTAGATGGTGCATTCAAGCCCGAACATCGAGCAGGCCAGGGCCAGCGAGCTTCCCCACTGCCCGGCGCCGGTCTCGGTCGCCAGCCTGCGGATACCGGCCTGCTTGTTGTAGTAGGCCTGCGGAATCGCTGAGTTAGGCTTGTGCGAGCCGGCCGGCGAGACCCCTTCGTACTTGTAGTAGATCTTGGCCGGGGTGCCGAGCGCCTGCTCGAGGCGGCGTGCGCGGTACAAGGGCGACGGCCTCCAGAGCTTGTAGATTTCCCGGACCTCGTCGGGGATGTCGATCCAGCGCTGGTTGGACATCTCCTGCTCGATGAGGGACATCGGGAAGATGGCCAGCATGTCGTCGGGAGTGACGGGCTGGAGTGTCTGCGGATTGATGACCGGATGCAGCGGCCCGGGCATGTCGGGGATGATGTTGTACCACTGCTTCGGAATTTTGGTCTCTTCCAGGACGATCTTCGTGTTCATAACCCGCTCCTTTTTACATTGCATGAAAGTTTAGCCAAGCAGTTCGCGCAGTTTTTCCCCGATATCTTCCTCGCGCATGAGCGACTCCCCGATCAGGAAGGCGTCGATGCGATTGTCGCTGAGGCGGACGATCTCCTCACGCGTGTTGATCCCGCTCTCGGCGACGATAAGGTAGCCGTCCGGGATCTGGGCCGCCAGCCGTTCCGATGTGGCGATGTCCACCTCGAAGGTCCGGAGGTTACGGTTGTTGATGCCGATCAGGCGGCAGTCGGTCTTGAGGGCGATCTCCAGTTCGGCCTCGTCGTGGACCTCCAGCAAGACGTCCAGGGAGAGCTCCCGGGCGAGCGCGTGGAAGTCGCGCAGTTGGGGGAGATCGAGCATGGCGGCGATCAGGAGAATCGCATCGGCGCCGGCAGCCCTCGCCTGGTAGATCTGGTACGGGTCGAAGATGAAATCCTTGCGCAAAAGCGGAAGGCTCACCTGTTCGCGGATCAGGGCGAGGTAGCCCAGGTGGCCGAGGAAGAAGTGCTCGTCGGTCAGCACCGACAGGCAGGTTGCGCCGTTGTTCTGGTAAGTCATCGCGATGTCGAGGGGATCGAAGTCCTCGCGGATGACACCTTTGGACGGGGAGCCCTTCTTGACCTCGGCGATGATGGCGGTCCAGCCGGACTCGCGGGAGTTGCGGAGCGCCATCTCGAAGCCGCGGGGGTTGTCTTCGAGATCGCCGATGCGGGCGATGATTTCGGAGAGCGGAGAGGCGGCCTTCTCGGCGGCGAGCTCACCCTGTTTGTAATCGACTATCTTCTTGAGCACGTCAGGAATCACAAAAATCCTCGTTCTAGGTTCTATGTTCTAGGTTCTACGTTACAACCTAAGCAAAGTCCAATCGCTTGTGTCTAAGGTTCGGGCTCCAACCTGGAACGTAGAACATAGAACCTAGAACTGTTATTAAGCTTCCTCGTTGGTCATTGCTGCCAGCTTTTCCAACTGCTTCGCCGCCCGGCCGCTGTCGATGGCGTCTTCCGCCATCCGGATCCCTTCCATGACGTCGCACGCCTTGCCGGTCGCTACCAGCGCGTACCCTGCATTCAAAAGGACGATGTCCCGTTTCGGGCCCTTTACACCGGCCAGGATGTCCTTGACGATGCCAGCGTTTCCCTTGGCATCGCCGCCACGAAGATCGGCGGCGGCGCAACGCTTAAGCCCATACTGCTCGGGGGAGATCACCTTGACCTCGACCCCCTCCCGGCTCACCTCGGCGACGCGGGTCTCGCCGTTGAGGGTGATCTCGTCCATACCGTCCATACCATGCACGACGAAGCCATGCTTGCAGCCGAGATTCTTCAGTACGTGGGCGAGCTTGTCGACGAGCTCAGGGCGGTAGACTCCGAGCACCTGGCAATCGGCGCCGGCCGGATTGGTTAGGGGACCCAAGACGTTGAAAATGGTGCGGATGCCGATTTCGCGGCGGGGGCCGATGGCGTGCTTCATGGCTCCGTGCAGCGCAGGCGCGAAGAGGAATCCGATACCGATCTCGGCGATGCACTTCTCCACCGTTTCCGGGGTGACGTCCAGATTCACCCCCAGCGACTCGAGCACGTCGGCCGACCCGCAGGAAGAGGAGACCGCCCGGTTTCCGTGTTTGGCGACCTTGACGCCGCAGGAAGAGACCACGAAGGCCACGGTGGTGGAGATGTTGAAACTGTTGGTGCCGCTGCCGCCGGTCCCGCAGGTATCGAGAATGTTGATGGTTTCCTGGTCGAGGTTGATCTCGTCGCGGTCCAGGTCGAGGACCCGTTTCCCCACCCGGATGGGCATGACGCGGTCGCGCATGACGCGTGCGGCGCCGGTGATCTCGTCGACCGTCTCCCCCTTCATGCGCAG
The DNA here is from genome assembly GCF_054784495.1 of Geomonas sp. Red276. Lineage (NCBI taxonomy): Bacteria > Pseudomonadati > Thermodesulfobacteriota > Desulfuromonadia > Geobacterales > Geobacteraceae > Geomonas > Geomonas sp. Red276. The sequence continues at coordinate 161,540 of NZ_BLXW01000009.1, forward strand.
GGCGGTGATGAAGGAGGCGATCTGGGCCGGGGTGGCGCCCCCGGACATGACCTGGTCCATCACCTCGATCATTTCCGGCTCGCTCAAGTCCTGCCGCTCCACCACCCGGGCTATCGCTTTACGAATCATTTACCGCTCCTAAATCCAGGAATAACGTCAAAACCATGGAACACGGATCACGGATTGAACGGATTCTCGGGGATCAAACAAAAGCTTTTAGTGTTAAAGCCTTACCCCAAAAAGCATTATCCGTGTAAATCCGTTACATCAGATTTGATCCGTGTTCTATCGCTTCTGTTTTGGTTTTACCCTCAAATGCTTTATCCGCGGAAATCCGCTCAATCCGCGTCATCCGCGTGCTAGGCCTCTACCCTTTCGCCTGCCTCGACATCTTCAGGAAGTTCTTCAGGAGATCCATCCCCCCCTCGGTCAGGATGGACTCCGGGTGGAACTGCACCCCCCAGATAGGGAGGGTCTTGTGCTGCATCCCCATGATCTCCCCTTCGGCCACCCAGGCGGTGACCTCGAGCTCCTTGGGGAGGCTCTCCCGCTCGACGATCAGCGAGTGGTACCTGGTGGCGTTGAAGGGGTTGGGAAGCCCCTCGAAGAGCCCCTTGCCGTCATGATGAATGGGAGAGGTCTTCCCGTGCATGAGGGTCGCGCTCTTCACCACCTTGCCGCCGAAGGCGTACCCGATCGACTGGTGCCCGAGGCAGACACCCAGGATGGGGATCTTCCCGGCAAAATGCCTGATCACCTCGACGGAGATCCCCGCCTCTTCCGGGGAGCAGGGTCCGGGTGAGACCACGATCCGGTCCGGGGAGAGCGCCTCGATCTCGGCGATGGTGATCTTGTCGTTGCGGTAGACCCGCACGTCCTCACCGAGTTCGCCCAGGTATTGGACGATGTTGTAGGTGAAGGAATCGTAGTTATCTATCATCAGAAGCATTGAGACACCTCATGCAAATAAAAACATTGAACACGGATGACACGGATGGAACGGATAAAGGCGGATCAGGCAGAAGACTTTAAAGTTAAAACCTAATCCTAAAAACTTGGAACGCGGATGACGCGGATTTGGCGGATTAACGCGGATAAAACTAAAATCTTTCCTGATTAGCGCCAATCTTCCGCTAGGCGTAACCACCGCTCTGGTCGGCTGCCAGTCCGGGCAGCGGCAGCAGCGAGGCGGGGAAGCATAGCAGCAAGATCGAAACGACGGTTAAAGCGGTACTGATACTCACCCAGATAACGATGGGGATACTTGTCGAAATCGAAAGAGTGGTAAGTCCCCGTGATGGCATTCTTGAGGTTGCCGAGGATCGTATTGACCCAGGTAAAGCATTCCAGCTTGGTGCTTTTCTTTCCTTTGCCGACGATGACTTGTTCATGATGGCAGCCGGATCGCGTCACGGCAGTAAAACCTTGCAAACCGTCAGAAACGACTGTCGTTGATGGCACCAGGTTCTTGTCAGCCCACGCCTTGATGTGATCCTGGCCGAACCCTTTGACAGGCGAAAAGATCGCATACACCGGGTTCTTCGACTTGTTCGTCTGGACCGCAGCAATAAAGGGCACTTTGTTCTCTGATCCACGGCCACGTTTGCCGCCTTCGTGCTCTCCCCCGAGGTAGGCGTCATCGACTTCGACCCGCTCGGATAGCTTCGTGGACTGCTCGCGCTCGACCATCACCTGCATGAGCTTATGCTTCAATCTCCAGGCGGCCCGGTAGGTGACGCCGATCAGCCGCTTGAGCTCGAGACAAGACACGTT
>NZ_BLXW01000010.1:0-160951 GCF_054784495.1 Geomonas sp. Red276
TTGGGGCTGGCAAAGGGAAAAGTCAGACTCACAGAAATTCTGACCTTTGAGGGCGATTAGATAAAAGAGAAGCCCCCAGGCTTGTCCTAATGGAGGCCTGGGGGCTTCTGCTAAAAATCAACACGATCGGTAAACGGCTTGGACGATGATCGGAGGCCTTTTTGTTTCAGCTCGTGAGCCTGGCTAGTACTTCACCTTCTCCAGGAACTCCTGCACCATCGGCGTGAATGTCTCGTGCTCGAGGAGGAAGGCGTCGTGGCCGTAGGCGGAGGTGATCAGGTGGTAGTCTACCTCCTTGCCGAGCCGCTTGAGCGATTCCACCATCTCCTCGGTCTGCGCCGGAGGATAGAGCCAATCGGAGGTGAAGGCGAAGAACTGTATCGATGCGCTGACCGGGGCGAAGGCCTCGTCCATCGACTCGAAGCCGGCGGCCACGTCATAGAGATCGAGCGCCTTGGCGAGGTAGAGGAAGGAGTTGGCGTCGAAGCGGTCGACGAAGTTGTACCCGTTGTAGCTCAGGTAGCGCTCCACCTCGAACTGCCCGAAGAAGTCGAACTGGCCGTCGCGGGCGGAGAAGCGGCGGCCGAACTTGGCGGTCATCGACTCGTCCGAGAGGAAGGTGATGTGGCCGATGCCGCGGGCGAGCGCGAGACCGTCCTTGGGGTTCTTGCGGTACTCCCCCTTCTTCCAGGTCGGGTCGTTGAAGATCGCCCAGCGGGCGACGGCGTTCAACGAGATCGCCTGCGCGGAGGGGCGCGGAGTGGTCGCGAGCACCACCGCCGAGGCGACCCTCTCCGGGTACTGGGTGGCCCACTCGAGCGCCTGCATCCCTCCCATGCTCCCTCCCAGCACGCAGAACAGGCGCTCGATCCCGAGCCGGTCCATGAGGAGCGCCTGGGCCTTCACCATATCCCGCACGGTGATCACCGGGAAGGCGAGGTTGTACCGCTTGCCGGTCTTCGGGTTGGTCGAGGTGGGGCCGGTGGAGCCGAAGCAGGACCCTATCACGTTGGAACAGATGACGAAGTAGCGGTTGGTGTCGAGGAGTTTCCCCGGGCCGACGATTTCGTCCCACCAGCCGGCGCGCTTCTCCTCCTCGCTGTGGCGGCCCGCCAGGTGTGCGCTCCCGGTCCAGGCGTGGGTCACCAGGATGGCGTTGTCGGCCGCCTGGTTGAGGGTGCCGTAGGTCTCGTAGGCGATTTCGATCGGGCCGAGGATTCGACCGCTCTCCAGACGAAGTTCGGTATCGAAGGTGGCGAGCTGTTCTTTGACGATGCCGATGGACATGTAACTCTCTCGTATGTGGCAACTCCCGCGGGGGAGCAAGACCGGTAACGTGGCGGAACTGCACGGGGACCAAAATGAAAAAGCCCCTTCTCGGTGATGAGAAGGGGCTTTTGTGGTGGTAAAGAGGCTCAAAGCCCTCACTCATCTTCGCCTTTCGGCAGGATTTAGCACCTGGCGCTCCTTTCGGAACCGGTTGCTGTGGCTTCACAGGGCCTTTCCCTCCACCACTCTCGATAAGTTCGGTCTCTATATTCAGTTTTGCAGAAGAATAAGGGAGCCGTCCGACTTTGTCAACGTCAAACTGACGCCCCGTTTACAACTGGTTCCGGTACTTGACCAGGAGGTACAGGCAGGCGATGCCCGCTACCCCCATTGCGACATCGCGCCCCCAAGGGACCGGCTTCTCAAGAGTGGCATAGATCACCGGGTCGAGCAGTGCGCTGGTCAGAAGCCCGACCCCTCCCCAGGAAAGGAGCTTCTTCATGCGGTGATCGCCTTGAAGACCGCGCAGAAGTCTTCGTCCGAGAAGCCGAGCGCCTTGGCCTTCTTGAAGTTTTCGTTAGCCGCGGCGGCGGTGTGCAGGGGCTGGTCGAGCTCGTCCCCGAGGGCCACGGCGAGCCGCATGTCCTTTTGCATATGCTTGAGCGGGAAGGCCGGGGGGAAGGAGCTCTGGGTGATCTGGCTCCCCTTGAGCTTGAACATGGGATTGGCCAGGGCTCCGGAATCGAGCACGTCGAGCAGGTCCTCGGCGGCGAGTCCCGCCTTGCCGGCCAGCGCGAGCCCCTCGCAGAGGGTGTTCATCATGACGCCCATCACCATGTTGACGATCAGCTTCATCTGCGCGCCGCGCCCGGCCTCGCCGAGGAAGAGGTGCTTTTTACCCATCTTCTGCAAAAGGGGAAGGGCCTCGTCGAAGAGGCTGCGGTCGCCGCCGGTCAGGAAGATGAGGGTGCCGTCCTCGGCCGGTTTCTTGCTCCCGGAGACCGGCGCCTCCAGGTAACGTCCACCCTTGCCGGTGACGGCGGCTGCGATCTCCCGGGAGGTATCCGCGTCGACGGTCGACATGTCGACGTACCCGCGGCCGTCGCCGATCCCCTCCAGCGCCCCTTTCGGACCGAAGCAGACCGCGTGGGCTGCGGCCGGGTCGGCGAGCATGGCGAAGGTGATGCCGCAGGAAGCGGTCACCTGGCCGGGGGTGTCGGCCACCTCGGCCCCCATCCCGGCCAGTTCGGCGCATTTATCCTGCGAGCGGTTCCATATGGTCACCGGGTATCCGGCTTTCAGCAGGTTCCTGGCCATGGCGGTTCCCATGATACCCAGCCCCAAGAATCCGTATCGTTCCATCTCTTCCTCCTTTGAAGTATGTTTCGACAACCACCCTCCCGTGAAATTCCTGTACCCTCGCCCCTTCTGGGGAGAGGGTGCCTGAAGGGCGGGTGAGGGAGGTTTTTTCACCACTAATCCCTTCCCTCACCCCCGCACCTCTCCCTAAAGGGGCGAGGGGGAGGCGCTGAGGAAGAGCAGCTATTGTTTCGTGCAGATTTCGGTGATCGGGCAGGTGAGGCACCTGGCGAGGTCCTTGCCGTCGCACCCTTCCGAGATCCCCAGGTGGCATACGGAGAAGTCGTACTTGACCGGGTCCGCCGGATCGAGCCTCTTCAGGCTCGCGGTGATCTCGCGTGCCATCCGCCAGTCCGCCTGCTTTCGGGTGGTGAGCCCGAGGAACTTACCGATCCGCTGGATGTGCGCGTCGACCGGGATGACCAGTTTGGCCGGCGAAATCCCCTTCCATAGCCCGAGATCGATGCCGTCGTCCGGGCGCACCATCCACCTCAGGTACATGCAGAGGCGCTTGCAGGCGCTGCCGGAGGCGGGAGATGGGAAGAAGAACGGGAAGTAGGAGTCCTCCGGCACCCGGTCCGCACCGAAGACGGCCCCGAGATCCATCCCCTTGACGGAGTCCGAGAATCCGGCCAGGGTTTCCGTCACGTCCTCCCGCTTTTCGTCGTGGAAGCGGAGCATCCATCCCTCGACCGACCCCTCCTCGCGGAGCATGGTTCGGCAGGCGAGCAACAGGGCGCAGAGGTCGCGGCCGTCGTTGAAGCGGTGCTTGAAGCCGGCGAAATCGTTCCTGCCGCGGCCGGGATCGAACCGCTCCACGTAAAGCCGCGGCGAGGGACCCATCACCGAGAAGATCTTCTCCAGGTTCTTGAGGATGATCTTGACGTTGCCGTAGGCGAACAGGGCCGCGATCAGCCCCGCCACCTCCCGGTCCTCGGGGGTCCGGTACCGGTGACAGAAGGAGAGCGGGTCGTTGGCGAGATGGGTCTGGGAGCGCGTCTCATAGAGCGCGTCGAGAATCTTTTTGAGCTCCACGGGGAGTTGTTTCCTTACTAAGAGGACTGCCGGTCAACATCTTTTCCTTTGAAACTTACCCCTCCCCCTCAGGGGGAGAGGCGGGGTGAGGATGGGGGCGCGGGGCTTTGCAGTATGAAGGTGACCGGGCCGTCGTTAATGAGCGACACTTCCATGTCGGCCTGGAAGATCCCGCTCTGGACCGGGATCCCCAGCTCCCATACCTTCCCCATGAAGTACTCGTAGAGACGGTTGGCCTCGTCGGGAGCGGCCGCGCCGTCGAAGGAGGGGCGCCGCCCCTTGTCGCAGTTGCCCGCCAGGGTGAACTGGGAGACGGTAAGGACCGCCCCCCCCACCTCGGAGAGCGCCAGGTTCATCTTCCCTTCGGTGTCCTCGAAGATCCGGAGGTTGACGATCTTGTCCGCCATCCAGTCGGCCTGCTTTACGGTGTCGCCGGTCTCGACCCCCAAGAGGACGAGCATGCCGATGCCGATCTCGCCGACCACCTTCCCGTCCACGCGGACCCGCGCTTCCTTTACCCGCTGGATGACTGCCTTCACCCGAAAACCTCCTCTGCCGCCTGCTCGTACGCCTGCTTGGCCTCCGGTGCGAAGGCCACGAATATTACCCGTGAAATCAGAGGATACCGCTCCAGCGCCGCCTTGGCCTCTTCCATCGCAATCCGGCAGGCGTCCTCCAAGGGATAGCGGTAGACGCCGGTGCTGATGGCGGGGAAGGCGATGCTGGAGAGGTCATGTGCCGCGGCCAGCCGGAAGGAGTTACGGTAGCAGTTTCTCAACAGCTCCGGTTCCCCCTTCCCCCCTCCGTGCCAGACCGGTCCCACGGTATGGATCACGTGGCGGGCAGGCAGGCGGTACCCCTTGGTGATCTTCGCCTCGCCGGTCGGGCAGCCGTTCAGGTGCCGGCACTCGGCGAGGAGTTCCGGGCCTGCCGCGCGGTGGATGGCTCCGTCAACGCCGCCGCCTCCAAGTAGCGACGTGTTGGCCGCGTTGACAATCGCATCGACTGCCAGCTTTGTGATGTCGCCCTGGACGATCTCCACCTTCTCGCGCATGGCCCCTCCCCCGACTGCTGCCGCTTATTCCTCGATGAGATCCCTAAGCCTCTTGAGGTTGACCACGTCCATGTCTTCGTCCTTGGGGGTCTCGATGATCTTCGGGATCTCCAGGAAACGGGGATCGTTGAGAATGAAGCGGAAGGTGTCGAGACCGAGCGTTCCTTCGCCGATGTGCTCGTGACGGTCCACCTTCGAATTGAGCCCCTTCTTCGAGTCGTTGAAGTGGAAGGCCTGCAGTTTAGGGATGCCGACGATCCGGTCGAACTCTTCGAAGGTCCTCTCGTACCCCTCCCGCTCCTTGATCGGGTAGCCGGAGGCGAAGGCGTGGCAGGTGTCGAAGCAGACCCCGAAGCGCACCTGGTGGGCGCAGCCGTTCATGATGGCCGCGAGGTGCTCGAAGCGGTAGCCGAGGTTACTCCCCTGCCCGGCGGTGTTCTCCAAAAGGATCTTCCCCGTGTACTGGGGGACCATAGAGAAGAGGAGGTCGAAGTTCTCGCAGATGCGGCGGATGCCGACATCCTCGCCGTCACCGTTGTGAGAGCCGGGGTGCATGACGATCTTGTCGATCCCCAGGCTCGCGCAACGCTCCATCTCCTCCTTGAAGGCGACGATGCTCTTGTCCTGGACGTCGCCCGGGGCAGCCGCCAGGTTGACCAGGTAGATGTCGTGGCTGATTACTTCCTTGATGCCGTGCAGGGTGAGCTTTTGCTTGAAGAGGAGGGCGTCCTCGGCCGAGATCGCTTTCCCTTTCCATTGGTTGGAGTTCTGGGTGAAGACCTGGATGACGTTGCAGCCGCTGGCTGCGCCGCGCTCGGGGGCGTTGAAGATTCCCCCCGCTATGGAAACGTGTGCTCCCAGAAGGGCCATGCTTTCTATCCTTTCGCCAGGTGTTCCCTGATCAGTGCCACCCGCTCCCGGTACTCCGCATCGGTCAGGATCAGCTCCTGGTGCGGCTCGCTCCAGTGGGGGCGGGGCCAGAGCGGATCTCCCGACCGGCGGGGGACCAGGTGCCAGTGCATGTGCGGGGCCATGTTGCCCAACAGCTCGTAGTTGATTTTATCGGGAGAGAACGCGCTGTAAAGCGCCTTGGCCACGGCGGTGACCTCGGCCATCACCTGGTTGCGGACCGCCTCCTCCAGGTGGAAGAGCTCGGTCACGTGCTCTTTCGTGTAGACGAAGCAGTAGCCGGGGAAGAACTGGTCGCGGTTGAGCGAAACCAGGGTCTGGTCCAGCTCGATGATCCGCTGCTCCGGTTCTTCCTGCCATTTGGTGCAGATTACGCAGCTCATTGATGCTCCTCGTACCGTCGTCAATGACAATGGCCCCCTCCCGCGGGGGAGGAGGCCACTTGGTGGGAACGCGTGTCGAACTCTTAGAGGGCGATCTCGCCGCTGAAGACTTCCACGGCGGGGCCGGTCATGTAGATGTTGCCGTCCTCGGCCCACTCCATCTCGAGGTCGCCCCCGGAGAGGTGGTTGAGGATCTTATTCTCGGTCAGCCCGTTCAGCACGCAGGCGGCGGTGACGGCGCTCGAGCCGGTCCCGCAGGCGAGCGTCTCGCCGGCGCCGCGCTCCCAGGTCCGCTGGCGGACTTCGGTGCGGGAGATGATCTGCACGAACTCGACGTTGGTGCGGCGCGGGAAGAGCTCGTGGTTTTCGATGAGCGGACCGTACTTCTCGACCTGGAAGTTCTCGACGTCCTCAACGAAGATCACGCAGTGCGGGTTCCCCATGGAAGCACAGGTGATCATGAAGGTGGAATGGAGGATGTTGAGCGGCTGGCTGATGACCTTCTCGTCGGCCTCGCCGACCATCGGGATCTCCTTTTTGGTCAGCCTCGGCGGTCCCATGTTGACCCGCACCTTCTCCACCTTGTTGTCGGCCCCGGTGAAGAGCTGGAGGGTGAGGATGCCGGCGCCGGTCTCGGCGGTGATCTCCTTCTTGCTGACGATACCGTGATCAAAGGCATACTTGGCCACGCAGCGGATGCCGTTGCCGCACATCTCGCTCTCGGAACCGTCGGAGTTGAACATCCGCATCCTCACGTCGGCCACCTCGCTCGGCATGATGAGGATCAGCCCGTCCGAGCCGATCCCGAAGTTGCGGTTGGAGACCTTGATGGCGACCGCCGCGGGATCTTCCACCTTCTCCTCAAAACAGTTCACGTACACATAGTCGTTGCCAGCACCCTGCATCTTGGTGAATTTCATTTATCGTGCCCCCGAATGGATAAGTATCCCTCTCTAATAGCAAAAACCGCATCCTGCAACAACAAAAAAACCTGATCCGCTTGACCGGCACCGGCTCTTTTAAGTAAGATCCCCCTAAACACGACCACGGAGGACGCAATGGAACTGAAAAACAGAATCTGGATGAACGGAAACCTTCAGTGGTTCGCCTACATCGGGGACGCCGAGGTCTACCTGGGCTCCCGCGAGGTCCCCTCCCCGCTGGAAGAGGGGGACAAGTGGACCAACGAGTACGGTGATGTCTTCCAGGTCATCAACGGCGAGATCGTTCACCTGGAGAGGATCGAGCCGCCCCAGCGTTACTGGTAGCCCGCGAGTAAGCCGCACCCTCACGCTGGAGAATGGCCCCTGAGGCATTGCAATATTGTTGACATGGTATCTGTGGTATTGTAGGCTCGCTTATCTACCACGATCGGGGGATACCACATGAGACTTTCCACCAAAAGCCGCTACGGCCTGCGGGCACTTTTCGATATCGCCTACAACGCCGGGACCCAGCCGGCGCAGATCCAGGACATCTCCCGCAGGCAGGAGATCTCGCCCAGGTACCTGGAGCAGATCTTCCAGGGGCTCAAGAAGAGCGGGATCCTGAAGAGCAAGCGCGGCCCGCAGGGGGGGTACTGCCTCGCCAAGCCTCCCGAGGAGATCACCGTGCGTGCCGTCATCGAGGCGACCGAGGGGGACACCCTCATCGTCGACTGCGCCGGCAAGAAGAACCGCGAGTGTACCTTCGACGGCGGCTGCGTCACCCAGACGGTCTGGGAAGAATCCAACGCGAAGCTCAACGAGTTCTTCGACTCCATCACCCTCAAGACCCTCTGTGACCGGGGCGAGGCGATGGGGATCAAGCGGGAGCAGGATCACCGCTTCATGTATTTCATCTAGCCCCTCACTAACTTCTTTGTTTCTCCCTTTCGAGACCAATTACGGCCCCTTCCTCCTAAGGAGGGGGCTCATCGTTTTTCCCCATGTTCCCTCTCCCTCCGGGAGAGGGGTAGGGTGAGGGAGGGGGCACGGGTCTACCTACCCTCACCCGGCCTTCGGCCACCCTCTCCCCAAAAGGGGCGAGGGTACAGAAAGGCCTTCATCGGCTCTCTCAGGGCGATGGTAAGAACAGGAGCACTATGGAAAGCGCGAGCGATAAGTACATAAAGCTGCAGGGAATTCTCAGGGAGATGGGGTCGCTGGTGGTGGCCTTCTCGGGAGGGGTCGATTCGACCTTTCTTCTCAAGGCGGCCCTCGATGCCCTCGGGAGCGAAAAGGTCGTGGCGGTGACCGCCACCTCGCCGACCTACCCGGAGTCCGAGTTCGCTGAGTCGAAACGGCTGGCCGAGTCGCTTGGTGGCCGCCAGCTGGTGGTGGTCTCCAACGAGCTGGAGATCCCCGGTTTCAGCCACAATCCCAAGGACCGCTGCTACCACTGCAAGAGCGAACTTTTCCGCATCTGCACCGACAAGGCCCGCGAGCTGGGGCTCGCCTTCGTGGCCGACGGCAGCAACACCGACGACCTCGGCGACTATCGCCCGGGGCGCACGGCTGCCTGCGAGTTGAAGGTCCGCTCACCGCTTCTGGAGGCGGGACTTTCCAAGGCTGAGATCCGGGAATTGAGCAAGGGGCTGGGGCTTCCCACCTGGAGCAAGCAGGCCTATGCCTGCCTGGCCAGCCGCTTTCCCTACGGGACCGAGATCACCGAGGAGCGGCTGGGGCAGGTCGAGAAGTGCGAGGAGTTTTTGAAAGCGGAGGGTTTCACCGTGTACCGGGTGAGGTTTCACCTGGAGACCGCGCGGATCGAGCTCTCCGAGGAGGAGCTTTCCCGCATGCTGGAGCCGTCGCTCAGGCGCCGGGTGGTGGATTTCTTCAAGGCAGCCGGGTTCACCTATGTCTCGCTCGATCTGCAGGGGTACCGGACCGGCAGCATGAACGAGGCGTAGGCGGGGGAGGCCCCTCCGCTATTCCCGCAGCTTGGGGATGGTAATGGTGAGGACGCCGTACTCGCACGCGGCGTTTAAGTGGTCGGTATCGAGCCCCCCCTGCAGTGCGAAGCTTCTCTGGAAGGGGCCGAAGTAGCGCTCGATCCGGTGGAAGTTCTCCTTCTTGATCTCCTCCGTGTGCCTTCTTTCCCCCTTCACGGTCAAAACCCCGTCGTCGATCCTGATGTCGATCTGTTTCAGCTCCATGTCCGGAAGCTCCACCTTGATGGTCACCGTGGCGTCGTCCTCGTAGATGTCGGCGGCCGGGTGCCAGACCCCTTCCCGGAGCTCCTCTCCCACCTCCCTGGTCCAGGCCATGTCCAAAAGCCGGTTCATCTTGTCCTGCATGGTCCGGAGTTCGCTCAACGGGTTGTAACGTACGATCGCCATCATTGCCTCCGTCGCGGGGGAAAGGTCCCCCTTAAAATTGAAAGGGAGGGGGCCGGTTGGAGCCCCCTCCCTGTTTCTTGCCTTGCCATGTGGGCTTAGATGCGTTTCCCCTTGGGTACGGTGTGTTTCAGTTTCTTAGAGCCGTCGTAGAGTTGCTGCTTGATCAGTTCCCGCTGCGCCTTCAGGTCTTTCTTCTCGTAACTGATCTCGAGGTCTGCCTCGACCTGCTGTGCCAATCTGTCGATAGTTTCTTCCTGGTTCTTTGCCATGCTAACTCCTCTTAAACCTGTTGTTAACGACGACGCACTCTATCTATTTGGCCCTACGCGTACCTCCTTTTTGGTTTCCCAAATCATAGCAGTTTCAGCTGGTTTTGCAACCCAATCATTTACCTTGAAAGCCCTGCGGCCGTTAGGCTAGTATGGCGGGAATGTCAATCTTGAGGAGTGTTTATGCTGCAGTACAAGGTAGTCGAGCTGGGCAGCGTCACCGAGGATACGATCGAGGAAACTTTGAATGAATGGACCCGTGAAGGATGGCGTTTCGACAGCATGCAGTTCGCCATGCGCGAGTCCCATCGCCGCCCGTCGATGGCCTTCGTGCTCTTCACCCGCGAGGTGGCCGAGTGAGTGAGCAACGCGAGACCCTGTACCTTCTGGACGGCTCCTCCTACATCTACCGCGCCTATTTCGCCATCCGCCATCTGAGCTCCCCCAAGGGGTTCCCCACCAACGCCCTCTACGGCTTCACCCAGATGCTCCTGAAGGTGATGAAGGATCATGCGCCCGGGCACGTGGCGGTCATCTTCGACGCCGGCCGGGCGACCTTCCGTCACGAGATCTACCCGGAGTACAAGGCGACCCGTTCGGCCATGCCGGACGACCTCTCCCCCCAGATCGAGCCGATCAAGCAGATGGTGCGCGCCTTCAACATCCCGGCGCTGGAGCTCCCCGGGTTCGAGGCGGACGACATCATCGGCACCATCGCCAAGAAGTGTGAGGCGCAGGGTATGGATTGCGTGGTGGTGACCGGCGACAAGGACCTGATGCAGATCGTCACCGAGCACGTGACGCTTCTCGATACCATGAAGGACAAGCGCTTCGGGATTCCCGAGGTGCGCGAGAAGTTCGGGGTGGATCCCGACCAGGTGATCGACGTGCTGGGGCTTTGGGGGGACACCTCCGACAACATCCCCGGCGTGCCGGGGGTAGGTGAGGTGACCGCCAAGAAGCTGATGCTGGAGTTCGGCTCCCTGGACCAGCTTCTGGCGCGGGCCGACGAGGTGAAGGGGAAAACCGGGGAGCGCCTCAGGGAATTCGCCGACCAGGCGAGGCTCTCCCGCACACTGGCCACCATCGACTGCAACGTCCCCATCGAGTACAGCTTCGAGGATTTCGCCGTCTCTCCCCCCGACAACCGTAGGCTCACCGAGCTCTTCCGGGAGTACGGCTTCACCACGCTCATGAAGGATCTCACCAGCTCCCCGACCCTCGCCTGCGACCAGTACAGGGTGGTGCTGACCGACGCCGAGCTGCTCGAGCTGGTGGAGCGGCTTAAGAAGGCCCCCTTCTTCGCCATCGACCTGGAGACCACGAGCCTCAACCCGATGGAGGCCTCCATCTGCGGCTTCGCGCTCTCGCTAAAGCCCCACGAGGCCTTCTACGTCCCGGTCGGCCACCGCTACCTGGGAGCCCCGGAGCAGCTTTCCCTGGAGCGGGCGCTCGAGCTTCTGGGGCCGCTACTGACCGATCCCGGCCTCCGCAAGGTCGGGCAGAACCTCAAGTACGACTACCAGGTGCTCAGGCGGGCCGGGGTGAAGATGGAGGGGATGTGGTGCGACACCATGCTGGCCGCCTACCTGGTGAACCCGGCCCGGAGCAGCCAGGGGCTGGACGCCCTCTCGGTGGAGTACCTCGACCACCGGATGATCTCCTACCCGGAGGTCGCCGGCAAGGGTAAGGGGCAGATGAACTTCTGCGAGGTCGATCTCGACCGAGCCGGCCCCTACGCCTGCGAGGATGCCGACGCCACCCTCCTTTTGCACGAGATCCTCCTTCCCAAGGTGAAGGAGCTCGGGATGGAGCGGCTGCTCTTCGAGACCGAGATGCCGCTCATGGAGATCCTGGCCGAGATGGAGCTGACCGGCGTGAAGCTCGACCTCGAGCTGATGAAGGAGCTCTCCACCAGGTTCGGAAAGCAGTTGGTCGAACTGGAGAAGCGTATCCACGATCTGGCGGGCGGGAGTTTCAACATCAACTCCCCGAAACAGCTGGGAGAGATGCTCTTCGTCCGCATGGGGCTCAGCACCGGCAAAAAGACCAAGGGGAAGACCGGCTGGTCGACCAACGTCGAGGAGCTGGAGCGGCTGGCCGAGGAGCACGAGGTGGCCAAGCTCCTCCTTCTTTACCGGAGCATCTCCAAGCTGAAATCGACCTACACCGACGCGCTCCCCAAGATGGTCGATCCGGTGAGCGGGCGGGTGCATACCTCGTACAACCAGGCGGTCACCAACACCGGGAGACTTTCCTCCTCCGATCCCAACCTGCAGAACATCCCGGTGCGCGGCGAGGAGGGGCGCGGCATCCGCAAGGCCTTCGTCGCCGAGCCGGGATCGGTCATCCTCTCTGCCGACTATTCGCAGATCGAGCTCAGGGTTCTCGCGCACCTCTCCGGCGACGCGGTCCTCTGCGATGCCTTCGCCAACGGCGAGGACATCCATCTCCGTACCGCCTGCGAGGTGTTCGACATCCATCCCGCCTTCGTGACCGGGGAGATGAGGCGGCAGGCCAAGGTGATCAACTTCGGCGTCATCTACGGGCAGGGCGCCTTCAGCCTCGCCAAGGAGCTCGGGGTCACCCCAAAACAGGCCAAGGCCTTCATCGACAGCTACTTCGAGCGCCACGCCGGGGCCCGCGCCTTCCTCGACCGCTGCATCCAGGAGGCCGAGGTCTGCGGCTTCGTCACCACCCTCTTGGGGCGCAGGCTCTCCATCCCCGACATCGGGAGCAAGAACGGCAATATCCGTGCCTTCGCCCAGCGAAACGCCGTCAACTACCCCATCCAAGGCTCGGCCGCCGACATCATCAAGGCGGCCATGATCACGGTCACCCGGCGCATGAAAGCGCAAGGGGTGGAAAGCCGCCTCATCATGCAGGTCCACGACGAACTTGTCCTCGAGGTCCCCGAGACGGAAAGAGCCCTCATGGAGGAGCTGGTCAGAACCGAAATGGAGGGGGCGATTAAGCTGGCGGTACCGCTCAAGGTGGATCTCAACTTCGGGGCCAACTGGAGCGAAGCGCACTAATCCCACCTCATCCTCACCCGCACCCTCCCCTTGAAGGGGAGGGGACGCGGTGCCACTCTCCCGTATCCCCCGCATCTTCCCGTAGAGTGGGCACCCCCCTGCCCACCACTCCCATTCGGACCGGGTGGGCGGTGCCCACCCTACGCCTGACCGAAAGCCCCCTCGACTGCCATTTGGTCATCCTCGGACGGGCGGCAAACCACATCAATATTTAAGTAACGACGGGAAGAGCCGATTAATAAGGAGTGAGAACCGCTGGTTTACAGGCGGGTGGCTTGCGGTAAACTGGTCGTCGTCACCGGTACTTAGGCAGACGGAGAACTTCCATGTCGGCAACACCGTCCGAGTTCGAGGATTATTTTCAGCCGGGAACGCGGGTAAGGATCTGGGTCCCCCTGGCGGACGGCCGTTCCTTCCAGGAGTGGGGACGGGTCCGCTCACTTGACGACGACCTGGTGGAGGTCGAGCTTTCCCGCGATCTCCTCCCCCAACTGGTCACCCTGCAGCCGGGGCGAAGCGCCCAAGTCGGGATCTTCGACAACCCGCAGGGGCTCGGCTGCCGGGGGAACATCGACGGGTGGTCACCCTCCCAAGGGCTCATGTTGCGCCTGTTCGGGGCCATGGCACCCTTCGAGCCCCGGGAGTTCTTCCGCCAGGACGTGAGCCTCCCGATCGATTACCGGATCCCCCCGACCCAGGTGGTCGAGGAGGTGATGGAGCACTGGCGCCAGTCCCGCTGGAACCTCGAGTTCGCCGCCCAGGAGCCGGAGCTGGACGAGTCCGAGGAGGTCGCCGAACTCCGTGACGAGGTGCGGGCCCAGCTGAAGCGTCGCCGGGAGGCGGTCGAGACCAGGGCCAACCTGAGCGGAGGCGGAATCCGGTTCACCATGCCCGAGGCGATCCAGCTCGGCACCCTGGTCGAGATCGGGGTCTACCTCCCGAACCCGGGGCGGATGGTGGAGACGGTCGGCGAGGCGGTGAACGTCAAGCCGGTGGACGGGGGCTTCAGCACCGCCTTTCGTTTCCGCTTCATCGAGGAGGCCGACCGCGACCGGGTGATCGGTTACCTGGCCGCCCTGCAGCTTTGGCAGCTTTCGCAGCTACCACCCCGCGGCGTGGTGGTCAAGGACGAGCCGCTCAGCCGCCTGGCCTACTGGGGGAGGGTGGCCCTCGGCCTCCTGGTGCTGGGTGCCTTTCTCGGGTGGCAGGTGCGGGCGGCCATCCTCGCCCATGAACGGGGGGAGAAACACGTGATCGAAAAGGTCTTCGAGCAGGGGATCTTCGACTACCTCAAGCAGCGCCACTGACCATCTCCATCGCATCCTCTATCATGATCTCAAGTTCCGCCAGCAGTATCTCCTTGATCCCCAGCGCCTGGGCTTCGGCGGTGGCCGCCAGCATCAGGTTGTGGTCGGGCGGGCCGACGATGCCGACCTTGCGGCAGGTATGATCGACCAGCCGGATCATGCAGAGGAGCACGTCGGAAAAATCCGCCTCCTCCTTGTGGTGGTCACGCACGATGTTGCAGTACAGGTCGGGGAGGTTCCATTTCTGCAGGAGGGCGTGCCCCGATTCGGTGTGCATGGCGCTCATGATCTCCGCGGTCAGCTCCCGTGACACCCCCTTTCTCTCCGGCTCGGCCAGCCACAACCCCTCCAGTACCTTCAGGATGAGCAGGTTCCCGATGTCGTGCAAAAGCCCGGCGATGAAGGCCTCCTGGGCGATGTGCTTGTAGCCGATCTTGTCGCTCAGCCACCTCATTCCCATCGCCGAACCGATGGCGTGCCGCCAGAGCACCAGGGCCTGGGCCTTCAGGTCCGGTATGGTCAGGCTGTGGTAGCTGCTCTGCTGGGAGGCGACCATCGCGACGCTGGCGATCTCCTGGGCACCCAGCCGGATCACCGCCTCGGTGATGGTGGTCACCTTGGCGAGCCCGCTGAAGAGCGCCGAGTTGGCGAGCCTCAGGATCTGGGTGGTGAGCGCCTGATCCTTGATGATCAGCCCGACCACCTGTTCGATGGTGAACTCCTTGGTGGCGAGCACCCCCTGCAGCTTCACCGCGATGGGGTGGAACATCGGCAGGTTGAGGGACTCCGATTCAAGCTGCTCCTTGATCACCTCTACGAACGGGCGCGTCGTCATGGCTTCCTCCGGTGCCACAGCCTGCTGCTAGCTCTCCTCGCTATTCCCCCAAAAGCCTTCTGATCTCGGCGATCGGCCTTGGCTTCCCGATCCTGGGGAGCAGGCGGACCGTGTCCTGCAGGGAAACGACACCGCGGGAAGCCATGGAAAGTCCCGATTCCAGGAGGGTCACCATCCCGGTGGTTTCGGTGGAGATCTTCCTCACCTCGTAGGAGGTCTTCTTGCTGAGGACGGCGTCCTTCACGAGCTCGTTGGGGATCAGCATCTCGAAGACACCGGTCCTTCCCTGGTAGCCGCTGTAGCGGCACTTGGCGCACCCCTTCCCGATCAGGAACTCGGCGCCGCGGATGTCGAGGTTGCTGTAGCCGATCCTCCTCAATTCGTTCGGGGTGGGGAGATAGTTCTCGCTGCAGGCCGGGCAGACCCTCCGCAGGAGCCTTTGGGAGAGGACGCAGACCACCGTGGAGGCGATCAAAAACGGCTCGATGTTCATGTTCATCAGCCGCAAGAGTCCCCCGACGCTGTCCTCGCTGTGGAAGGTGGTCAGCACCTTGTGGCCGGTGAGGGCGGCCTGGATGGCGGTCTCCGCCGAGAAGTTGTCGCGGATCTCCCCCAGGACGATCACGTCCGGGTCCTGGCGCACGATGTGCCGCAGGGTCTCCTCGAAGGTCACCCCGATCTTCTGGTTGATGGAGCACTGGGCGATCCCCTCGATCACGTACTCGACCGGCTCCTCGGCGGTGACGATGCTCGTGTGGAGGTTGTTGAGGTAGTGGACGCAGCTGTAGAGGGTGGAGGTCTTTCCGCTGCCGGTGGGGCCGGTGACGATCAGCACGCCGCTCGGGCAGTCGACCGCGTCGTCGATGAAGTGGTCGAGCATGCGGGGGGGCATCCCGATCTCCTTGAGGTCGAGAAGCTGCTCCCCCTTCTTGCTCAGGAGTCTCAGCACGATCTTCTCGCCGTAGATGGTGACGTAGAAGGAGACCCGCATGTCGAGGGTGATGCCGCTTTTGGCGCTTTCGTAGCAGATCCGGCCGTCCTGGTGGCGCCGGCGCTCGGCGATGTCCGCCTCGGCCATGACCTTGATCCGGCTGCAGAGGGGAAGCGCCAGCTCGCGGGCGAAGTCCTTGTAGAGGGTGAGCATGCCGTCGCGGCGGAAGCGGACCCTGAGGACGTTGCGCATCGGTTCGATGTGGATGTCGCTGGCCCGCTCATTCAGGGCCTCCTCGAAGATGGAGTTCACGATCCCGGTCACCGTGTGCTCGTCGGTGGCCGGGCCTTCCGCCTGCAGGTTCCCCCGTTTCAAGGTGGTGAAGGCTTCCCGGATCCCCTTGGTGGTGGCGATGGCGAAGACGGTGTTGGCTCCGAAGAGCTTCTCGGCCGTCTTCCTGGTTTCCATGTTGAGGGGATCGGCGATCGCCACCACGATCTTCCCCTCCTCCTGCCGGACCGGTATGAAGCAGTGCTGGACCATGAAATGGGGGGGGACGCGGGCGAGGAGGGCGCGGTCGACGTCGACGGGATTGACGTCGAGGTAGCGGAACCCGAGCTGGTAGGCGAGCGCCTCGGCCAGGGTGTACTCCTCGATGATACGCTGCTCCACCAGGATCTCGCCCAGCATCCTGGCGTTATCGGTCTCCTGCTGGATGGCGAGCGCCGCCTGCAGCTCGGCGGGCTTCAGGTAGCCGAGCTCCACCAGCAGGGCCCCGAGCTTGACCGAGACGATGTTGCTCCTGAGGGTCTCCCGGAGCTGTTCCCGGGAGAAGAAGCGGAGCTCGAGCATGACGGCCAAGAGGGTCCGCTGGGAGACCAGTTTCCCCCGGACCCTTTGGGCGTATTTAAGCCGCGCCTGGTCAAGGACTCCCGACTTCACCAGCAGGGAGGCGATCTCGAGTCCGGAGTCGATCGCCCCCTCCTTACGCTCCGTGCCACCGGTACCGGCATCTTCGATCATGGAAACTCCTTCGCCGAAAGGCGGTTGACGCGCCTTGGCTGGGAGACTTCATTGACATGGGCTGGGATTCCTTGGTATTATACCATGCCTCATTGGTGCTGTTTAATGTCAGGCGGAAGGCTCACTGCAATGAAAAAGAAACAGACTCCCCAGCAGAAGGAAAAGGAATTCTCGGTCTCACCGTTCAAGGCCCTCAAAGGGGTGGCCGTCGCCGGGGAGGCCGAGCCCAACGGGCAAGCGGCCAAGGCCGGAGCCAAGCCGTCCGCCGCGTCCAACGCGGTGAAGCCGGTCAAGCCCGCCAAGGGTGTCAAGCAGAAGGAGCTTCGGCCGGTGGTGAAGAGCAGCCAGGAGATGGAGGACGAGCTCCTCTTCTTCGATGCCATGGACGGCGTGCGCCGCATGGACCAGCCTCTCCCCGCGCCGGGAAAGCCGAAGCTCTCCCCGCCGGTCAGGAGCAGGCGGGACGAGGAGGACGAAAAGGTCTTCCTGCAGGCTGTCGAAGCCCTCAAGATGGACGTCCGTTTCTCCGACCAGTTCCCGGACGAGGATCCTTCGCCACGGCCGGCTCCGGTCAACCGCCTGCGGCAGCTGCGGCGCGGTGCCATCCGGGTCGACCTGCAGCTCGACCTTCACGGGCTCACCAAGGACGAGGCGCTGGAGAACCTGGACCGCTTCGTGCGCGGCGCCTACAACCGGAGGCAGAAGGGTGTGCTGGTGATTACCGGGAAAGGGTACAACTCCGACGGCGAGCCGGTGCTGAAGGCCGCGGTCGCCAAGTGGCTCCGGGAAAACGGCAAGGGAATGGTATCGGAGTTCGTCCAGGCCCCCAACGACATGGGAGGGGGCGGCGCGGTGGTGGTCTTTTTGAAGGAAAAGAAAGAAGAGGAGCCGGCCCCCGAGTAAGGGGGGCGGACGGTAGGATCCCTTCCAGAAGAGGCATCGTTTGAAATCCCCGGACAGCTACAGCTACAGCATCGGCATCGACCTCGGCGGCACCAAGACCGAATCGGTCCTCCTCGCCCCGGACGGCTCGGTCCTTGTCCGCAAGCGGAGGGTGACCCCGCTCGAGGAGGGGTACCACGCGATCATCTCCTCGGTGGCCGACATGGTGGTCGACGCCGCGGCGGAGGTACCGGCGGGAAGCCCGCACACGGTCGGGATCGGCATCCCCGGATCGGTGGACGCGGTAAGCGGGCTCGTGCGCAACGCCAACTCGGTCTGCCTCATCGGGCGTCCCCTCCCCGCCGACCTGGAAAGGCTCCTCGGGCGTCCGGTGAAGGTGAGAAACGATGCCGACTGCTTCACCATGGCCGAGTGCCGCATGGGGGCCGCCACCGGGTACCGCCTCGTCTTCGGGGTGATCATGGGGACCGGCTGCGGCGGCGCCATCTACTTCGACGGCGAGGTGAGGGAAGGCCCCCACCGCATCTCCGGCGAATGGGGGCACTTCTCGGTCGACCCGCAGGGCGCTCCCTGCTACTGCGGGAACCGCGGCTGCGTGGAGACCAAGATCAGCGGCTCGGGAGTCGAGCGCGCCTACTTCGAGCGTTACGGCGAACGGCTCAGGATGGACCGGATCGTGGAGGGGGCGCGTGGCGGAGAGAGCCGCTGCCAAGCCGCCTTCGACACCTTCCTGGACGACTTCGGGAGATGCCTGGGAGGACTGATCTCCATCCTCGATCCCGACGCCGTGGTGCTGGGTGGTGGACTCTCCAACATCGACGAACTCTACCGCACCGGTTTTGAGCGGGTGCGGCAGTACGCCTTCCACGATCACCTGCAGACCCCTCTCCTTAGAAACAAGCTCGGTGACTCCGCCGGAGTCTTCGGCGCCGCCTGGATCGGCGCGAGCTGACGGCCCCACCACCCCTGCCCCTCTCCCCTAAAGGGGCGAGAGGATACGGATTTGTAAACCCCCGTCCCTTTGCT
This sequence comes from Geomonas sp. Red276, assembly GCF_054784495.1. Classification (NCBI taxonomy): domain Bacteria; kingdom Pseudomonadati; phylum Thermodesulfobacteriota; class Desulfuromonadia; order Geobacterales; family Geobacteraceae; genus Geomonas; species Geomonas sp. Red276. Next base: position 18,658 of record NZ_BLXW01000010.1, read on the forward strand.
ATATTTTGTGAATCGCTGTGCGGGAGGATCACCACGGGAGCCGGGGAGGGACTTATGCTGAGCGAGCCGGGGAAAAAGGTCAGGATCCTGTATCGTTTGACGGCGACCGACGGGAAGGCGCAGCCGGTCGGGGAGTGGGAGCCGGTTGATTACGTTCCGGGGGCGGGGAGCATTCCGCCGTCGCTGGAGAGGGCGGTGGCGGAAATGCGGCCGGGAGAGCGGCGCACCCTGAGGATCCCGGCCGAGGAGGCGGTAAGCCACCCGCTGATCCCGACCATCGTGCGGGAGACCCCCCCGGGGATCGCCTACGACTTCGGCCCGGGGGACGGAGGGGACGTCGATGAGTTCATCCCGCGGCGTCCCCGTGCGGCGCGCACGGCAACGCCGCCGGGGAGCGAGCTCTACCTCGAGGTCGAACTGGTGAGCAGGGAAGAGCCGGAGGCGAAATAGGGCCACCGGCCCGTTGCTACATCTTTTCCTTAACGCTCCGGATCTTGTCTTCCATCGTCTGGTTGCGGTCGGTCCGGGTGCCGAGCTTGATGGTGGTGGTCACCCGGGGCGCACCCATCTCGTGCACCACCTCGTGACAGCGCTTGACCGCGGCGAATACCTCGTCCCAATCCCCTTCGATGTTGGTCCCGTAGGAATGAAGCGCCGTCTTAAGTCCCGCCTCGGCCAGCACCTTCTCGCAGGCGGCGATGTAGGGGGAGAGGGAGACCCCGACCCCGAGAGGGACCACGCAAAGATCGATCAGTACCTTCATATCTATCTCTCCTTTGAGCTGGAATTCTCTTCAAGGCCCCAATCATACTTCACCCCATGCCGCCGCTCAAGCCATAAACAAAGCGTCTCCCGGCACTTCCGTTTTCCGGTAGGTCTCTCACTCGACTCTTACCGTGGCCTCGCTTTCTCCCCGCCCAACGCCCACCCTTTCTCTCTCCCCGGCCCTCCCCTTGAAGGGGAAGGAGAAGTTGGCTAAACGGATGATACTGACTAATCCGGCTGGGATAAAGCTTACTCACAGGTCCCCTCTTCGACAATTCTCAAGGTAATGCTGAATTAGCCGAAAAGAGTGAAGAATCTCGAACCGCCCATGGTAACGCTATGCGCTGAGGCTTTGAATGTCCGGGGCTTTGGGAGACGACGTCACGAGAGGCCCGGTGACTGCCGGGGACAGGAGAAAGGAAGTCGCTATGAGATGCTTGATCGCCGAGGATGAAGATCTGGCCCGTGAGACGTTGAAGTTTTTTCTTGCCGAGTACGCCGAGGTCGAGACGGCGACCGACGGAAGAGAGGCTGTTGAGCTTTTCGGTTCCGCCCTGGTGGCGGGAAAGCCCTTCGACCTGGTGCTGCTCGACATACTCATGCCGGAGATGGACGGCCAGCAGGCGCTCAAACAGATGCGCCAGTTGGAACACGACCAGGCAGCGAATTCGCAGGGGAAGGCGGTGATCATCATGACCACCGCGCTCACGACCCCTGAAGCCATGGAAGAGGCGCTCTGGGACGGCGACTGCAACGATTTCGTGGTGAAGCCGGTCTCCCGCGCCGACATCCGGGGAGTACTGACCAAGTACCGCCTGATCTGAGGGCGCAAGCCCCCTGCCTCACTGAGGATACGACCCATGAACGAGGAATTCTCCCGGTTTTACCGGAGCCGCATCAAGCAGTCGGTCGACGATGACCGGCTGGAGATCGCCCAGGCCTTCCATGAGCTCATCAAGGCGAAGGCGGCCGCGGACCTCCGGCTGGTCAACTACTACAAGGGGCTTCCCATCAACTACCCGGCCTCCCTGGTAGAGATCAGCCGCGGCGTCCTTGAAGTGGACGTCCACCAGCAGCAGGCCGTGGCCCTGGAACAGTCCGGTTTCACCTTCATCAAGTGCGACCGCTTCGATTCCGCCATCCTGGCCGAGGTCCAGAACGTCAACGTCCGGAGGATGGCGGCTGCCCTCAGGAATTTCGTGTTCGTCGACATCATGGCCGAGCGGCGGAGCGCGCTTAGGCTCGAGTTGGAGCATCCGATGGAGGCGGAACTTCTCCTCGGCGCCCAGTCGCTACCGGGCCGGATCCTCGATGTCTCGGTGGGGGGCGCCTCCATCCAGGTCGATGAGCAGGCCTTCCAGGATGGCGCAGAGCTCAAGCTGCGGCTGGTGTTGCCGGACCTCCTGCAGAATTCGGTCTACAGGGTGGAGGTGGAAGGGAAGCACGTGGCGACCAGCAAGGTCAACGATGCCGCCATCTGCCGGTTCATTGTCAGTCCCAACGTCCAGGGGGAGTCGATCATCTCCCGCTTCATGTTCCAGCGTCAGGTCGAGCTCATCCGCGAGCTCAAGGAGAAAAGCCTGATCTGAGTCCTCTCACCACCGGAATTCACGCCCCTTTTCCCAACGGTGTCGACCCTCCAACACCTGCCGTCCTCCATGCCGCAACTGATCCAGGTAACGCCTGAGCATGACGATGCGCTTCTTGGAGCGAAACAATTTTCTTGCCTTTTCGAAGAGCCTCGCTACACTTGCAAATATTTCGCAGTGATATTCCACCCCCTGCTGCGGTACTGAAACACGCAAGGAGGTTCCTTAGCCATGGAGAAAAGAACAAAAATCACGATGCTTTGCACGGCGTTGCTGGTACTGGGCGCCCTTGCCCTGGTCCAGCTTTCGGGGTGCGGCGACAACGGAGGCGGGACCAGTACGGGAACGGTTACCACCGCTCTTACCGATGCCCGCTCTTTCGGATCGTTTTCCAGCGTACACGTGAAAGTGGTCAAGGTCGTGGCCGTGCGGGGGGGCAGGAAAACCTCACCGATACCGACTCCAATCTCCCGGTTATGGCCACCCCCAACGGCGGTAGCGGCATCGACGTCAACCTCATGGACTTCCACTTCGTTCCCCAGGTCCTCGGGACGGCCACGCTCCCTGCCGGGACCTACACCCAGATCCGTCTGATCCTCGCCGCCAACCAGCAGCCTAACCTCAGCAACTACGTGGTCATGACCGGCGACCCCACCAAGGTTCCCCTCACCACGCCGAGCGCACAGCAGACGGGGCTCAAGATCAACGGCAAGTTCACGGTGGCCGCAGGTTCCTCGAGCACTCTGCTCATCGACTTCAACCCCGCCGCGGCTATCGTGCGGGCCGGCAATTCGGGACAGGTGATCCTCAAGCCGACGGGGGTCAGGCTGGTACAGATCTTCGGCTCGCTCAGCAATGCCGGGGCGGTGGTGGGGACCATCAGGTCTCCCGCCTTCAGCAAGTGGTCGAGCGCCACGGTCACCGTCGTCCCCCGCAACCCCGCCTCCTCCACCGTGATCAACAGCATGACCGTCTTCAGTAACCTGAGCAGCGCCAATTCCGGCCTCTGGAAGGCTCCGTTCACCGCCTTCCTGCCGCCCAACGGCAGTTCCGCCATGGCCTCCGCCCAGTACAAGGTCTTCGTCCAGGGGTACGGCAGCGGAGCGGCGGCAAACGGCGCCTTCAAGCTCTATTCCTCACCGGCGTTCACGATCGCGACCGGCGTGGACACCACGCTGCCGCCCGATGGCAACGCCCTCCTCACCCCTTAGTCCCGGGGGGGAGCCCCTGAGCTGCACGTGACGAAGAAACACTAAAGGGCGGCCCTATCTCGCGAAGGGCCGCCCTTTTTTTGCCATCAAGCGGTATCTCCATGGTGGTCACCAGACTCTCCCAGGGGTACCGGGTCGCCTGCCAGCGCGTTCCGGGTGGCGATACTAGAATCAAGCTGGGAACTCCCTGACGAGGCGAGGGGCGTTGAGTGGACGCCCCCCCGGGCGATGAGTCGGAGGGGGCGGAGGGAAGAGGGGGGGAGCAACAAAAAGGGCACGCCGTGGCGTGCCCTTTTCTGGTGTGCCGGCTTGGCGTCGGCTAGGTCGCGCAGTTGATGATGGCGTTGATCCTCCGGTTCATCTGCCGGCCGTTGGCGGTGCCGTTGTAGGCGATGTTGCGGCTGGAGCCGTACCCTTCGGCGGTCAGCCGGCTGGGATCGATGGAGAAATGGGCCGCCAGGTAGTTGACGATGCTTTCGGCCCGCGCCTTGGAGAGCCTCATGTTCTCTTCGGCGGTCCCGGTGTTGTCGGTGTGTCCCTGGATGACGGCGGTGGCGGCGGGATGTGCCTTCAGGTATTCGCCGACCCGGTCGACGGACTCATAGTCGGCGGGGCGCAGTTCGGCGCTGCCGGTGTCGAAGTGGGCGTTGAGGGTCATGCAGAGGGTTTCGGGGGGACCCATGAAGGCGGTGACGTCGAAGGCGCAGTCGATGATGGCGTCGATCCGCCGGTTACGCTGCCTCCCAGGATCGGTGGAGTTGCTGGCCACCGGGTAGGACTTGCCGTACCCCTTCGCGCTGAGCCGGTCGGGGGCGATGCCGTAGTCGTCTTCCAGTTCCTTCACGACGCTTTCGGCGCGTGCCTGGGAGAGCTTGAGGTTGAAGTCGTCGCTCCCCACCTCGTCGGTGTAGCCGGCGATGACGGCCGTGGTGGTGGGGAAGCGCTGCAGGAAGGCGCCCACCTTGCGGACCTCGTCGCGGTATTCCGGCCTGATCTCAGCCCGGCCGATGTCGAACTGGATGTTGAGAGAGACGCAGTTCTTGGTGTTGGCCGCAGGTGCCGCCGTTGCCACCGGCGCGGCCATCGGGGCTGCCTCGGCCACCGGCTCGGACAGAGGCGCCACCGCTGCCGCCCTGGTGGCCGGCTCGGTCATCGCCATCAGCTCTTTTGCCTTGGCCGTCGCTACCCGGGCCATGGCCACCCCTTCCTCGGTGTGGCAGGCGCGATAGACGTCATAGGCGTCGTCGTGGGCCTTCTTGGCCGCCTTGAAGGCCTCAGGGTTCGATTTGTCTTTGCCGGCCGCCTGTGCCGCGTCAAGGGCGCGGTCGGAATCCTGCATTTCGGTCCGGATCAGGTGCCCCGGCACCGCGTTTCGCTTGCTGTTGACCTCGTAGTTTGCACAGCCGGCCATCACCAACGGGATGACCAGCCCGAACAGATAGAGCAGGTATCGTGATCTCATAGCTTACCTCCTTCTTGTATGCACCCTCCCGCATATCGCATCCGGTAAGCTCAGGCCCATGTCATAAGACGAGCTGCACAGGTCGCCCGCCAATAATGATAATGATAACTCTTATCACGCTCATACTCAACATGCATGCTCATAGAGGGCACCATTTTGTCCGTGACAGATGTCCCCGCCTGGTGCTATGTGCAGTGAGTGAGAGGCGGCCTCCCTATGGCCGCCGGAAAGACACAGCCGATTCCCTGTGAGGTTTCCATGCCCAGTCTCATCCTCAAATGCGTCTTCGGAGCCCTGGCGGTGCTGGTCATCGCGCTATTCTCCCGCAGCCGAAACTATTTCATCGCCGGCCTGGTTCCCCTCTTCCCCACCTTCACCCTGATCGCCCACGGCATCGTCGGCAGCGAGCGCACTCCCGCCGATCTGCGGGCCACCGCGCTTTTCGGGTTGTGGTCGCTCGCCCCGTACGCGGTCTACCTGCTGGTGGTCTACTGGCTGAGCGTCCGCGCATCCTTGGCCGCCACGCTGCTTTTGGCCACCTGTGCCTGGGCCGGTGCCGCCACGGTGTTACTGGTTGTCTGGTCGAGAGTGCAAAGCGGGGGATAAACGGGAGGTGGCATGCGAAGCTAGGTCTCGGTCAGGCGACTTTCGACATCCATGCTCTTGTGGAGGATACGCACGACCTGGACGGAGCCGTCCGAGAACTGCCGGTAGAAGATAAGGTGGCTTCCTGCCACCAGTTTTCGATAACCCTCGCGGATATAGCCGCTATCCTTGCCGATTTCCGGATGCTTCGCCAACTGTTGAAAACAGGTGTCGAGCATGGAGAGGTAACGGTTTCTCTGATCGCGGCCCCACTTCTTTTCTGTATAGCGGCCGATGTCCTTCAAATCGGTGACAGCCTTCTTGGTGAGGCTGAAGCCGGCCACTACTTGGAGCCGTCCGCATCCAAGTCGTCGATCAGACCGGCCAGGCAATACTCACCAGAACCGCTCTCCTCGCCGGCAAGAAGAGCCCGCCGCAGCAAAGCGAGCCTGGTCTCTCGCTCCTCGAGCAGTCTCAGCCCCGCCCGCACCGCCTCGCTTGCCGAACCGAAACGGCCTTGAGCCACCTGCTCGGAGACGAATCTTTCATAGTGAGCACCAAGGGTGACACTCGTGTTCTTGGGCATACAGTGACCTCCCTTTCCAGCCGTCCAACCTTATAATATTTATTGGTATCGGTCAAGACGGGCTCCGGTTCTGAGCAAGCTGGGGAGATGCTCGCAAGGGAAAAAGAGTTAAATGGTCACATTTGGCTTACCAAATTAATTTAAATTATATATTCGTGTCGTCTTAATCATGCGCAGTGAGGATGCCATGGAATGTGATACCAGAACAAGGGACGACCTGATCGCTGAAATAGAGGATCTCCGCGCCAGGCTGGTCGAGGCCGAGGGGCGTGCGTGCGCCGCCACCTTCGCCGCCGTGCACGCGAACGAATGCGACGTCTCCCTGCAGCTTTTACGGGAGAGCGAGGAGCGGCAGCGGATGCTGGCCGGCTCCCTGGAGCTGGAGCGAAGTACCCTCGACGCGGTGCTGAGCAGCCTCCCGGTCGGTGTCTGGATTGCGGACAAGCAGGGGCGCCTGGTCGGGAAAAACCAGGAGGCCGACCGGATCTGGTGCGGAACGGCACCGCTGGTGGAGAGCCCGGAGGAGTACCGGCAGTACCCTTCCTGGGACGCCGCCACCGGCAAGGCCATCGAGGTGGAGGGGTACCCGCTGGCCAGGGCCCTGGTCACCGGGAAGCCGGTTCAGCCGGCCGAGTACCGGATCCGGCGCTTCGACGGGACCGACGGCGTCGTGCTGGTCTCGGCGGCGCCGGTCCTCGACCGTGACGGTCGCCTCCTGGGTGCGGTGGCGACCAACCTCGACATCACCCAGAGGGCCTCCTGCGAGCGGGCACACCAGCTGGCCGACGAGAAGATCCTCCGGCAGAACGTGCTTCTCAACGGCATCGGGGCGATCCTCCGCGCCGCGCTGACCTCGACGAACGAACAGGAGCTGGCCACCGTCTGCCTCCGGGTGGCCGAGGAAGTCACCGGGAGCCGGCTCGGCTTCATCGGCGAGGTCCGGGAGGACGGCCTGGTGCACGACGTCGAGACGGAGGGCGCCGGCGGGGAGGCATACCCCCTGGCCGGGTCCGCGGACCTCACCCCCCCCGCCGCCCTGAGTCTGCACGGTCTGTACGGAGAGGTCATCGTGAGCGGCAGGCCGCTCGTCACCAATTCCCCCGCCGGCCATCCCGCCAGCGTGGGGGTGCCGCCGGAACATCCCCCCTTGCTGTCGTTTCTGGGCGTCCCGCTCATCCATGGAGGGAGGGCCATCGGGGTGATCGCCCTTGCCAACCGCGAGGGGGGATACCGGGAAGAGGACGTGGAGGCGATGACCAGGCTGGCGGACGCCACCGTCCAGGCCCTGATCCACAAGCGGGCCGAGGCCTCCCTGCGCGGGAGCGAGGTGCGGCTGCGGACCGCCCTCGAGGGGGGGAAGATGGGGATGTGGGAGTGGGACATCGCCAGCCATCGCACCTTCTGGAGCTCGATGGAGTACCAGATCCTCGGCCTTCCGGTCGGCAGCGGCGAGAGCGATACCGACCTCTTTTTCCGCCATGTCCATCCCGAAGACCAGGGGCATCTCAGGACCTCCATACAGAGCGCGGTCGCCCTGCGCCACCATTGGGAGCACGAGTTCCGGGTGATCCGCGCCGACGGCGAGGTCCGTTGGCTGGTCGGGGCGGGGTACGTCCTCGATGAGAATAACGGCAAGGGCGCCAGGATGATCGGGATCAACTACGACATCACCGAGCGAAAGCAGATCGAGCAGGAGCTCCGCCTGGCCCACGACACGCTCGAGCAGCGGGTGCGGGAGCGGACCGTCGAGCTTCAGGCCACCAACAGCGAGCTCGAGTCGTTCTCGTACTCGGTGACCCACGAGCTGGGGGCGCCTCTGCGGGCGATGAACTCGTTCAGCCACATCCTGATGGAGGATTACGGGGGGCTCCTCGATGACGAGGGGAGGAGCTACCTCACCAAGATCTCGGCCGCCGCCTCGCGGATGGGGCACCTGGTGGAGGATCTCCTCAAGCTCTCCCGGGTGACCCGCCGGAAACTCAAACGCGAAACCGTGCAACTGAGCGAGCTGGCCAGGGAGGTGGTCTGCAACCTGAGGCTCCACTATCCGGAGCGGGAGGTGAAGGTCACCATTGCCGAGGGGGTCGAGGGGCATTGGGACCCTTCGCTGGCGAGCCTCGCCCTGCAAAACCTGATCGGCAACGCCTGGAAGTACACCGGCAAGGTCGCCCATCCCGAGGTCCACTTCGGAAGTTACACCGAAGGGCGGGAGACGATCTACTTCGTGCGCGACAACGGGATCGGCTTCGAGATGTCCTACGCGGACAAGATCTTTCTTCCCTTCGAGCGGTTGCACAAGATCGGGGAGTACGAGGGAAACGGCATCGGGCTGGCGACCGTGCAGCGGGTGATCGCCATGCACGGCGGCAGGATCTGGGCCCAGGGGGCGGTGGGGGAGGGGGCGACCTTCTTCTTCGCCGACGGGTGGCGCGGCTACGAGTACGGCGATGGCGGACCCGCGGTGGGAAACTGACGGGAGAGAGGGTGCCGGACATGCCCATGCGGGGGCCTCTCTCCCGTCCCGGTTACCACCGCTCCTTCGGGGGAGTGAGCGATGCGTGGTAGGCGTGGTCCCGGCAGCGAACCTTTACCGGGGCCATCGTCGAGAAAAACCACCGTCCCTTCTCCCTGCGGAGATCCTTCAGGGTGTCCAAGACGGCGACTCCAAGGTAGTATCCGACAACTGTTGCACTGACGATCACTATCGGTTCCATAATTGTCCCTCCTCAGTCACAGTCGTTGCCCGAAAGCGTTTCTTTCCGGGTAACAATTTTCATGCCAGCGACGGTGCGGCCCGTGCCGGGCGGTTAACGGCCTGAAACGGCGGCGGTTCCCCCCGCCCCAGGCGGTGCGGGACCCGCGGAAAGCTCCCCCAAGGGGTGCAACTTTTAAACTCCCTGCCGCAATCTGCTCACTTCCTGATTAATTCCTCGACACGACACCCATTTTCTTGATCCTTTTTTCACTGTCGAGAACTTTCTGCCGCTTCGCGATCTCATTACGAAGTGAGAGAGAGCCCGTCACTGTCACAGCAGCTTCCCCCCTTTCCCTTCACTCGCCGCCGTCCGGTTGACATGGGGAAGAGGGGGGATATCGTTACTGGGATGTCCTTGGGAAGTGACAATACGGCTCGTCAAAAGGAGGGGGCATGTACGGAAAGGATCGGATCTACAAGAAGGTGGAGGTGATCGGGGTCTCCCCGAAGAGTGTCGAGGCGGCCATCGAGGCGGCGGTCGGCAAGGCTAAGAGCTCGCTGGAAAAACTCTCCTGGTTCGAAGTAGAGGAGATCCGCGGGCACATAGGTGAGGACGGCACGGTGGCCGAATACCAGGTGACGCTCAAGGTTTCCTTCCAGCTGATCGATTAGTTTCCCCGTAACAGGAACGGGCCCCGCGGCGCCACCGGCGGGGCCAACTCCTCTCAGGCCGCGTCGAGGAGGTCCCGCACGGTCCTCAGCAAAAGCTCGGGTGCCACCGGCTTGGCGACGAACTGCAGGTTCTCGGCCGCCAGTCCCTTGCGGGTGATCACGTCGGCGGTGTACCCGCTGGTGAAGAGCACCTTGACCGCAGGGGCGAGGGCCCTGATCTCATCGTAGGCCTCCTTGCCGTTTTTCCTCGGCATGATGATGTCGAGGACCACCAGGTCGATCACCCCGGCGCACTCCCGGACCCTTTCCACCGCCTGCTGGCCGTCCTCGGCCACCAGCACCCGGTAGCCGAACTTCTCCAGGAACTCGCGGGTCATGCTTCTCACCTGGGAGTCGTCTTCCGCGAGGAGGATGGTCTCCGTCCCTCCCCGGACCTGCTCCGACGCGACCTTCTCGTCCACGATCTCGTCCTGCTTCACGAGCGGAAGGAAGATGTGGAAGACGGTCCCTCCCCCCTGCTCGCTCGCCGCGTCGATGTATCCCCCGTGCTCCTTTACGATGCCGTACACCATGGAGAGCCCGAGCCCGGTCCCCTTGCCGACCCCCTTGGTGGTGAAGAACGGCTCGAAGATCCTCTGGAGGGTCTGCGGATCCATGCCGGTGCCGGTGTCGGTCACCGAGATGACCCCGTATTCCCCCGGGACTCCGAACCTCCTGGCCTCGATCCACCCATGGTCCATGGCCACGTACCCCGACCGCACGGTCAGGGTTCCCCCGGAGGGCATGGCGTCGCGGGCGTTGACCACCAGGTTCATCAGCGCCTGCTCGAGCTGCACGCCGTCGGCCATCACCGGCAGCGGCCGGCAGGCGAGGTCGGTCACGAACTCGATATCCTCGCTCACCACGCGCCGCAGGAGCTTCTCGACCCCCAGGAACATGGAGTTCAGGTCCACCGCCTTGAGGTTGGCCTCCTGCTTGCGGCCGAAGGCGAGCAGGCTGCGGGTCAGCTGGGCGGCGCGGTTGGAGGCGGCCAGGATGTTGTCGATGTAGGTTCTGAGGGGATCCCCCCCGGAAAGCTTCATCTGCATGAGCGACGCGAACCCCACGATGGCGGTAACGATGTTGTTGAAGTCGTGGGCGACCCCGCCGGCCAGGGTGCCGATCGCCTCCAGCTTCTGGGCGTGGCGGCGCCCGCTGATGTCCACCGCGATCACGCCGATCAGCGGCGCGTCCCCGCCCCGTTCGACCAGGAACCGGCGGGTGTCGAAGGTGCGCTGCCTGCCGTCGCCATCGGTGACGGTGACCTCGCCCGAGGCGAAGCGGCCGTCCGGCCGGGTGAGCTGGTCCGGGAGGGGCTGCAGCGGGGTGAGGTCGCCGGAGAACTCGTGGTAGGCGGCGTTGGAGTAGAGGATGCTGTTGCCGAGGTCCTGCACGAAGGCGATGGCGGGAAGGTGGTCGAGGAATTCGGAGAAGAGGTCCTGGCTTTCCTTCAGGGCCCGGACCACCTTCTCGCGCTGCTCGAGTTCCTCCTTGATCCGCTGGTTCTGGCTGCGGGTGCGCCGCTCGGCGAGGAACATTATCAGCGAGAAGCCGGCCACGAAGAGGGTGAAGAGGGAGGCGGTGAGGTAGTAGGTGCGCTGGCGGGCGACGAAGGGGGCGAGGGCGGTCTCCTTCAACTCGGCGACCACCACGATCAGCGGGAAATCCTGCATGACGCGGTAGCTCGACAGCCGCTTCTTGCCGTCGATGATCGAGTCGACCTCGTAGGTCCCGGCGGGGTGGCGCTTGGCCTCGTCGAAGAGGGCGCTGGCGGAGATGTCGACCCCTGCCAGGATCCGGTCGTTGAAGCGCCAGCAGCGGACTATCCGGTCGTCCCTCCCCACGAGCATGATGCTCCGGTCGCTGCCGAGCCCGAGCGTCTCGTAGTAGTCGGAAAAAAAGCTCGGCTTGAGCCCGATGCCGACTATGCCGCCGAAGGTCCCGTCCGGGTTGGTGAGCCGGCGGGTCATGAAGATGGTGATGACACCGGTCCCCTTGGAGACGATGGGCTTGGAAATGAAGAGCCCCTGGTCGGGCCGTATCTGGTGGATCCAGAAGTGTTCGCGGTCGGCGACGTTGATGTCCCTGGGGAGGTTGAGGACGCTTTCGATGAGGTCGCCGGCGGAGTTGACCACGGCGAGCTGCCTGACGGCCGGCTCCCGCTTGGCCCATTGGATGAAGTCGTGCATGCTCGGCGTGACCCGGCCGTGGTCGTGATACTCCTGCTGCAGGTACAGAAGTGCGCTGTCCGCCGAGGTCAGGACGCGCCTGGTGTGCTCCTCGAAGGCGCGGGCCCGGCCGGCGTTTTCCCGGGTGAAGCGGCTCACCTCCTCGGTGCGCTCGTAGTCGACGCGTAGTACCACGTTCACCCAGGTGGCGATGATCACCATGGTGCCGAAGACGGCGATGTGAAGGCCGTTGCGGTTGCGGCTGATGAAGCTTTTCAGGGAGTCGGGGAGCACCATGCGGAGGAGACCTCGAGGCTGGGCCGCCTGCTAAAGGCGGCGGATCTGAAAGCAACGGCGGAATGTGAGCGTTTGCTTACTGAACTTGCCTACCTTAGCACACCAATTTCTTAACTTGCAAAGCTATTCCGCGCGGTGTCTCTATGGTCTGTTCTTATCCTGCACTCAGGAATAATCTTGTTGAGAGTTCCCCAAAAGGGAAGCGGTGCTGTGAGAGGTCGTGGTGGCGGGAACAGGTAGGGTGGTTGAGGGAGGAAACGGGGTCTGTCGATTCCGGTCGGGGAGATAGTACAGTCGGGAGGGGGCGTGGCGCGGCTTCCTCAGACGACCTTCCCGTCCTTGACGTACTCCCTCAGCACGGCGGCGTGCAGGCGCGGGAGATCGACCGTGCGGGAGCCGTCGGCCAGCGCCTCCACGATGCAGTACTGGGTGACGTTGGTGATCCCCGCCCCGGTGATCTCGTAGCGCCGGCCGATCTCTCCCCAGTCGATGTCGCCGCCGATGGTGACCTGGGAGGGGAAGGCCCGCTCCCAGATCTGGCGGCGCTCCTCCGGGCGGGGGAGGGGGAAGTTGACGATGCTCTGGAAGCGGCGGGCGAAGGCGTCGTCGATGTTGCCGCGCTGGTTGGTGGACAGGATGACCACCCCGGGGTAGCTCTCGATCCGCTGCAGGAGGTAGGCGACCTCCTGGTTGGCGTACTTGTCGTGGGCGTCGCGGATCTCGGTCCGCTTGCCGAAGAGGGCGTCCGCCTCGTCGAAGAAGAGGATCCACTCCTTGTGCTGCGCCTTGTCGAAGAGCCGGGCCAGGTTCTTCTCGGTCTCCCCGATGTACTTGGAGATGACCCGTGACAGGTCGATCCTGAAGACGTCGCGCCCGGTGTACTTCCCGAGGAGCGTGGCGGTGAGGGTCTTGCCGGTGCCGGGGGGGCCGTGGAAGAGGGCGCGGTAGCCGGGCTTGAACTTCCGCTTCATCCCCCATTCGTCGAGCACCGTGCGGTGGTGGGCGATCCAGTGCTCCAGTTCGGCGATCCTCTCCCGGGTGTCCGGGTGCAGGACCAGGTCCTCCCATTCCATCCCGGTCTCCAGGTACTCGGCGGGGAACTCGCTGCTGAAGGCGGGCCTGGACGCCTTCCCGAGCGTCAGGTACTCCACGAGCTCCGGCTCCATCACCAGCTGCCCGCTCATGGCGGGCTCCCCCTCGGGGACCCGGTCGAGCCAGATGAGCCTTAGGCGGGCGAACCAGTGGTCGCCGGAAAGCATCCGCTGGACCTCGAGCCGCTTTTTGAGGTCGCCTCCCGCCACCACGAACTGGGCGGTCTCCCCGCTCGGGAGGATCCCGCGCTGGTTTTTCCCCCGCACCCCGCCGAACTCGGGGAATTCCCCCCCCTCCGGGAGAAAGCCGGCGATGATGCTGCTGAAGAAGGAGGGATCGAGGTGCGGCACGAGGGCGAGGAGGAGGACCACCAGTTCCTCGTCGGTGGGCTTGTGGGTGGCGATGAAACGGGCGAGCGAGGAGCCGCCGGTAGAAAGAAGCGGCGCCACCTTGACCTTCTCCGCCTTGCCGAAGCGGATCTTCAGGCAGCCGGTCACGATGGCGTCGAGCCATTGGCAGGCGGAGACGAGGTCGGCGGCGTTGGCGTGGTGGGGCATCACAGGATCCCCAGGGTCATGGGGGTGAGCTGGAGATCCTTGAACTTCTTCTGCAAGAAGGCGGCGAACTCGCCGGAGACCAGGTAGTTGGGCGCGTTCTGCCGGTAACTCTTCCCCCTCACCTCGAACACGCGGGCGGCCACCAGGTGGTTGGCCCTGACGAAGCCGACCGCCTCCTCGGAGATCGAGCTCCTGCCGTCCCACCCCTCCACGTAGTAGGTCCCGACGCTGTCCCCCTCGTTCTCGGCCACCCCGCTCGCGTAGGGGATCTGCATCGGCTCCTCGAGCTCGGGGAGCCCGTCCAGGATCCGGTACCCCTTCCTCTTGACCGTGAAGACCTCGTCGAGGGCCGGCTTGATGGCGGGGTTGAGGCGGACGAGTTCCTCGAAGAGCTGGACCCTGGCGACCACCACCTCGCTCAGGAAGTCCTGGGCGATCGGAAAGCCCGCCACCTCCCCGGAGAGTTCCGGCTCCTCCTCGTCCCCGGTCACCAGGTCGTAGAGGGCGGGGACCGTCAGGTAATGGACCGGGTGGAGGGGCACCTCGCCATCCTCCAGGACGAGGTTGAAGCTCTTCTCGTAGGGGATCCCTGCCTTTTTGAGCTCCTTTTCCGCCTCCTTCCAGAGCTTCTCCTCGAAGGTGAAGGCGAAGTAGGTGTGCTCGACCTCGTGGCTGCGGTACTTCTCCTGGAACGCCTCGGCCCCCGGATGGAAGGTGAAGTCGTCCAGGTTCTTCAGCTCGACGGAAAATAAGACGATCTTGTTCATGTTCCCTCACTCGATCTCATTGTAGCGTCCCCGCCCTTCGTCCTTGTTCTTGGCCAAGGTCTTCCCGGCGGCTTCGATGGCCTTGCGGCCCCATTTCATGTGCGTCTCGTGGCTCTTTCCTTTCAGGTACTGGCGAAGCGGCACCCCCCGGGTCTCCGGATAGGACTTGGTGAAGTAGGCATTGAGGAAGCCCTGGTTGAGACCGGCATCGACCAGCGCCAGGTTCTCTACCGAGTGCGGTCCGTTGTTGGCCTGCTCGTGGATGTGGTGCCAGTTCTTGCCGGCCGGCACGTTGAACCTCGCGTGCTTTCGGTAGCTCAAGGTCTGGCTGGCATCCTTGTAGGCGGACCAGACGTTGAGATCCCTGATCGCTTCCCAGGCATCACCCACCTTGTAAGGATTGTACTTTCTCCACTTCTTGCCGTAATCCCTGGCATTGAGTGTACGGGAGATCCGTGATTTGTCGATCTTGCCGCTGGCTTCCCACTTGTACTGGTTGATCTGCTTGGTGACCTTGATGAAGTCCACCGACCAGTCGTCATTATACAGTACCTGGACCTTGTCACCAGTTTTCAGGTGGGGATGTTTTTTCTTCTTCTTGTGGGTCCCCTTGGTCGGGTTGATGGTGACCTCGACGGAATCGACGATCACCTCCTCACCCTCGGCCGCCTCCACGAGCTTGATGGTGGTGAGCTTGTAGCGGGTCTTGATGGCCGGCAGCGCCATCTCGATATCGCCCTTGTCCTTCTCCTCGTCGTCCACCAGGAGGGTCGCCTCCTTGACGGCGGCCTCGAGGTCCTTCAGCACCTGGGCCGGGGTGCGGCCGTCGGCGGCCCCATCCTTCCCGGTATCCTTGGCGTTGAGCTCGACCCCCTTGCCGACCTTCCCGCCGGCCTTGGGTTTCACGCTCCACTTGTTCCCCTTCTGCTGGATGTCGAAGTCGACGCCGGAGGCCTGCGACTTGATCTTGTTGAGCTCGCTGTTCAGCTCCGTGCGGGTGAACGGCCCCTTTCCCTTGAGGCCGGCCAGAAGCTTGGAGGCGTTTTGCAGGAGCTTGGCGTTGTCCTTCTCCTTTCCCCCCTTGGGATCGGGCTTGGCGGATTTCCCCGCCTTGGCGGGAGGCCCCTTCTTGGGTGCGGGCTTGGCGTCCTTCTTGGGAGCCGGCTTCTTGGGAGGGATCTCCGGCTTCTTGACGCTGCCGTCCTCCTTGAAGCCCCCCTTGCCGTCCCCCTTTTTCCCGGATTTTCCCGGCATGTCGTTGTCCACCATCTTGGACATGAACTTGCCCGGGTCGAACTCCGGCTTCTTGAGCTCGATCTCCGGCACCTTCCCGCTTCCCAGCACGTACTCCTTCATCTCGGCGCTGATCCCGAGCGGGTCGCCGAGCGGCCATTCCTTGGAGAAGAGCGGCCAGGTCCAGCGGTCGTCCGAGAGGGGCGACCACCACGGCGTCACCAGGGCGATGAAGAAGTCGCCGCCGAGCCCCAGGACCGGCTGGGCCACCATCTCCAGGGTGCCGCTGATGTAGAAGACTCCCGGGTCGCGGAAGCCGACCGTCGGGCGGGCGTCCACGTAGGCCTTGACCCCCACGTCCACGTTGATCCCCACCCCGAACTTGATGTCGTGGTCGAGGATCTCGACCCCCGCCCCCCCCTCGGCCCGGAGCCTCAGCCCCGCGTAGGCGGAGATGTTGATGGAGCCGGAGATCTGGATCATCTTCTGGATCTCCGGGTCGGTCGAGTAGGTGCCGAGGATCTCGATGTTGTAGATCTTGGCGGGGCCGAGGCTCGCTATGGCGTGGAGGCCGACGTTGGCGAAGACGTTGATGTTGCCGACCACCGGGATCCCGTAGTACGCCTTGGCCTCCAGCTTGATGAGCTCGATGTCCCAGTCCCGCTGCTTCATCAGGAGGATCTCGGCGGGAGGGGCGACCTTGCCGATGACGGTGACGTCCCCCTTGGCGTCCACCACCACGCAGACCGTCCCGGCGAACCAGTCGGTGAGATGGAAGGAGAGCTGGCCGGTGGCGGCCAGACCGCGTTTCTTGGCGTTGGGCTTGGGAGCGGGGACCGGAGCGGGGGGCGGGGCGTCCTGGACGTTTTCCTTTCCCCCCGCCGCCTTGATGGCGTCGCGGGCGAAGGCGTTGGCGGTCTCCAGGTCGGTGGAGACGAATTCGATCATGCCGGAGAGCCGGTCGGCGGAGTAGGAGGCCTTGCCGCCGATGTCCACCGTCCCGTCCGGGTTGTACTTTATGAGTGCGTTGCCGGAGAACGACTTGTACTCGATCCCGAGCGACAGCTCGCCCGCGAGCTTCTCCTTCGTGTTGTCGAGCTTCAGCTGCCCCTTGGCGATCCCCTTGACGTTGATGTCGGCGCTCGCCTCGACCTTGGGCTTGTCCACGTTCTCGACCGCGAAGTTGACCGAGGCGTCGAGGAAGCCGCCGATCTCCACGTGGAGGCCGGTGACCCCCAGGGTGACCTTTCCCCCCTCGAACTTGTTGACCGGGGTCGGGAAGTTGCCGACCTTGAGGCCGAGCCCTCCCAGCACCTCGGCGGTCTTCTGGATTCCCCTCACCCAGTCGTTGGTGTCGCCCCCGCCCGGCTTGAGCGAGCTGTAGCCGTTCTTTATCTCGCTGTTAACCAGCTTGAAGTTGACGTAGAGCCCACCCAACTGGTCGGCCCAGGCCGCCTTGAGCTTCATCGATCCCTTGGCGAAGGAGTCGATGTTCTTCTTGCGGTCCGCCCGGACCTTGATCACCCCCTCCTCGGTCACCCCCTTCACGATCACCCGGAGTCCCAGCCCTTTGGCCCCTTGCGCCTCGATCTCGGCCTGGACCTTTTCGGAAACGGTGAGGGTGCCGGAGGAGAGATCGACCACCTCGGAGCTGGTGACCGCTTCGGGGGCGGGCGGCTTGGCGGCGGGGGCGCGGTGGAGGATGTCCTCGGGGCGCTCCGGCGGGGGGGAGTTCTTCCGCTTGATGCCGTGACCCTGCTGGACGGTGTGGGTGAGTTCGTGGGCGAGGAGCTCTTTTCCCGCCAGGGTGGCCGGCTGGAACTGGCCGTCGGCGAAGAAGATGTGGTTTCGGTAGGCGAAGGCGCGGGCGTGAAGCTGGCGGCTCAGGGCCGCCGCCTGGGTGTCGGTGTGGATGCGGACCGAGCTGAAATCGGCGCCGAAGTACGGCTCCATCTCCTTGCGCACTTCGGCCGGCAGCGGCGCGCCCCCGGTAAGCCGGCCGGTGATGGCGGATTCGAGGGCCGCCCCGCTTTCCGCGCTCCCCTTGTCGCCGGCGGGCTGGCGCTGGATCTCGCCGAGGTTGGTGACGTCCTGGTGGTGGCTCTCGTCGAATTCGCTGCGCAAGCGCTGGACGGCGTCGTGGACCGGGTGGACGGCGGGGACTTTGTGGACGGCGGGGCCCGGCTCCGTGGGCGCCTGCCCGCCTCCCGCGCGTTGCGCCTTCTCGTCCCCCGACTTCTGGGCCTTCTCTTCTCCCGCCTTTTGAACCCTCTCGTCCCCCGCCCGCTGCGCCTTCTCCTCCCCTGCCCGCATCGCCGAGGAAGACGAGTCCTTATCCCCTCGCCCCTTTAGGGGAGAGGGGGAGGGGTGAGGGCGGTTCTCGGTTTCACCGCGCCCAACCCCCTCCGCCATCCTCTGCGCTTCCCGCTCCAGCCGGTCCCCGGGCTGGCTGACCGTCAGCCGGGGCTGCAC
Organism: Geomonas sp. Red276; assembly: GCF_054784495.1. Lineage (NCBI taxonomy): Bacteria > Pseudomonadati > Thermodesulfobacteriota > Desulfuromonadia > Geobacterales > Geobacteraceae > Geomonas > Geomonas sp. Red276. The sequence goes on from NZ_BLXW01000010.1 coordinate 36,848, forward strand.
CGACGGCGGCATCGCGCTCGCCGGGCCGAAGAAGGGCGTTTCGGCCGGACGGACGGCCGAGGGCGAGCCGGATGTGGATGATCGTTCGGCGCTGCCTTTCATCGCTTCACCTCCCGGATCACCGGGACTGCTACCTCCACTCCACCCAGAGCATCCGTTCCATCCACGGGAGCCTCACCGCCGAGATGGTCCACGGGAGCTCGTCCAGCATGACGTCGCACGCCTCGGACTGGACCCGCAGCAGCCAGTCCCCGTCGGGGAGCTGGGTGACCTTGCCCGGCCGCAGCAGGAAAGCCCCCCTCAGCGCATCCGGGGAGGTGTTGCGCAGGGCCGCCCAGTGCCCGATCGCCGCCTGCAGCACCTTTTCCCCTTCCTCCCGTTCCTTTTCCGACAGCTCGTACGCTTCGACCGGTTCGCTGAGGTCGTCGAGGCCGCAGAGGAGCTTGAACAGGAAAAGCTCGTACTCGAACGCGCTAGCCTCGCCGGTCACCAGGAAGTGCATCAGGGAGAGTGCTCGCTCCGGATGGAGCAGCGTCCCGTCCGTTGCCACATCCAGGGCCCGGAAGAGGCTCGGGAGAAACGGGTGCAACAGGACGATGCCGGCGTTTTCGACGTAGATCCCTTCCCGGAGCTCGACGTCAAACTGCTCATCGTCGCGCGACTCGAGGTAACGCTGCGACCGGCGCCAATCGTCGGGGGCGCGGCTGGTGGCCAGCTCCACGTCCTCCTCGCGGACCTCGCGCCTCCGCGTGCGGGAGGGTGCCTTCGCCTCCGGCCAGCGCTTATTGAGGGCCCGGGCCATGGCGTAACCGCCCCGGCGCGGGGGGTGGGCGGTGAGTGCCTCGCGGGCCAGCTCCTCGACGGTCAGCTGGAGGCCGGCGGAGGCGGCGGCGAATCCCACGATCCAGAGCCGTCTGCGGACCATTGCCGCCTCGGCTGCCCCTCCCGCCTTTTCGACCGTTTCCATGACCTCCCAGAGGTTTCGCTGGGTCTGCGGCGACACCAGGGAGAGAAGGGTGTCCAGGAAACAGGGTGAGAACTGCCGGACCAGCCGCCCCCTGGCGTTGGACGAGTAGAGGGCGTTCAGCACCATGGCGGGCGCGGGGTGCGGGAGGTCCTCGTCCCCCGGCTGGTGCCACAAATCGAGCACCGCCTGCTCCAGGGTTTTCCCCTCGGGAAGCTGGAACCACCACGGGAGGGTGCCGTTGACCAGGAAGTAGAGGAAGGCCTCGACGAGCGCCTCATGCCTGGAGCGCTGCCGGGTGGTCTCCAGGTAGATCTCGTCCTCGGCCATCCGGCTTTGATGGATGAGGAACTTTTCCAGCGCCTCGGTCACCGAGCGGATCAGCTCGTGTTCGAGGACCGCCAGGGAGAGCGGAGGGGTGCTGATCTCCAGCCGGTCGACCGTCACGTCCAGGTGCGGCGGCACCAGCCGGTCGAGGAGCCGCTCGATCGCGGGGTTGAGCGAGTCCCAGCAGAGGTCCTGGAGGGTGCGCTGCAGGACGAGCCCTTCCTCCTCGGTGCCGTCGAACTCCACCTCCAGCCGCTGGTGCCGGATCAGGTGGGAAGTCATCCGATGGCCGCGTCGGCCCTGCCGAAGCAGCCGTCCTTGGTGATGATGGTGAGCCGGACGGTGGCGCTTGCCTGGGCGAGTCCGGCGGTGACCTTCTCTCCCTCGTAGAACGGCTCGTTGGAGCCACCCGGCACGACGTCCCAGACCCAGGCGGTGACCGGGATGGCGGCCCCCCCGACCACACTCCCCGTGAAGACGAAGTTATTACCGCTCTTGCCGATCTTGATCGCCCCCTTGGGCGGGTCGGAGCTGCAAAGCGGGTGGTAGGGGGTGTTGGTGCAGAGATTTCGTTCCGCGCATAAGAAGGCGGGGACGGTGGTCTGCTTGTTTCTCAGCCGGCGGTTGGTGAGGATCATGCCGTCGGTCGGCGCCTCGTTGGTGTAGCGCACCGTGAGGCTGTAGGCCGGGTCGGGCTTGGCGAAGGAGTAGTTGAACTCCAGGGCGAAGGTCTCGCAGACGAAGTGCTCGATCATGATCACGCCGAACGGGAAGGCGACCCCAGGGTCGGGCGCCGTGATCACCAGCCGGTTCTTCCCGGCGTCCCCCAGGGCCGCTACTAGGGCGGCGTTGATGACCTCGTTGAGCCTCCCGATACCCTCGTTGACCGTGTTGCCGTAATTGCCGTTCAACTGATCGACCGTGAACTGCAGGAGATCGGAGGTGTCCGGCAGCGGGATGTCCTTACCGTTGAAGGTGAGCTTGAGGGGCGAGTCCTGCCGGTAGCTCGTATAGTTCGACCCGTCCGGCGCCTGGATCCACATCCGGTACGCGCACCGGCGGGACTGGCCCTCGCACGGGAGGTCGCACGGCTTTTCGCAGCTGTGCTGGACGTCGATGGCGGTCGTGCACTTCCTGCTGTCGATGACCGTGACGGTGGCCTTGTTGCCGCTCGGGATGGCGTCGGTGACGAAGGTGTCGCCGCCGATCAGGTTGCCGTTCACCAAGTACGGCTGGGTCCCGCCGATGATGGTGATGGTGGAGCGGTAGCTGGCGGTCCCTTCGCAGGCGAAGCTCGCCTCCCTGAGGACGAGGTCCGGAGGGATGACCACGGTCTGGGGCGGGGTGGCGTTGTTGGCCGCGTCGCGCAGGACGATGGTGTGGCTCCCGACCTGGAGCGGGATCGAGTCGGGAAGCGAGGTGGGCTGCCCGTTGTCGATCTGCAGCTGGTAGGGCGCCGTCCCCCCGTCCGGGACGATCTTCACGCCGGCCATGCTCTGCGCGGTGCAGCCGATCTGCACGGAGAAGGAGAGGGTGGGCTGGCAGGAGTGCCTCAGCGTGGCGCCGGCCGTGCAGCCTGCCGCGTCGGTGATGGTCACCTGGACGTCGGTGTCTCCCGGCAGGACGTCGCTCGCGTAGGAGGTCCCGCTCACCGTGCCGCGGCTTGCGGTGTAGGGCGGGGTGCCGCCCGAGATGTCGAAGTTCGCCACGTACTCGTTGGCGGTCCCCACGCAGTCGAAGGAGGGCTCCCCGAGGGCGAGCTGGGGCGGGACGGTGATGGTCTGGGGGACCGCCTCGACTCCCTCGGCGTCACGCAGGGTGATGGTGTGGGGGCCGGCGTTCAGGGTGAGCGCGCCGTCGAGCGGCTGGTATCCCTGGGCGTCCACCTTCACGCTGTAGGGCTCCACCCCGCCGGCCGCCTTCACCGTCACCTGGGCCTGCCCGTTGGCGCTCGTGCAGTCGGCCTGCAGGGTGAAGGTCGGGGGGACCTTCGGGAGGACGAACTGGATCGGCGGGCAATCGGAACAGACGAGGTAGGGAAGGAAGAAGTCGGCGATGATGGTGCCGTCGTCGATCTCGGCGATGGCCTCCTCGATGATGACGTCGGTCGGGCTCACCGTGTGGATGGGACCGGTGCCGAAGGAGGGCCCCTTCCCGGTGAGGGTCCCCAGCAGGAACTGGAGGTTGGGATCGGACATCAGCTTCTGGTTGGCGCTGACCCGGTCGATGGCGTCGGAAAGCGGAGTGCTGCTGCCGGCGCGCCGGAGCACGGTGGAGCCCCGAGCGACCCCGCCGCCACTCAAGAATCCCGATCTCCCGCCCGCCATCCCCCCGGACGTCCCGGTGGCGCCGGTCGCCGGGGTGGGGGCCGCGTGGTAGACGAGGATGAAGGTCCCCCCCACCGGGACGCCCCCCTTGTGCTGGATTCCCGGGTGCTGCTGGAGGAAGAAGCTCAGGAACTGTTTCTCCTTCACCCGGGTGACCCGGCGCTGGAACTCCCCGACCAGGGCGATGAAGGCGTCCAGCCGGCAGCGGAAGATGATGTCCTCCAGCCGGTCGTCGATCTCCTCCCAGTTGAGGATGTTGACGGTCCCGGTGACCGCGCCGGCCGCCTGCTCGCGCACCCGCTCGATCGCAGCGGTCACCGTCACCAGGTCCTGGTAGCGCTTCTGGAAGGAGGCGAGCTCGAACTGCAGGAGGTCGTCCGGGAGCTGGTCGGCCAGCTTCTGGATGAAGATGATGACGTAGGCGAGGATGGTGTCGGCGGGGTTCTGGCCGCCGGTGTTGGCGGAGAAGCCCTGGCCGTTCAGAAAGCCGATGATCACCGCCGGGTCGATATCGGGGATCACCCCTCCCTGCCCGGCCAGCCAGCTCTCGAAGAAGCGCCCGAAGGTGCGGGGCTGGACCAGGAAGTTCGGCGCGCAGGAGGTGAGGAGCGGGAGTTTCGGCTTGGTCGGGGTCGTGATGGCGTCGTCCCCGTAGGGGAGGTCGTAGAAGTACTGGACCTCCCGGCAGAAAAAGCAGATGAGCTCCGCCTTGAGGGTTGCGTAGAGGGTGTCGAGGTCCTGGAAATGGCAGTCGTCGGGGCTCGCGTCGATCGGGAAGTTCTCGTCGAAGGCGCTCGCCCGCAGGGCGATGATGTCGATGGGGAGCCGGAGGCGGGACCTTAGCGACAAAAGGAAGCTCACCACCCGCGGGTAGTTAAGCCCCAGGTGCCCCTCGATCCGGAGGAAGTTGTACGGCTCGAGGTCGTAGGCCAGCGGATTGGTGACGAAGTCGGGCGGGTCGGGGGTGTACTCGTCAAAGCGGAAGCCCAGGTTCTGGTTGGCCCGGTTCATCCTGGTCCGGGCCGGGTTCCAGAGCTGGTACAGCGGCGGGGTGCCGTCCTCCAGGTAGTAGTAGGGGATGGCCTTTTCGGAAAGCGGCAGAGAGCCGAACCTGGTCGGGGTGATGCGGACCGGGACGAAGCCGCGGGAGTTGATGGCCTGCTTGGGGAGCGGGGGCTGGTCGGTGAAGGCCCGGATCATCTCCACCAGCCGGTCGAAGAGCTGCAAGAGGTCCTTTCTCCGGGTCTCACAGGCGCCGATGGCCGGGGAGGGGATGAAGACGTTGCGGTAGATCCCCGGGGCGGCTACCTCGTTCGGGAAGAGGAGGCCGAGCGCCAGGTGGCGCGGGAAGAGCCCGTCGGGCGGGGAGCAGGCGCAGAGGAGCTCGATCCCCCGGCCGCGGAATTCGCAGTACGCCGCCAGAAGATCGCCAAAGAGGTCGAAGTAGTACGGGAGGAAGCGGACCTGGATGGTGGTGGCGGGCACCGCGTCCAAAAAGCCGAAGCGGTTGAGAAAGCCTGCGAAGGGGTCGGAGGGATACTTTCCCTTCAAAAGCGGGAGAAAGGCCTGGTAGGCCGCCGAGAGGGCCGCCGCGGTCTGGTGGGCCATCTGGCTGGAGGTGAAGACCGTCAGGAAGGCGGCCAGCACCTGGTGGGCGGTGACCGGCGCGGTGTTGGGGACGTCGAAGCGTGGCAGCTTCAGGTCGGGGAGGTTCAGCTCGGCGGTCAGCGCGTCGGCCAGCTCCGCCCCGCCGGCGTTGGGGAGCTGGTTGGCCTGGGAGATGATCTTGTCGAGGTCGCTCCGGTTGATCAACAGGCGCCTGACCGTGGCGGTCACCTCGGAGCCCCGGTCGTCGCAGTCGTTGAGACTGCAGTTACGGAGGCTCTCCTTCTTCAGCTCCAGGAAGAGGAGCACCACCTTCCCCTGCATCGATTCCGGGGAATCCTTCAAAAGGGTCGCCCCCTGTTCGGCGGTCGGGAAGAGTTCCCAGAGGTCGAACTGGGCGGTGCCGTTCATGAAGGGGGGATACGGGAGGTCGGCCGGGAGGGTGTACGCCTTAAAGGAGACCAGGGTGACGTCATCCGGCTCCACGATGAGGTACCCCTGGGAGGTCACGCCGCATCCGCGGGAGAGCTTCACTGCCCCGGCGGTCTGGTCGAGCGAGATCTCCAGCCCGCAGACGATCCCGATGCCGACCAGGTTCGCGCGCGTCAACCGCTCCTGTTCGTCGAGATAGGCGAATACCTCGTTTAAGTGGGTACTGGTGAGGACCTGGTTAACCTCGAAGAGCGGATAGGTATCTTGAGAAGGTTTCATCGCCGAGCACCTCTGTCAGTTTCCGAGAGCGGTGGTCCCCAGACGGACCGGATTTTTGTCGTTGCCTTCGTCGCAGTCATGCAGGGTCGCGGGTGGATAGCTGTTTCTTAAGCCCGCCAGCAGGTTCACCACCACCCAGAGCCGGTAGGAGACCTCCGGGTAATGCTGGTAGCGCTCCTTCAAAAGCGCCTTGATGGCGACGTCCGTGCCGGGCTGGAAGGTGATGCCGTCCGCCCCCCCCGGAAGGGTGACGGTGAAGTCGGGGACGGTGGGGGGATTTCCGGCGGCCGCCGCGGTTTCCAGGGCGGCGTGGAACTGGGTGCCGCAGTCGGCCAGGATGATGACGGCGTACTGCTCGAGCTTTTGGGGAGCCGAGGCCGGATCGGCGGCCGATTTCAACTCGCGGGCAAGGAGAGCGGTCACCTCCTCGACCGGATGCTCCTCCGTCCAGTCGATGGCCGCGTTGGCCTCCAGCCACCGTTGCCAGGCGTCCTCGAAGCGCTCGAACTGCCAGCCGTGCAGGACGATGTCGTGGAAGTGGGCGGTCATGAGCGCCTGGACGTCGCCCCAGAGCGGCGTAAGCTCCGTGGTGCAGGTGAGGGAGGCCGGATCGGGGGCGGCGGCGAAGAGGGCGGAAAGCGCCGCGTCGAGGGCAGACGGCGTGAAGTAGGTAAGGGTCTTGTCCGCGTACCAGGCGCTGAAGAGCTCGCTGAAGGCCTGGTAGACGGCCTGGGCGCAGGCGCAGGCATCCGCCTCGGCGGGGGGATCGCCTCCCGAGGTCTTTCCCTTCTCGACGAGCAGCCGGGCAAGCTCCAGGATCACCGGGTCGCAGTGGTCCGCGATGAACCCCTCGTTGCCGACCCAGCAGATCTTGGGGAGGAGGTGGGAGGGGGTCTCCTGCCGGATGGTGCGGTCGGCGAAGCCGCGGGCCTCCATGACCGTGTTGAAGGGGGCGCTCCAGCCGGGCATCACGAAGGTGAGCCGGAAGGAGTAGGGATCCTCCTCGCCGCAGGTAGCACAGGTTCCCTCCACGCAGGCGGGGAAGAGGGCGTCGCCGAAGAACTTGGGCCTCAGCAGCAGGTGCTCGACCACGATCAGCCGCTCCGCCGCGCTCCACCCCAAAAGCTCGTCCTCCAGCGCCTGCGCCTGGTCGTAGGTGGCGAAGTCCCCCGGATGGTCGGCCAGGGGATTTCCCCCCGCGTCCTTCACCGAGAGGCGGAAGATGGCGCCGATCTGGTCGATCCGGTAGGCGTCCGCCCGCACCAGCTGCCTGAGAAGCTGGTCATAGGCGAGGCGGATCACGCCGTCTGCCGTGGCCGAGGTCACCGTCAGGTTCCCCTCGAGGAGCAGCCCGCCGCTACGCTCCCTGAGCCGGAAGCTCACGCCGTAGTTGTTCCCCCCGAGGCTCGTGACCGTCCAGGAGAGGGTGAGGTCGGGGTAGCCGAGAAGCAGGCTCACCCTCTTCTTGATCCCCGGGATGTTCAGCTGCGGGTCGGCCAGCGGGGTCCGGTAATCGAAGGCCTTGCCCCGGTCGTGGCTTATCTGCGGGTAGGCGCCGATGAAGGCGATCTTGTCGGCGATCAGGCGGTCGAGCGCCACCTTGCGCCCGTCGAGGCCCGTCAAAAGGAGCGCGTAGTCGTTGAACTGCTCCCCGAAGCGGGCCAGGACGTGGTCGAGGAAGCGGTTACGGCGCTCCTGGAACTCGGTCGGGGTCTCGGCCAGCCCCTGGAGTTTCGCGAGCGTCAGCCCGTTGTTGAGGGCGTTGTACCCCTGGATGAGCTCCTCGCTGAGCTCCTGCACGAAGTAGCTGGCGGTCACCGTGGGGTCGAGGGAGAAGAGGTCGCCGGTGTGGGCGATCTGGGCCAGGAAGTCGGCCAGGATCTGCTCGAAGACCAGCAGGTACCCTTTCAACTGTTTCGCCTGGCCGCGCCTTTTGGCGTCGGCGTCGGTGGGGAGCCCGTCCTTGCCGATGCCGTAGGTGAGAGGGAAGGAGTACTGCACCGGGAAGTAATCCTCCACCTCCCGGAAGGTCCCGAGCGGGATCGGGAGGTCCTTGGGGGCGCTCTTCACCTTGGGGCGCTCGGCGGCGCCGCGGAGCTGGGTCAGAGTGTCGAGCGCCTCGTCCATCCGCGGGAGGAAGGGGAGCCCCCCCTTGGTGAAGAAGAAGCGGGAGGCGTTCAGGTAGAGCCGCGGCTGGTGCTGCGGCGAGACGAAGAGAAGCCACGAGGCGGAACTCTTCCCCGGGTCGAATACCGGCTTCCCCGCCACCCAGCTCGGGTCGGCGGCGCCACTCACCGGGTTTCCCTCGGAGTCGTACTGGGTGAGCTGCAGGTGGTTGACCGCCACCACCCCGTCGATGTCCATCAGGAGGTCGATGATGTCCGAGACCCTGAGCACCGTCTTGAGGGTGGCCGCCTCCAGGTCTTCCTGGCGGATGAAGCCGTTTTCCAGCTCGGGGCCGTCGAAGATCTCCTCCACCGGTTCCCCGGCGTCGAGGAGCTCCTGCATCGAGTAGAAGGGGACCGGCGGGTTGAAGTAGCGGTCGATCTCGAACCAGATGCGCGCCTGCACGAGCTCGATGTCGGCGTCGGGAGTGAGCTCCACGTCGGCGCAGACCGCCACCTCCTCGATCCCCACGATCCTCACCCGGCAGTAATCCTCGTCCAGGTTCCGGTGGGCCTGGAGCGAATCCTTGGCGCTCTCCACCGCGGCTTTCTTCTCCTTCTCCTTTTTGCGGTAGCGCTGGATGAAGCCGTCCGCCCCCTTATCCTCCAAAAGCTTCTTGAGCCCCGCCGCGGTGGCCGCACCCCGCGAGGCGTTGTCACCCAAAAGGCGCAACCCGGCGTTCTCGATGGGATTCTCCTCCCCCCCTGGCTGCAGCTTCACCGTGAAGCTCACGTAGAAGACGCTTCGCCAGTGGGTCCGGACGAAGAGGTCGCGGGCGGGGTCGTCGAGGTTGGGATCGCTGAAGATGTCGTACCCCTTCACCGTGCTGAAGCTCGTCACCGTCAGGTCGAACGACTGGCCGTTGGCGTTGTCGAAGGCGTCTTGGCTGGCCAGGAAGAGCTCCCAGAGGGGACGGTCGGTGAGCGACTCGTCGGGGAAGCGGAGCTCGTAGGTGGTGGTGTGGATCCCGCCCGCGTCGTGGAGGACCGTGGTGGCGACGATCTTCCGGTCGTTGAGATCCCCCAGGTGCGGGTCCTCCTCCAGTTCGAGGAGCGCCTCGTACATGCCGAGCGCCCAGACCGTCTTGGGGGCGATGTTGGAGAGCGGGGGCCAGAAGGCGACCCTGAGGGAGTCGGGCTGGCACCAGGCGTAGAAGGTCACGTCGCATGCGCACTTCTTGCAGAAGATCCAGGCGTTACGCACCAGCTCCAGGTCGATCAAGAGGCGGCGGAAGTCGTCCGGGGTGGCCGGGTTGACGGTCAGGATCTCCCGCGCGGTGAAGAAGGGCTGGTTGGGGTACGGGTGGCTCCGGTCGGTGGCCGGGGTCTTCGGGGTCAGGAGGTCCTTCATGTCCCACCCGATCCGGTAGGCCAGGTCGGTGATCGCGTAGCAGAGCGCCTCCAGGATGGTGATCCCCGGGTCGTGCTCGTTGTAGTCAGTCCAAAGCCGGCTCCCCATCTCTTCGATGAAGCCGATCCCTCCCAGGCGGAGGCGGTAGAAATCCTCGGCGGGAGTCAGCACCGGGTCTTTCGGTATGGTCGGGGACAGGTCGCTCATGGCAGGCTCGGGCAGATCTCGCCGGGGGCTTGGTCCCCGGCCGGGTTGAGTACCGCGATGTCGTGGGAGGCGGCGGAGACCAGGATGGATACCGCCTTGGAGCCGGAGAGATCGTCACCCTCCTCGACCCGGTCGGCGCCGTTTTCGTCCTGGAAACTGTGGAAGAGGAGGAAATCGGTCAGGTAGTCGACGTAGGGGAGCTCCTCGATGAAGTCGATCAGCACAGCCTTGTAGACCTTGCCGCCGAAGGTGGGGCTCCCGCCGCCGCTGAAGGCCCAGGGGGAGAGGAAGCGGGTGACCTCCTCCTGGAGCTTTTGGGTGAAGAAACTCTGGTCGTAGCCGGGGTAGAAGCGGACCTTGCAGCTCACCTTCACCTCCTCGAACTGCGGGTTCCTGACGTGGAGGGTGACGAAGCAGGAGAGGCGGCTCTCAAGGAAGGTGGCGATGTCGTCGAGAAGCCCCAGGCTCGTGTACGGCTTCAGCGGGTCGCGCAGGCTCGGGTAGCGGAGGTTCGGGATGGTCACCACGGTGACGTGCCCGGGAGCCAGCTCGCGGTAGGTCCCCCCCCCGCTGTCGCTCGGGTCGTACTGGGTGTGGTTCAGGCACTTGACCTTGTAGACCTGGGGGAAAGCCTCCAGCACCAGGTGCTCGTAGTCCCAGAGGTCGATGGCGCGGTCCTTGTGGCGAAGCCTCTCCGAGATGCGGGTGTAGAAGTCGGCCGGGAGCTCCTTGCCGCGACCGCCGAAGGAGGGGAAGGGCTGGGAGATCTGCTTCACGTCGGCGTCGGGCTGGTCCAGCTTGGTGATGGTCCCCGCGGGGAGCACCTTGGCCGGGAAGGCGGGATCGTTGCCGTGGTCCTGGAAGGTGGCCTGCAGCGCCTGGGCGTCTACCGCGACCAGCCGGCAGACCGCGTCGCTCTTGGTGGCCACCGCGGCGCGGACCCAGTGCTGGCCGGCGGGGAGGAGCGTGTTGTCGCTCGTGGCGTCCCGCGGGACGGAGAAGGTGACGATCCCCGACCTAAGGAGCTCGCCGGTCGCGTCCTGCACCTCGTCGCTCGTGAAGCCGATCCATTCGTTGCCGCGCAGGTAGCTCCACTGGATATGCGGGTGCGGCTTGACCGACAGGGGATCGGCGGTGCCGTCGGCGACCTCGAAGAGGAGCGAGAGGTTCTGCGGCGGCACCAGGCCGGTGATCCCCACGTAGCATTCCCCCTCGTGCCGGACCGGGTCCCCCTTGGGGAGGCTCTCGTCGAGCTCGTTTCGGTGCTTGAGCTGCGGCAGGAGGTAGATGGCCGTGTCGAGGATGGGATGGCCTGCGGCGGCCGAGGATTTGAGGACGGGATGCTGCTCGGCATAGCCGAAGGGGGCTAGGTGGAAGAAGTAGCCGGTGCGGCTTTCGAAGGCCGTCGGGTCGGAGCTGTCGAGCGCTATGGAGTGGACCGCGCTGTAATCGAGGGTCAGCCGGGTGGCGACCGGGGCGACCGGCGGCGTCGGCTTGGCGAGATCGTCGGTGGTGCTCGTGTTGGTGACACTGACGATGTAGGCGACCAGGTCGTTCTGGAAGTCCGCCTGGCCGAAGTCGGCATCGAGCTTCAAGCGGGCGAAGCCGAAGCGGGATGGGGTGCCGTACGGCTCCGGTGCCGAGAGGTCGGGGAGGTCGACGAAGGGGGCGCCGCCCGAGCTCGCCGGCGTGCCGAGGAAAGAGGATTCGGTAACCGAAGGGGTGTCGCCGTTGTAGGTATGCCACTCACCGCCCTGGAGGAACTCGCCGGTCACCGTGACACTCTTCCCATTGTAGGGGGCCGGGGTCGCCTGCCACTCGACGTTCAAGGTCGCCCAGGAGAACTCCTTCTGGAAGAGCTCCTTGCAGCCCACCACCAGGGAGCTGTTCTGGACCGGCGAGGGGCCGAAGGGCTGGAACGGCTTCGAGGTGTCGACCGGCCCGAAGTCGTTGGAGACGGTGAGCGTCTTGATCCCCAAAACGTCGACCTCGATGTCGATGCTGGAGATCTGCATATCCTGAAGGAGCGGGTAGAAGTACTTCGCCCCCCGGTGCTTCAGCTTGACCAGCAGGATCGGGAGGCCGGTGGCGAAGTTGTAGCCGTGGGTGTCCGGCGAGTACGGTACCACCGGCGGATCCGCCCCGGTCAGCAGGATCTGCAGGATGAGGTTACTCGCATCGTTGGCGAAGATGGCCGAGCCGGAGGGGACGGTGATCCACCCTTTCGGGCCGGTGAAGGAGCAGAGCAGGTCTTCGCTGTGGTCGTCGGGAAATGCCGCCGCGCCCGCGCCGGCGAAGACCAGGGTCACTATCCTGGTCCCCTCGGCCATCAGGAGATAGTGGGAGGCGATGGCGAAGCCGAGGTCCGCGTCCGGCATCTTGATGTCCACCAGCTTGCCGTTCAGGTAGCGCTTGTTGTTGAACGGGTTCCAGGAGTGGTCCTTGGAGGTCAGCTCCGCGCCCACCCCGTCGTCCGAGTTGGCCGCCGGGGAGGCGAAGATCCGGTCCTGGTCGAGATCGGCGGGAGTCAGGGTGGTGACCGGCTCGGCGCTGTGGCGGTAGACGCTCTTTAGGGAGGTGACCTTTCCCTGGTTGGCGACGAAGTCGGCGTCGTTGGCGAAGAAGGCGTCGGTGCCCAGGTCATCCTTCCCCGCGGTGAAGAGCTCCCCGGGGGGGAATTCACGGACCGTCGCCTGCTTGGCAAGCTCCACCACGAGGTGGGCGTGTCCCGGCTGCGGTGGCTTCTCCTTGAGCTGCAGGATCTCCCGGTAGTAGAAGTCGAGGTGGCGGGCGGTCAGGTTGCTGGCCACCTTTCTCGCCTCCTCGAGGAGCCGGAGGAAGGCGAGGAAGAGGGCGTAGTGGGGCTGGTGGCCGGGGTAGTTGACGAGCGTGTCCTGGAGGGCGGCGCCGGCGTCGTTGACCAGGCGGGCGTAGGTCTTGAGGAACTGGTCGAGGACCGAGGTGAAGAGGTTATGGGTGGCGATGTGGTTGATCCGCTCGAGCTCGGTTGCCCCCGAGCCGAAGACCGAGGCGTCGGCGGGGACGGCGGCCGTGTAGGCGTTCCAGTCGGACGAGGCGTCGGTGATCCAATCCTTGGAGAGCCCGCCGGTGAAGATCTGGCTGAAGGGGGCGGTGGTGGAGCCGAGGATGGTGAGGTCCGGCTGCACGGAGGCGATGAGCGAGTTCGGGGCCGCGGCGAGGTCCGCCTTGTAGTAGCCGATCAGCCGCTGAAAACCGGGGGCGAGCTGCGACTGGATGACGTTCTGCAAAGAGGCGCGGAAGGCGTTATCGGGAGGAAGCGAATCCTTGAGGAGGTCGAGCTGTCTCGCCACCGTGGCGGCGATACTGAAGAGAAAGCCGAGGTACTCTTTCGCCTGGTTCAGGTCCGAGGCGGGCTCCAGGTTCTTGAGGAAGTCGAGGTACCCCTTCACGGTGGCGCGGTAGAGGTCGACGTCCTGGATGGCGGCCACCGCCAGCTGGACCGAGAGATCCGTAGAGAAGAACGGCTTCCAGGACCCGGCGGCGGTATCGTCCAGGTTGAAGAAGTTGAGGAGGTCCGCGTAGGCCTGGGCGAACACGATCCGGTTCGCGACTCCGTGCTCGTCCACCGGCGCGAAGTCCGGGGAGAGGGCGGGGAGCATGCGCTGGTCCCGGTTGGTACCCTCGCGCACCAGGATGAGCGGATCCCTGTTTTGGCTGCAATCACTCGGAGAGCCCATAGCGTCCTTTGCTAACTGGTATCGTCACCCTTTCGATCTACCCTGCGCTCCCTCACTCTGCTCTTAGGCCGAAGGCCCTGCTCTTGATATACCCTCGCCCCTTTAGGGGAGAGGGTGGCCGAAGGCCGGGTGAGGGTGGTTTTTGGTGGCTGTAAAAACCTTCCCTCACCCCTGCCCCTCTCCCCCAGTGGGGGCGAGGGGATACGGACAGCTGCTTCCTGAAGAAGGGTGCGTTTAGCCATTCTCCGGCAGCACCTTTACCGTCACCGGGAGGTTCAGGTCCGTCCCTTCCTGCTTGTAGTAGGGGAAGACGAAGTTGTAGCGGGTGTTGGTCGAGATGATGCGGTAAGTCACCTCGATCAGCACCACCCCCTCCAGCTCCCGTGAATCGTCCAGCGTCACCCCTTCCAGCTCGATGCGCGGCTCGAAGTAGACGATGGAGGTTTCGATCTTGTCCGTGATGAGCGTCTTGGTGCGGGTGTCGAGGCTCTCGAAGATCAGCTCGTCGAGGTTGCAGCCGTACTCCGGCGCCATGATCCTTTCCCCCTGCGCGGTAGTCAGCAGGATCTCCAGGCTGGAGGCGACGTCGCTCTCCTGTTCCAGCATCTGGACGCCGGCCGTCTTGTCGTCGAAGGTGGGGGGGAAGGACCATCCCTTGCCGAGGAAATCGAGATTGATCACGTCACCCTCCGATCAGCACCGTGAGAGCCCCCGGCGGCATGATCACCCCGCCCGCCGCCGTAGGGTCCGCCACCCGTGCCGCCGGCATCCCGCCGATCAGCACCGTCGTCGATCCCATGAGGATGGCGTCCGCCCCGCAGGAATCCCCGACCCGTGCCGCCGGCATCCCCCCGATCAGCACCGTCGGCGCCCCCGGCGGAATAATCGGCGTCGGCACCCCGAGCGTCGCCGAGCTCACGATCATGTCAGTTACCCGCGCGGCAGGAAGCATATACGGTCTCCTTAAAAATCTTCCCTCACCCGGCCTTCGGCCACCCTCTCCCCCAGCGGGGGCGAGGGGATACTGTACGTCATACCCTCGCCCCTTTAGGAGAGAGGGTGCCCGGAGGGCGGGTGAGGGCGGTTTTCCCTTTCCACCGCCGTCCTCCAGATCTGTTCAAGTACCTCAGTCGTTTCCTTCAGTACCTCATGATTCCAGAATCGAAGAATCAAGATCCCTTTCTCATTCAGCAGCCAGCTGCGCACCCGGTCCTTCCTTGCTTTCTCTTCCTCATTGTGCTGGCCGCCGTCGACCTCGATTGCGAAAGCCGCCTTCGCGCAGTAGTAGTCGATGATTGCTTCCCCGACCGTATGTTGCCGTCTGAACTTGAAGCCATCCAGCTGTCGGTTTCTCAGAAGGAGCCAAAGGAGTTGTTCCGCGTCTGTCTGGTGTGACCTGAGGTCGCGGGCAAAGGAAAGGAGCTTTTCTGGAATCGTTCTCCGTCTCACCAGGGCCTCCTTTGAAACCTTCCCTCACCCGGTCTTCGGCCACCCTCTCCCCCAATGGGGGCGAGGGGATATAGCAAGGACTGGTTTAGATATCCCTCGCCTGAGGCGAGGACTTGTTAGTCATCCCCTCGCCAGAGGCGAGGACTGTTAGTTACCCTCGCCCCTTTAGGGGAGAGGGTGGCCGAAGGCCGGGTGAGGGCGGTCTTCAGTGGCCAACCTAAAACCTTCCCTCACCCCTGCCCCTCTCCCCCAGTGGGGGCGAGGGGTGTGGACGTTAAATCAATTTATCTGCACCAGCCCCCCTTGGATGACGGTGGTGGCGCTCCCTTTGACGGTGGTGCTGGCTCCGGAGACTTCGGCGGTGGCGCTGCCGGCGGCCTTGAAGCCGGTCTGCGCCTTCAGATCCAGATTCATCCCCTCCACCTTGATGTCCTTCCCCGCTTTGAGCTTCAGATCCTTGGCGCTCTCGATGGTGATGCCGCTGTCATCCATGGTGATCTTGTTCCCGTTCTGATCCTGGAGAATGATCCCCTTGTCCTGGTCCGACAGCGTCACCTTGTTCCCCTTCGGCGTCTCCAGCTGGATGATCTTCTTGTCGTCGTCAAAGGTGAGCTTCAACTTCTCCCGGCTGACGTACCCCTTCCGGTGGTTGTTGTCATCCGGCGGCTCCGGCGACGGTTTCGCGCTGCTGTTCGCCCCTCCCAGCACCACCGGAAAGCGCGGATCGTTGTAGAGAAAGCCGACGATCACTTCGTCATGAATCTCCGGCCTGAAGAAGGTGCCGCGGTTCTTCCCCGCGTCCAGGGTTGCGATCCGCGCCCAGATCCCGTCGTCCTTCTTGTGGATCACCGGCACCCTGACCTTGATCCGGTCCTCGCCATCGGGATCCCCCTTGAGCGCGGTGACCACCCCCACCTGCAGCCCGCTCATTCCCGGGACCAGCCCGGCCGCCGGTACCGGCCTCAGGTTGTAGGTGGCGGCAAAAATGTCGGGATCGAGCCCGAGCTGGACGTCGGTCTCCCAGTTGCCGTTGGTCACCGTCTGCCGCACCCCCGAGACGTACAGCTTTCCCTGGAAGCGGTCGCCGATCCCGGTCACCTCGATGATGTTCCCCGGATCGACCTTGGCGAACCCCTGGAATCTGGCCCTCCCCCTGACCTTGGCCAGCCGCTCCTTCAGAAGCCGCCCGTCCGCCCATGCCTGCAGCTCCGGCTGGGTCAGGTGGCCCCCGTGCGGCATCTGGTGCGGATCGCCCCCGATGACATCCGCCAGCGTCCCCGTGGAGAGGTTCCCCGCCGCCGGAGTGGCCGGTTCCTTGGCGTCCACATCCACCATCGCCTGCCCGGCCTGGTCCCAGGTCAGCGCCTTGATCCCCTTGCTCTGCCTCCGGGCGTCGATCTCGGCATCGAGCTCCAGAAGTGTCGTGCCGTAGTGGACGGTAACCACCGGCGCGGCCCCCGTGGCCGGAGGGGCGACGGTGATCTTGCCGTCCTTCACCATCACCACGTGACCGTTGGCCTCGGCCCGGCAGAGGATGAAATCCCAGTCGGTCGAGTTGAACTGGGTCACCTCCTTCAGGGCCGGCTTGGTCTGGGTCACATCCTTTTTCAGGGAGTACGGCTTGATGATCTCCTCGATGATGTCGCTGTCCTTTTTCCCCGCGAAGTACCGGCTCTTGGCCCCGCAGGTCATCTTCACTGCGGGATCCCGGCACTCCACCATCAGCACGGTCCCGGCCTTTCTCACCTTGATGCTGTGCTTGACGATGATCCCGGAAAAGACGGTGTCGTTGGACGAGCGGTAGCCGAGCTTGATCTCCACCTTCTTGCCGGGGATGAAGAGGGTGCCGTTACTCACCTCGAAGGTGGCTTTCGACGCCTCGCCGTCCCGCAACTGGATGGTGGCGGTCGGGATCCGGTTGAGCTCGTTGGTGGTGACCACCGAAAGGACGTGCAGCTCGCCCGGGATCTGGGTCCCTTCCACCAGGACCGCGATGGTGCAGACGTCCGGCGTGGCGGGAGTCGGTATGGTGGAGTTATTGCTCACGCGGTCGTCCCCGGTTTGTCAAAGGGGGGAAAGGCCAGGTCCATTCCCGGCGTTAGCTCCCGGAAGTCGTCGAGCCCGTTCACCCTCGCCACCGCCAGGTAGTACTTGGCGTCTCCGTAAATGCGGAAGCACATGAGCGGCAGGTTGTCCCCTTTCTTCACCTTCCGGATGTGGGTCAGGTCCGCCGACCGGTTCTTCTCCTTCTGCGCCCGCTTCTTCTCCTCCACGCTCTTCTTGAACTTGGCCCGGGCGACCGTCCGGATCGGCTTCCCGTCGGGATTGAAGAGCTTGTGGGTGATGCTCAGCTCGATGGCCCTCCCCTTGAAGATGAGGTCCCCCCAGACGAGCTTCAGGTGGTAGGGCTCGTGCGAGCTCCCCTGGTAGCCGGTCAGCATGTCCTTGAAATGCTTGACGTCGTCGGAGACACCGTCGGGATTGGCCTTGCCGTCGATGATGCCGGTGTTGTCGAACAGGAACTCGAAGGTGAGCTCCTCGGGGAGGGTGTACTCGAACTTCACCTGGGCGCCGCTGGTTCCCTGCCCCTGGCCGTCCGCGGTCTTGACCTTGTACTCGAGGGTGTAGCTCTCGGGATTGATCAGCGCCTCGAACTTGTCCTTGGCGTCGTTTGTCCCGCCGGTCTCGGCCGACTTGGAATCCTCGAAGGCGAGGATCAGCATCTTTTCGAGGTTGCCCTTGGCCATCAGCGCTCCATCTTGTTCTCGAGGATCTGCAGCACCTGCTCGACGCACTCGGCGATGATGCACTCCTTGTCGTAACCTGCGGCCGGGGCCGCGGTGGCGGCACCGGTACCGCCACCGGCTGACCCGGCCCCCGAGGTCACCGCCACCCGGATATGAAGTTCCTTTATCTCCAGCGGCATCGCCGACTCCTCCTGTTAGCTTTTGCTGCCTAAGAGAACACCTACTCAGATATACCCTCGCCCCTTTAGGGGAGAGGCGAAGGCCTACTCAAGATTCCCTCGCCCCTTTAGGGGAGAGGGTGGCCGGAGGCCGGGTGAGGGCGGTTTCTCGCTTCTGAAAATCTGCCCTCACCCCTGCCCCTCTCCCCCAGTGGGGGCGAGGAGATAATGGATTGCTGCCCCTCTCCCCCAGTGGGGGCGAGGGGATAATGGATTGCTGCCCCTCGCCCTGTCCCCTCACTCCATCGTGAAGTACCGGTACGACAGCTCCAGCGTCTCGATCACCACCGCGCTCTCGTTGGCGTTCAAGTCGCTTGCCTGCCATTTCCGCGGGACCGCGTGCACCACCTTCCAGACCTTGAGCGGCTCGCTCTTTTCGTTCATGAGCGTCACCGTCACGTCGGCCGGCTCGAAGTCGCGGTCGCGGAAGGCCCGCAGGCACCACTTCACCACGTCCGAGTCGGTCAGCATCCCGCGCTTAAGGACGAGGTCGGAGTACTTGGTGCGGACGGGGAGCTTGTGGGAGAAGCGGTTCTCGCCCCCCTCCTTGAACTCCTCCATGTCGTACTCGACCGCCAGCCCGCTGACCGTCTGGAAACGGACGTCGTCCTTGTTCTTGCTGATCCCGAAGGCCACCCGGAAGTAGAAGCCCCACGGCGGATAGTAGTCGGTCATGGCGCCTTCCTAGACCCTCATCAGGGAGAGCCCTTCGTGGGCGACCTCGATGCTCTCGATGGCGGCCTCGTTGGCATCGGACTTGAGATCCGGGGCGGTGACCTTGATCGGGAAGCAGCGGGTCGCCGTCCAGGCCGCCACCGGCTCGTGCTTCTCGTTCATGAGGGTGATCGTCACGTCGCGGCGGGTGCCGGAGCGGTCGTTGGCGACTTCGTTGAACCAGAGGTTGAAGTCGAAATCGCGCTCGAACTTGCCCCGTTTCATGGTGAGGTTGTTGTTCTTCACCAGGCCCGGCATGGCGATCTTGTTGAAATCCTTGCTGTCTGAGTGCCGGTACTCGATCTTCTCCCGTTCGATGATGAGACCGGTCACCTCGGTGAAGCTGATCTTGGCGCCGCCCCATACCACCTGGAAGTGAAATCGGGGCAACGGATAATCTGGTGCCATGGTGTCCTCCTGTTCGATCGTTGGTGAACATCAAAATCTTCCCTCACCCGGCCTCCGGCCACCCTCTCCCGGGGGGAGAGGGTATAACGAGGGGCAGCCTCTCCCGGGGGGAGAGGGCATCGCCCCGCCGTAGGCGGGTAAATCCGCATTCCCTCGCCCCGGGAGAGGGGCAGGGGTGAGGGAGATGCTAGGATTCCGGCAGCTTCTGGATGAAGCGCAGGATGATGAATTCGGCGGGCCGGACCACGGCCATCCCGATCTCGACGATCATCCGCCCCTCCAGGATGTCGATGGCGGTCATGGTCTTGCCGAGCCCGACCGCGACGTAGAAGGCATGCTCGGGCTTCACACCCTGCAGCGCCCCCTGCCGCCAGAGGACGGTCAGGAAGTTCTCGATCATCCCCTGCACCCGCACCCACGTGTTGGCGTCGTTGGGCTCGAAGACGAACTGCTCGGTCGCCTTCTTGGTCGACTCCTCGACGAAGATGAAGAATCGCCGGACGTTCACGTAGCGCCATTCGTTGTCGTTGCCGGCCAGCGTCCGAGCTCCCCAGACCAGGGTCCCCTTCCCGGTGAAGGCGCGGATGGCGTTGACCGATTTCCCCGCCGTCACGTCCACGTTCATCAGGTCCTGCTGGACGTTGGAGAACTGGATCGACGGCCCGACCACCGAGCTCACGCTGACGTTGGCCGGCGCCTTCCAGACCCCGCGGCTGTTGTCCACGGCGGCATAGATCCCGGCCATGGTCGAGGAGGGGGGCATCTTGCAGGCGATGTTGCGGATGGCGGCCTTGGATGCCTCGTAGACCCGGCTGTTGGCCCCGGCGCCGCCGCTCAGGGTGTTGAGCTTGACGGGACTCGCGGCGGTGCCGTCGGTGGTGATGGTCACGTCGGTCTTGGTCTCGTCGAAGGCGAAATCGAGCACGGTGTCGATGTTGGGGGCGTAGGCCGCACCGTACTTCAGGTTGTTGGTCCCGACCCCGCTGTTTCGGAAGTTGTCCACCGCGGTCACCAGGTTGGCACCCGGATCGGAGAGCGAGATCGTGTCGCCGTGGACGTCCATGATCACGAAGCGGTCCTTGAGGAGCTCGCACTGGGCGAGGGCCGCATCGTGCAGGGTCTTGAAGTCGGCGATGGAGAGCGACTGCGCCTCGGGGAAGACGATCAGGGTCGGCTCGTCCTGCTTCACGAGCACGTCCAGGCCGGCGGAGAGCTCGCTCTCCACCAGGGCATCCCCCAGGTTCGCCTTGTAGAGACCTACCGAGACGATGTAGCAGGGGCCGCCGCCGTTGGCGAAGAAGAGCTGCAGCGAGTAGTACATGAGGTGCTTGGAACGGGCGTTCTCCGCCAGGGTCGCGGTCACCTTGTCGAGGCTCACGCTGGTTCCCTGGGTCGTCTGCTGGACCGCCACCTGGACGTGTTCCTCGTCCTGCGGCAGTCCGAAGTAGGTCTCGTACTCGACGAGCGAGGCGATCCGGGTCGGCTTGAGGATCAGGTCCCCCGCCGTCACGAGGTCGGCCTTCTGCGTGTAGCCGATGAAGGCCGGGATGGCGGTCTCAACCGGGGCGATGGAGGGCGGGAACCGCGGTATCTCTTCGATGTACACGCCTGGCGTCTTGGGTAACAGTGCCATTGTGAATACCCCCTGTCGTTAGTTGGCGGTTAGATGAAGATCTCGGAAACAAGATCGGTGATGCGGTTGGCGCTGAAGGCCGGCTTCACGACCCCCGCCGACGGCTTCCTCCCGGTTCCCGCGTTGCCGAAAAAGGTGAGCGGCAAGGGGGCGGCAGACTGGGAGATGACGGCGCCGGTGTTCTTGTTCAGATACTTCCAGGTGGTGGAGCGGTTCTTGAGCCTCACCTCGAAGACCGGGTGGTCGGCCTTGGGGTGGCCGGCGTTGTCCACGAAGCTGAAATCCTGGTCGCCGGTTCGCACGGCGGTGAGCCGCACGAGAGCGAAAAGGTCGTCGGGAAGCTCGTCCCCCAGCAGTACCCCCTGGGGCGGAGCCCCGGTCAGTCCCGGCGGCGGCACGATGGCCGGGATGTCTGCCTGGTTGAGGAAGACCGGCACCGCGCTCACGTCCGGCGCGATCTGCCTGACCGCCGCCCCGGGCTGGTCGCTGGTCAACTGCTCCAGGGCGGGAAGCGACGCCACCAGCGATTCGACCGGGTCACCCGCCGCCAAAGGCGGGAACTCCTGCGACAGGAAGAGGGTCTTCGCCCCCAGGTTCCTGAAGGCGCCGGTCAGGTTGGAGAGCAGGGGGACGTTCTCCTTGTAACGGTAGACCTTCTTCTCGGGCTGGTAGAAGATCTCGTAGATCCTGCGGGGCCTCAAGGTGAGGGCCGTGTAGTTGAAAAAGTCGCTGTCCCTGACGGTCACCGCGAATTCCAGCGTGGTGTCCGCGGGGATCGACGCCCCTGGCGGCACCGCCACCACCATCCCGAGCCCCGTCTCCTTGCAGACCCCGCCGAAACCGGCGATGGCGGCGGCCGTGGAAGCGGTGGGCGCCATGGCAAGCAACCTCCTGACGTCGTAGGTCAAAAGCCTCCCGGTGCGCCGGTCCTGATCGGCGATCAGGTCGAAGATGGTGGCCCCGTCGTCCAGCCAGTAATGGTGCATGAGGCGTACCTCGAACAGCCGCCGGTATGAGTTGGTCACCGTTTCCATGTCTTCACACCGGGCTCTTCTGGAAGAAATCGCCCACCACCTCGGTGATGAGGCCGCTTTCGTGGCTGATGGCCTTGTATTTCAGGTCGAGCATCCTCAGTACGTAGAGCACGAACGGGTACTGTTTCCCTCCCAGGGTGGCCCAGAGGTAGTTGACCTCTTCCATGGTGGGGGAATAGAGATCGAAGGTCAGCTTGAAGGTCTCCAGCTTGTCGGCGTCGTTGACCGGGCTCCCGTCGGTGATCGATGTGGGCGCGACGCTGTCCTGGTCGAAGGTGTTCCTGGTCTGGAAGAACCTGATCACCCGGGAGAGCATCAAGAGCGCGTTGGTGTACTCAGAGTAGGCGGAGGTGAAGAGCACCATGAAGTTCAGAAAGACCGGGGGATTCTCGTAGCTCACCCTGAGGGTGGCGTCGTTTCTCACATAGTTGGGGACGTTCTTGAGAGTCTTTTCCTCCTTCAGGTTCACGATGGAGAGGTAGACCTGGTCCCTGGCCAGACCGGTGCCGCCGGCGCCCGAGGCGAACCCCTCGGCGATGTTCCCCAGCTTCGCTTGGGGCGTCGTCGCGCTGAAGGCGTCGGCCAGAAACGCATTCAGCTCGTTGGCGACGATGGTCAAGGCGTGTGAGATCATGGCACTCTCTTGGTGATGAAACGGAGGTTACTGCCATAAACGGCGCGGACCGAGTCACCAGGGCCGTGCGATGCTGTCTGCTCGCCAGGGTAATCCGGCGCTTTAAAACGTCTCTATGTCATCGACGTGAATCAGTGCGGGTACTCAGGCAGGTGGCGGTC
The DNA here is from genome assembly GCF_054784495.1 of Geomonas sp. Red276. Lineage (NCBI taxonomy): Bacteria > Pseudomonadati > Thermodesulfobacteriota > Desulfuromonadia > Geobacterales > Geobacteraceae > Geomonas > Geomonas sp. Red276. The sequence continues at coordinate 59,222 of NZ_BLXW01000010.1, forward strand.
GCGTGCAACCGCAATGAGCGACGTGGGACTGGAGCTCGCCGAGTATTATACATTTCTAATACAACAATTGCGTCTGTCAATGAGGATTCTATAATTTTTATCGGAAGGAGAAAAGAGAGGCAGGAATGTCAAAGGGGGGCCTTGTGAAGACAAGGCCCCCCTTTGTGAGTGTGGTGGGACGGCGGGTGGTGACCGGGAGTCAGTGTGACGCTTCGCTGCCGGTAAGGGGTTCGCTGATCTCCCCTTTGGTTACCCCGGCCCGGGTAGTGGCGAGGTGGCCCCTTCTCCCTTGGGGACGGGCCCGCCGGTACGGGCTGACCGGGGTGGCGGCAGGCTTATCCACAAAGAACATGACGGTAGCGACCACGCAAAGAGCACAGACAAAACTGACGCCAAGACAGACGAAGAGGATGGACAAGGACATCGGGACCTCCCTGTGAGTGTGCCTTACAGCTGATCTGTCAACGCCACCGGTAACAACCGGTTCTTATCGTGGAGATGAGAAACTGTAACATATTGTAATCATTTTTCAAGAAAATTTTAGAGAATTCTAATTATCTGTGAAAGCCACAGAGAATCGACAGGATGCGCTCCTGGATTTCCAGCACTGGCTTAGCGGGGCCCACGAAGTTCTCTATGACCATGGAGAAGGCGAGCGGTTCGCCGTCGGCGGTATGGAGATATCCCGAGAGAGAGGAGACCCCCGTCATGTTGCCAGTCTTTCCCCGCACGTTGCCTTCGGCGGCCGTGCCCGCCATGCGATGTGCCAGTGTGCCGTCCCTGCCGGCGACCGGCAGCGCGTTGTAGACGGTCGGGTAGATCCGCTGGTCGCGGTAGATGGCCTCGAGCAGCCGGATGATGGTCTCCACGTTGGTGAGGTTGTAGCGGGAGACTCCGGAGCCGTCGGCGATGACCATCTTGTCGTTGGGGATGCCGAGCCTGTCGAGATAGAGCCTGATGGAAACGGCGCCGTTTTCGGCCGAACCGGGCTGCCCGGTGGAGACCATCCCCAATAGCTTGATCAGGCTCTCCGCCGACAGGTTGTCGCTTTCCTTAAGCCCGAAGGCAACCAGGTCGCCGAGCGGGCGCTTCTTTCTTGCGATCACCCTGCTTTGCGGCGTGGTGTAGTTGGTGTCCAGCCCGGTGACGGTGATGCCGCGGGCCCTAAGGGCGTCCGCGAAGATGGCGAGCGCGATCCGCTCCGGCTTCCAGACCGACAGATGTTTCACGACCGGGTCCGCCCCGACGGGAACCACGCCGGAGACGGTGATGACGTTCTCCCGCTCCCCGGGCCGCCGGGTCGCCTTGACGGTCACCTCGTCCTCACGGCCGCCGGTCACTGTCCAGTTCTTCACCGTGACCAGCGGGGTCTCGGGCGTCAGGGCCACGGTCGCCGGGATGCGCGCCTCCTTCCCCGGGGTGACGGTGACCGTCACCGTGTTGTGGTCGAGAGCTAACGGCGTGATGTACATCTCGTCCGATTCGGGCTCGTCGTCCCACATCCATCCCTTTCCCCAGTAGAGGTCGTCGAAACAGGCGAGGTCCGCGACCACCCGGTACGGCCGGTTGCGATCGAGCTTCTCGGAGGCGGCCGTGGCAAGCTCGACGAGGTCGCGGCCGGTCAGGAGGCTGTCCCCGCATCCCTTGAGAAAGATCGTTCCCCAGGCGTCGTCGACGGAGACGGTGGTGATCACCTCCCGCTCCTTTCCCAAAACGGACAGCGCGGTGGCGGCGGTGAAGAGCTTCTGGTTGGACGCGGGGGTCACGAGGAGCCGGGGATTGTGCTCGTAGAGCGTCTCTCCGCTCTTCAGGGAGAAGACCTTGATCGCCGCGTTGGTGTACGGGGAAAGCTCGCTGCGGACGATACCGTCCAGCTCGCGTTGCAGCGATGAGAGTGCCGGGGGGGTGGCCGCCTGGAGCGTGAGCCGGTCGCTTGCGTGGGCAGGAAAGGCCGGCACGCAGAAGGCCAGCATGGCGGCGACGGTAACGGCAATGGGGACGGATATCCTCAAGAGATCTCCTTCAGCCGGTGAAGTTTTCGAAGAGATAGCACATTCGCGAGACGGAGTTAATCGTTTTTCTCCTGGGGGGGATATTCGACCGGTCACGACGGATACTATCTCACCCCGCAGGGAGGAGGGAGCGCCAGTCATAGCGGCGGCAGCCGGCGCCGGTGAGCGGTGACTTATCTGTAATGTCGCTAATGTCATATTTGTCGTCATTGAAACATTTGTATACAAATATTTCCGGGAGCGGCTAAAATGTCACCGTTGTTGCTGCAACGTTCACCCTCCCCGTTACGCCCGCCATCGCTGGCCGGGTGCCGTTGCCAGCCGCTTCTTCTTCCCGTAATGACTTCACCTCCTATCGGAGAGCGTATGCAGGTTCGTACCCGCTACCTTGTCATCAACCTCATCGTTATGGCCATCGCCCTCACCGCGGCGACCGCGGTTTTTCTCGCACAACTGCGGACCCAGGCGATCATCGACGCCAAGCACGAGCAGGAGGAGCGGCTCCAAGCCTTCAAGGTTCTTTTGCACGAGAAGGGCGACGCCTTCGAGATCAGGGACGGTAAGCTCTGGGTCGGAAGCTACCTGCTGACCGGCAATAACGACCTCCCCGACCACATCCGCGACATCTTCGGCGGTACCGCCACCATTTTCCAGGGGGACCTGCGGGTGGCGACCAACGTCATCACCTCGGACGGCACCCGCGCGATCGGTACCCGGCTGGTGGGGCCGGCCCATGACGCCATCTTCAAGTACGGAAGGGAGTACCGGGGCGAGGTCACCATCCTCGGGGTGCCGTACTTCGCGGCCTACGACCCGATCAGGGACAGCCATGGGGAGGTGATCGGCGCCATCTACGTCGGCGTCAAGAAAGGCGAGTTCTTCGCCCTCTACGATACCTTGAAGGGGCGGATCGTCATCGGGTGCCTCATCCTCAACGTTTTCCTGGTCCTCTTTTCCCTGCTCGCGGTGCAGTTCGGACGCCAGGCCACCCGCGCCCTGGAACGACGCGACCAGAAGATGAGGGCGATGCTGAACATCATTCCCGATCTCGCCTGGATCAAGGACGAGCAGGGGTGCTTCGTTGCGGTGAACGCCGCCTTTGCCAGGGCGTGCTCCCAGACTCCGGAGTCGGTGATCGGCAAGAGCGATCTCGACATCTGGCCCCGTGAGTTCGCCGAGGCATACCGGGCCGACGACCGCGAGGTCATGCAGAGCGGGACGAGCAGGCAGTTCGAGGAGCAGATCGTCGGCTCCGACGGCAGTACCCGCTGGATCGAAACCATCAAGACCCCCATCTTCAACAGTAAAGGCGAGGTGGTGGGGACCACCGGGATGGCACGCGACATCACCGCTCGCCGCTTTGCCGATGAGGAGCTCCGTTTCACCCGCAACTGTGTGGAGCATTCCCGCGACGGAATCAGCTGGATCGAGGAGGACGGCCGCTTCATCTTCGCCAACGAAAGCCTGAGCGGGATTTTCGGACGCTCCCCCGAGGAGATGAAGAGCCTCTACGTCTATGACCTGGTCGAAGAGTATGACGCCGGGAAATGGGCCAAGCGCTGGGCGACCCTCATGGAGAAGGGCTCCTTGACCAACGAGCTCACGGCGATATCACCCGACGGCCGGAGGATACCGATCGAGGTGAGCTCCAACTACCTCCTGTACAACGACAAGGGGCTCGTCTGCAGCTTCGTGAGGGACATCAGCGAAAGGAGGCGCTTCGAGGAGAAAGACCGCGAAACCCTCTCCCTGCTGACGGCGACCCTGGAATCCATCGTGGACGGCATCCTCGTCTTGGACCTCGAGAAGCGGACCGTCATGCACAACCGGAAGTATCCCCAGCTGGTCGGCATCCCCGATTCCATCATGGCCACCCGCGACTACCGGGCGATGCTGGAGGTCGTGCTGGCCCAGTTGAAGGACCCGGACGATTTCCGGCGCCGGCTGGCGGAGATGATGGGGCAGCCCGAGCGGGAATGGTCGATCATGATGGAGTTCACCGACGGCCGCATCATCGAGCGGGTCTCCTGCCCGTACCTGCGGGACGACCGCCTGGTCGGCACCGTGGTCAACTTCCGGGACGTCACCATGCAGCGCAAGGTCGAGACGCACCTGCGCAACGCCCAGAAGGTCGAGGCGCTCGGCACCCTCACCGGCGGGATCGCGCACGATTTCAACAACCGGCTGACCGCCATCATCGGGTACGGGACCCTGATCGGCTCCGATGAGGGGCTCTCCGAGCAAAGCCGCGAATACCTGGACCTGCTCCTCACCTCGGCCGACCGCTCCGCCGAGCTCACCAAGGGGCTCCTCGCCTACAGCCGCAAGCAGGACCTGAACCCCGTGCTCCTCGACCTCAACGCGGTGGTCACCCAGGCCGAGAAGTTCTTCCCCTCCCTCATCGGCGAAAACGTCCAGCTTTCCATCGAGCTCTCCAAGCAGACCCCGATGATCAGGGCGGACCGCGGCCAGCTGGAGCAGGTGCTCTTCAACCTGGTCGGCAACGCGCGGGACGCGATGGACGGGGTGGGGCGGCTTACCATCGCCACCGGCTCCGCCTCGGTCGACAGGCGCTTCATCGATGAGCAGGGGTACGGCGCCGAGGGGGACTACGCCATCCTCACCGTCACCGATACCGGGGCCGGGATCGACGCGGCCACCCTGGAGCGGATCTTCGAGCCGTTCTTCACCACCAAGGAGGTGGGCAAGGGGACCGGGCTCGGGCTTTCCATCGCCTACGGCATCGTGAAGCAGCACGAGGGGTTCATCAACGTGGTGAGCCAGCCGGGTGTCGGGACCACCTTCTGGGTCTATCTCCCGCTGGTGGCCGGCATCGCGCAGGATCGAAGCGGCGGGGAGGGGGAGGTCCGCCACGGCAAAGGGGAGACCGTGCTGGTGGTCGAGGATGACGCCGAGGTCCGCCTGATGTTCCGCGAGGTGCTGCTTCGTCACGGCTACCGCGTGATCGAGGCGGTCGACGGCGCCGACGGGGTGGTGAAATTCCATGAACGCGGGGCCCTGGTCGATGTGGTCATGATCGACGTCATCATGCCGCGCAAGAACGGCTGGGAGGCCTACAACGAGATCAAGAAACTGCGCGGAGACGTCCGGGCCATCTTCATCAGCGGCTACACCGACGACATCGTCACCAAGGCGGGGCTGGCGGACAAGGGGCTGCACTTCCTCCAGAAGCCGGTCTCTCCGGGAAAGCTCCTGGAGAAGCTGCGCGAGGTGCTCGACCAGCCGTGACCCGGCATTGGATACGCCGCGCCCCGGCATGAGATACATCGTCTCCCGGCATGAAAAGGCCCCCCGTTCCATTGCGAACGGGGGGCCCTTTCTGTGGCAGGCTCTGGGAGCCTATGGATCAGCCTCCGCCGGAGAGCGTCACCGGGCTGCAGAGACTTTGCGGGTCGTGAGCTTTCGCGCCGCATTTGCTGCAGTAAGCGGTGGCATCGGAAGAGAGCTTGTTGATCAGCTTGCTGCTGTCAATCGCACAGATCTTGCTGTGACCTTGAGACGTACTTCCTTTCATCGTGTACACCTCCTCGAAGTGGCACCTCCCACCTCTCATGAACCACATTATACACCACATCACTCACCAACAGGGTGCGGGCTCCGGCTGAGAGTGTCCGTGATGGAAGCTGAGAGTGAAGGCGGCTTCGCTATGTCACATGAGCAGAGGTCTCGGCGTTGAGTCGCTGCTCGGCGGCAGGATCGGGTAGATGATCCGCGGCTGCCTGCCGGTCAGGGTGCGGAGAAAGGCGACGATCTCCTTCTCCTCGCCCGGCTGGAGGGTTATGCCGAGCTGGGACGATCCCATGATGGTGACCGCCTGTTCGAGCCCCCAGATCTTTCCGGAGTGGAAGTAGGGGGCGGTCAGGGCGATGTTGCGCAGCGAGGGGGCCTTGTAGACGTAGCGGTCGGATTCGGTTTTGGTCACCGCGTAACGCCCGACGTCCGATGCCGGCCGCACTTCGCTGGCCGGGGTCTCCTTGACCCCGAACGGGAAGTATCCGGACCCGCCCAGGTTGACGCCGCCGTGGCACGCCGCGCATCCCTTGTCCATGAAGAGCTTGAGTCCGCTCTTCTCCGTGGCGGTCAGCGCCTTCTGGTCCCCCTTCAGGTAGCGGTCGAAGGGGGCTCCCGGGGTGATCAGGGTCGCCTCGAACGCCTCGATGGCCCGGGCGACGTTGTCGAAGCTGACCGGATCGGAATCGGCCGGGAAGGCCTTCCTGAAAAGCGGCGGATACCCCGGGATGCTCTTCAGGGTCGCCACCACCCGCTCCGGCTTGTTGTTCATTTCCACCCCGGCCTGGACCGGCCCTTTCGCCTGCGCCTCGAGGTCCTTGGCCCTGCCGTCCCAGAACTGGGCGGCATTGAAGACCGCGTTAAGGACGGTGGGGGCGTTGCGGGGACCCTTCTGCCAGCCGTGGCCGACCGACGTTTCCTGGAGGTCGACCCCTCCCAGTCCGAGGTTATGGCAGGATGAGCAACTGATCAGGTTGGAGGCCGAGAGGCGGGGATCGAAGTAGAGCATCTTGCCGAGCTCTACCTTGGCGGGAGATGTCTGGGCCTTCGCCAGTTTGGGAGGGGAGGCGGGGAGCGGCGAGAAGTGCCCGCGGGCCTTTTTGAGGGTGCCGTCATCGCCCAAAGCCTGGGCGGTGAGCATCAGTACCAGGAAACAACCGGGAAGTAACCTTCGCATAATACTCCTCCTTCTGTCGTTTCTCGCCTGACAGTGTCGCGCACACCGCAGGCGGATCTATGACTGAGACTCGTGTGTTCGAGGCAACCAGTCAATTCTAGATCGACCTCTCTGAGTGTCCAGCCAAAACCTACAAAGAGAGTGTGGCGGAAAGGCTTTTAAGAGGTCCAGAAAGGGGGAGTGACGCCAGGAAAGGGGGGGCGGGCAGGATTCCCCCGGGCTCTCCATGAAGAGAGTCCCGGGGGCTTTGATCGGCCGGATCGGGCGAGGGGCGGCTTCAGTTGTCGCCGGCTCTGTCGTGGTGCCGGAACGGGCAAAGCGAGACCGCGGCGGTCAGTGTCCAGAGGAAGGCCACGGAAAGTACGATGATGGTCATGGGTAGATCTCCTTCTTTCTAGAGCTTCGCCGCTTTGGGGAAGAGGATGTTGTTCTCCAGGTGGACATGCGTGTGCAGGTCGTCCTCGAACTCCTTGAGTCTTTGGTAGGTGACCATGAAAGTGTTGCAGACGTCGCCCGGCACCCGGTAATTGCCGGAGAGGTCCCGGATGGCGTGGATCGCCTCGCCTATCTCGTCGTGCTCGTGGGTGACCGTCGTCAGCGTCCCCCTGAGTGATTCGAGATCGGCGGAGTCAGGCGCCATCCCCGCTTTCCTTTTGTCGGAAAGCTTCCTGATGGCCGGGAAGAGGATCTCCTCCTCCTCGCGCAGGTGAAGCGCCATGTCGGCGGCAATCTTGGAGAAGATCTCCGCGATCTTCACCGCCTCGGGATGACGGTCACCGTGAACCTGGGCGATCTTGGTCGCGTAGGCGTCGATGGTCGCCATGTTTTCCTTGAGGTAGGCGTGGTGGGTGTTGACGATATAGTCGGCGAGGAAGGGAAGCTCCCACGCGTTGTAGTTGTGGCTACGGTCGATCGGCTCTGCCGACGCCTTTTCGAGCTCCCGGCCAAGCTCGCGGACGTCGATTCCCTTGTCGTGGCAGATCTTCGCCACCGCGATGTTGCCTCCGCAGCAGAAATCTATCCCGTATCTTTCAAAGACCCCGGCCGTCCTGATATCTCTGGCAACTATTTCGCCGACCGTCACAGTTTCAGTAATTACCGCATTCTCTTTCATGGTGTCTGGCTCCTTGGCCGCCGCCTGGGCAGCCGCCTTGCGAAGGGTAGCGATCCCTTGCTTCCTGATGCCATGGTAGCACCGGTAGCGGAAAAAATTATGATCCAGGTCAAAGAACCCTCCTTCCCCCGATCGCCCGCTCCTTCATCCGCCAATCAACGCCCCGTCAAGGGGCCCTTGAGGTAGCTATGCCCTCGCCCTCCGGGGAGGGGGCGGACTTCCGCCATCTCTTCTTTCGTAAAAAAAGCCACCGGTCATGTGACCGGTGGCTTTTTTGCTGTCGCGCAGAAACCATCAATACTGTTTACAAGATGTACCAAATAAATGCTTGTGATTTCATAGCGATATGGTATACATTTTGGCCCCTAAAATTATCACCTGATATGGTAATGTCTTGTGAGCGTATTAGATCTGTGTGTAAAAATGACGTATACACCATGCAGATGATACTGATCTGCTCGTACCGTATACAGCATTTTTATTTGCATGTACAAGCGGAAAACAGTTCGACACCATTGTCATGGAGCGAAGAACAATATTGGAAATGACTATAGTTAAAAAGATAACCGCTCTCACCGTCTGCATAGTAGTTGCCGCGGTGACAGTCACTACCTGCCTGTCGCTTATGAAGATGCGCCAGGAGATGGTGCGGGTTGCCACCACCTCGCAGGAAAGCAGGATAAACACCTTCTGGGAGCTGGTCCGGCAGAAGGGGCCCCTGCACATCGCCGGCAACCGCCTGATGGCCGGCGATTACGTCCTCAACAACGACAACGAGCTTCCCGACAAGGTGGCCAAGATCTGCGGCGGGACCGCCACCGTGTTCATGAACGACGAGCGGATCGCCACCAACGTCATCAAGGAAGACGGCAGCCGTGCGGTGGGGACCAAGCTGAAAGGTCCCGCCTACGACGCGGTCTTCCGCAAGGGCGAATCGTACCGCGGCATCGCCCCCATCCTCAACACCCCCTACTTTACCGCCTACGACCCGATCCGCGACGCCGACGGCAAGGTCATCGGCGCGCTCTACGTCGGGGTGAAGACGGCGGATTTTCTGGAGTCCTTCGAGCACACCCGGCTGGTGGTCATCGCCCTGGCCATCGCCTTCACCCTGGTCGCCAGCAGCATCGCGGTCTGGTTCGCCCGGCTGGCCCTAGCCCCCCTCGGCGAGGCGGTGACCGTCACCGGCGCGGTGGCCAGGGGGGACCTGACCGTCTCCATCCCGGAAGGGGGGCGGGACGAGGCGGGGAAGCTCCTCGACTCGCTGCGTACCATGGTGGCGGGGCTTTACGGCATGATCGGCCGGGTGACCAGGTCGACCGGAGCCATCGAGGAGATCTCGGACCGGCTGGCCGCCGAGGCGGATCACGCCCTGGCGGCGGCCCGGCATCAGCAGAGCAAGGTAGCGGAAACCGCGGTCCACGTCGAAAAGATCGCCGGGAAGGCGAAGGAGATCGGGGGCGAGACCGAACGCCTCGCGCAGGCCGCCTCCGACTCCTCCTCGTCCATCCTCGAGATGACGGCGAGCGCCGAGGAGGTGGCCCTCAACGCGGAGAAGCTCACCTCGCTGGTCGGAGAGGTGACCGCGGCCATCATGCAGAGCGCCGCCGCCACCAACGACATCGGGAAGCATACCCGTGCGCTGGTGGAATCCTCCCTGACGACCGCCTCCTCCATCATGGAGATGGAAGCGGCCACCAACAACGTCCGGGGCAACGCGCTGCAGACGGCGGAGATCGCCGCTTTCGTCGAGCAGGACGCGCAGAAGGGGGCCCAGGCGATGGCCGACATGCGCCGGGGGATGCACGACATCCGGAGCGCCTCCGAGGTGACCAACGAGGTGATCGCCAACCTGACCTCCCGGACCAGGGAGATCGGCGCCATCTCGTCGGTGATCGACGACATCGCCACCCGCACCGCGCTGCTCGCCCTCAACGCGAGCATCATCGCCGCCCAGGCCGGCGTCCACGGCAAGGGGTTCGCGGTGGTGGCCGACGAGATCAAGACCCTGGCTGCCGGGACGGCACGTTCGACGAGCGAGATCGCCGACCTGATCTCGGCCGTCCAGAAGGAGACCGAGCGGGCGGTGGCGGTGATCCGGGAGACCGATCACCGTATCGTGGCCGGCGAGGAGCTGAGCACGCGCTCGAGCGCGGCGCTGGAAAAGATCGTCACCGGGGTGTCGAGCGCCCGCAGCCACATAAGCGGCATCGCCACCGCTACCGAGGAACAGGCGCGAGGGACCACCCTGATCCGGCAGGCCATGGACCGGGTCACCGACATGACGGAGAAGATCGAGAGGTCCATCCAGGAGCAGGCGGCGGCCAAGGAGGCGATCCTGTCGGCCTCGGAGAACATGAAGTACCTCGCCACCCAGTTCCGCGCCGCCACCCGAGAACAGAGCAAGGTCGGGCGCTCGATCGCCGATTCCATGGTCGACGTCTCCTCCATGTCGAGGATCATCGAGTCAGCCTGCGCGGCCCAGGCCCAGGACAGCCTGCAGATCGCGGCGGCGGTGGCCGAGATCGGCTCGGATGCCGAGAAGTGCCTCCAGGCGGCGGCGCTTTTGGAAATGGGCGCCCAGCACCTCACCGAGCAGGTCGACGTCCTCCAGCAGGGAACCGGCGCCTTCAAGCTTTAGCCGGAGCACCGACAGGGTCAGACGCGGATTCTTCTGGGATGGTTACCTTAAAGGATGATATACTTCTAATATCAGGAGGGGAGGTGACTGTCATGAAAGGTATGAAAAAGCCGACGGAACCGAAGAAGAAACTGACGACGGAACACGCCACCTTTACGCCGATCGTTCCCAAGAAGCACGAGATGATGATGCGGCGTGAACCGAACCACAACGTCCACGTGATAACCGCTCACGGTAAGATCCAGGCAGGCAGGAAAGGGCGTTCTGTCTGACGAAGCTTGACTGAAATACACACTCCGCTACCACCTGATAGAGGACGCAACCGGGATCCCTGAAAGGGCCCGGTTTTTCTTTGCGCTGTCATGAGAAACTTCTCCGCTCGCTCGTGACACCGATACAATGATGCGGTATATGTTTTCCACTGCGGCGATTTTCCTGATCCAGTACGTTACCCGGGTAATCCTGACGGTGATGTCGCAATGAGGGAACAACCTCATGGTTCTGCGGTCCAGCTTCTCTCAACCGTTTCGCAAAAAGTGGAGCACCTTATGGAGCAGGCACCATTGAGCGAGCCGGCCCTGGCGGGACGGGAGGCGGAAGGCTTTTTCCGGCGGCTGGTCGCCGTCACCGTCTTCGTCAACCTCCTGGTCTCCGTCATTGTCGGCTATGCACTGGTGCGGAGCCATCGCCACCACTGCAGCCTGGCCGTCATCACCACCAAGAACATGGTCACCGGGATGGAGGGCAACCTCTGCAACATCCTGGACAAGATCAACGTGGGGCTGGCGGCGGTGGCCCGCGAGGCCGAGGAGGAGATCGCGGCGGGGGGGATCGAAGCGGTCCACCTCAACCGGTACATCGCAGGTGAGCTTCCGCTCCTTCCGGAGCTCTACGGGATCAGGGTCACCGACGCCATGGGGAACATCCGCTACGGCTTCGATCCCCCGCTGGGAACCACCACCACCGTTGCCGACCGCGAATACTTCAGGCGCCTGCGCGAGGCTCCCCACGGGCAGCTGATCATGTCCCGGCTGCTGAGGGGGAAGGTCTACGGCAACTGGATGCTGGTGCTGGCCACCCGGATCAACCGTCCCGACGGCTCCTTCGCCGGTGGCGTGCTGGGGCTTTTCGACGTGAGCTACTTCGAGAAGCTTTTGGCCCACCTCGACATCGGGCCGCACGGCGCCATCGGGATCCGCGACGAGGACCTGCACCTGGTGGCCCTCAAACCGAAGGGGCTCGAGCCGGGAAGCCAGATCGGCTCCGACGTCATCTCGGAAAAGACCCGCGAGATGATCAGGCTGCACCCGGTCACCGCCACCTACAATACGGTCTTCGCCCGCGACCACCGGGAACGGACCGTTACCTTCCGCAAGGCGGCCAACTACCCCTTCTACGTCTTCGCCACCGCCTCCCCCAGCGATTACCTCGCCCGCTGGCGCAAAGAAGCCGCCATCGAACTCGCCCTGCTCGGAGTCTTCATGATAGCCACCGTGGTGGCGGCCCGGACGCTGCGCCAGGGTAAGATCAGCGAGATGCTGCGTGCCCAGGCGAGCCGCTACGGCGAGAAGATGGAACAGCGCAACGAGGAGCTCAACGCCGCCTTGTCGCGCGTCAGGCGGCTGGAGGGGATCATCTCCATCTGTTCCTATTGCAAGAAGGTGCGCACCGACGAGCAGTCATGGGAGCAGGTGGAGAAGTACATCACCGAGAATTCCGATGCCACCTTCAGCCACGGCATGTGCCCGGCCTGTTCCGCCGAACAGACCCGCCTTTTCCACCAAAGCCTCGGGAGGTTCGAGAGGGGGGAGGTGGGGCGGATTCGGCGAGGTGCGGAAGGAGAGGATGCCGCCCAAGGAGGGAGTCGGGACAACGGGGAGGGGTAAGGCGCAGGCACCCTCACCCGGCCTTCGGCCACCCTTGTATAGTCATCCCCTCTCCCTCCGGGAGAGGGTGGCCGAAGGCCGGGTGAGGGAAGATTTGGGAGCCTCCCTCACCCCGATCCCCCTGAAGGGCGAGGGTACTCTGGTAAAAAGAGGTCAGGGGGGAGCCACCCTCATCCGGCGTCCGGTACCTCCCCTGGAGGGAGTCGGGTTACCTGGTCACGTATTTCTTCACGGTCCGGCGGTCGAGGCCGGTGCGGCGGGCGACCTCCTCGTAGGTCCCGAACCGCCGGTAAAGGAGGGTGCAGTAGTTGGTCAAAAGCCCCTCGGCGTCGTAGCTCCCCTCCGCTATCCCGGCGGCGAGGCTGCCTGCCTCGTCGCTTCTCTCCCCGCCTTTTCTCCCCTGGTAGTGTCCCGTCAGGATGATCCGTTTCGCCGCCTGTTCCAGCTCGCGCACGTTCCCCGGCCAGGGGTAATCCCGCCCGAGATCCCTCTCCAGGACCCGTTTCACGAGCTGCCGTTCCCGCTCGGAGAACTCCCCCGCCAGCCGTGACAGGATGCTCGACAGCAGCAGGTCGAGCTCGCCCGCATCCTCCTTCAGGCGCTCGCGCAGGGGGGGGAGGGTGATCTCGTCCGAGCAGAGGCGGTAGTAGAGGTCGTCCCGGAAGGTGCCGCTGCCGCAGAGCTCGGTGAGCGAGCGGTTGGTGGCGGCGATCACCCGGCCGCTGAACCTTTTCGGCTCGTGGCTCCCGACCGGGAAGAAGATCCTCTCCTGCAGGACTTGCAGAAGCTTGATCTGGATGGGGGCGCTGATGTCGCCGATCTCGTCGAGGAAGATGACCCCGTGGGGGGCGCACCGGCTGAAGAGCCCGGCGTGGTTCTCGATGGCGCCGGTGAAGGCCCCTTTCTGGTGGCCGAAGAGCTCCGACTCCAGGACCCCCTCCGAGTACTGGGAGAGGTTGATGGAGACGAAGTTCCTGGTGAAGCTCTCGGTGAAGGTCCCCTTGACCGGATCGAAGGGGATGAACCCGGAGCGCCCGATGGCCGCGGCGGCCGCCCCTTTGCCGGTCCCGGTCTCCCCCAGGAGAAGGAGCGAGAAGTCTTCCATCCGGTTCCAAAAGCGCGCCTCGAACCACCTGATGTCATGGGTGAAGACGCAGTCCCACAGGTGCTTTCTGAGCTCCCGCATGGAAGGGGAGCTCCCGACCAGCCCGTTCTTTATGAAGAAGTAGGCGCGCCTGAGCTGGTAGAAGATCGAGAAGAAGCGCACCGCCTCCTGGCCGGCAAAGCCGAACCGCGCCAGTTCAGCCAGCGCCTTCCCCGCAAAGGTCACCCTCCTCGGGGTGTCCCCCGCCTCCATCTGCAGCTGGATCAGCCGGTCGAACTCCTCCGCGTAGCGGTGGAAGACGTGGAAGAGGAGGAAATTCTGCAGCGTCTCCCGCCGTTTCCCCTCGTAGCGGCGGATGTCTCCCTTCCCCTGGCCCACCAGGTCCGCCACCCGCTCGTCGACGCTCTTCACCACCGCATCGAGAACGGTCTCGGCGGGGGCACCCGGTGCCGCTCCTCCGATGACGAGGTCGAGCTCGTCCCGGGCCTTCCCGAACGGGTTGGAGAAGGCCGCCTTAGCTACCTGCTCCAGGAACTCCCAATCCGATACTGTCATATCCTTGCTGACTGTCATGCATTTTATGTACTGCAACTGTACAAATTATGTCAATGCAAATTACTGTATGTTTCCCCTCTTTCATGGTCTTTTTTAAAGTTCTATCGGCCAAACGGCCTGTTAGGGCAGGGCAGTCATAGTCGGCACGGTTGCTGTAATAGCAATGAGTAAGAGCGGCAATCCCGTCAGACACTGCACGTCAAGGAGCTGCACCGTGGAAGAGAAAAACATCATCGACATCCATTGCCACACGGCCGGAATCGGCGCAGGCGGAAGCGGCTGTTTCATTTCGACCGATCTTCGTGACAGCTGGAAGTATCGCATCTACCTGAGAGCCTTCGGTGTGACCGAGAAGCAGATACTTCAGGATGGGGACGCCTTGATCATCCGGCGGCTGGCCGCCACCCTGGCGGAGTCCAGGCGCGTTGCCGCCGCGGTCGTCCTCGCCATGGACGGGGTGGTCGGCGAAGACGGCGAGCTCGACATGGAGAAGACGGAGATGTACATCCCCAACGACTTCGTGGCCGCCGAGACCGCCCGCTATCCGCACCTGCTCTTCGGTGCCAGCATCAACCCCTATCGCCGGGACGCCATCGAGCGGCTGGAGCGCGCCAAGGCCGACGGGGCGGTGCTGATCAAGTGGCTCCCCTCCATCCAGCAGATCGACCCCGCCGACCCGAGCCTGGTCCCCTTCTATCGGCGCATGGGGGAGCTCGGATTGCCGCTTTTGACCCACACCGGGGAGGAGAGCTCCTTCACCTGGACCCGCAACGAGCTGGGGGATCCGGAGCGGCTGCGGTTGCCGCTTCGGCAGGGGGTGTCGGTGATCGCGGCGCACGCGGGGAGTAACGGCAAAAACGGCGGGGAATCCAACCACGCCCGCTTCCTGCGGCTGTGCGGGGAGTTCCCGAACCTTTACGCCGACATCTCGGCCCTTACCCAGTTAAACCGCCTCGGGCACCTCTCCCGCCTGCTGGCCCATACCGAGCTGCACCCCCGTCTTCTCTACGGGACCGACATGCCCATTCTCAACACCGGCATCGTCCTCACCCCCGCCTTTCTCTTCCGGGTGCCGCTCGCCAAGTTGATTGCCATCGCAAAGATCGCCAACCCCTGGGACAGGGACGTCGCCCTCAAAAAAGCACTCGGCGTCACCCCCGAAATCCTCACCAACGATCTCTTCTCTATCCCGCAAGGAGGCATGAGATGAAAGACTCCAATGTTTCCAAGAGCCTCGGCTGGCTCAACCTGACCCAGTTCCTCGGCGCGCTCAACGACAACATCCTCAAGCTCGTGATGGTCTTCTTCCTGATCGGCAAGGGTGCCGCCAACGCCGGGACCGTTACCGCCATGACCGGCGCCGCCTTCGTGCTCCCCTTTCTCCTCTTCTCCGCTCCCGCGGGCTCCCTGGCCGACCGCTTCGCCAAGTCCCGCGTCATCGTCACCGTGAAAGAGGTGGAGGTGGCGGTCACCGTCCTGGCGGTCATCGCCCTCTTCGTCGGCTCCGAGTACGGCATCTACGCGGCCGTCTTCCTGATGGGGACCCACAGCGCCATCTTCGCCCCCGCCAAGTACGGCGCCATTCCCGAGCTGGTCGGCCAGGAGGAGCTTTCCCGGGCCAACGGGCTTTTGGAGTCCTGCACCTTCGTCGCCATCATCGTCGGCACCGGCCTCGCCTCGGTACTGGCCGGTTTGGCCGCCGGGCGCGCCTGGCTCGCCGCCTGCGCCTGCGTGGCCGTCGCCGTCACAGGTCTTTGGTCCGCCGGACGGATCCGTCCCACCGAGGCCGGCGCCCCCGGCCACCGGATCGATCTCTTCCCCGGCCATATCTTCGCCACCCTGGCCGGCATCCGCCGGGACCGGGACCTCACGCTCGCCATCGTCGGGCTCGCCTACTTCATGTTCATCGGCGCCTTTGCGCAGCTCAACCTGATCAGCTACGGCATGGAGCGCCTGGGCCTCACCGACGCCCAGAGCGGCTACCTCTTCCTGGCCGCCGCCCTCGGCATCGGCGCAGGGTCGCTCCTCGCCGCCAGGCTCTCCGGCCGCGACGTCGAGTTCGGCATCGTCCCCATCGGCGCCGCCGGGCTCACCCTGGCACCGGTCCTTTTGCACGCGGCCCCGGCCACCCTCCCGGTCTCCCTTACCATCATCGTCTTCTTCGGGATCAGCGCCGGGCTCTTCAGCCTTCCGCTGCAGACCTTCATCCAGCTGCGGGCCGAGCCGGCCAGGCGCGGCGAGGTGCTGGCCGCCTCCACCTTCGTCAACTGGGTCGCCATCCTGGTCGCCTCCGCGGTGACCTGGCTCTTCAGCGGCCCCTTGGGGCTCTCCGCCGCCCAGTCCTTCAGCCTCATCGGGGCCCTTACCCTGCTGCTCACCGTGGTCACCTTCCGGGTGCTCCCCGACTTCCTGCTCCGCTTCGTGGCACTGGTCGCCATGCGGAGCTTCTACCGCCTGCGCATCATCGGCGGCCACAACCTCCCGGTCGAGGGGGCGGCGCTCCTTATCCCCAACCACGTCACCTGGGTGGACGCCCTCCTCCTTTACGCCACCTGCCAGCGCCGCATCCGCTTCGTGCTGGAGCGGCGGATCTACAACACCCCGGTGCTTCGCTGGCTCTTCAAGCTGATGGGGGTGATCCCGGTCTCCTCCGGGGACGGCAGGAAGGAGATCCTCGAATTCATCAGGAAGGCCCGCACCGCGCTGGACGACGGCTACCTCGTCTGCATCTTCGCCGAGGGGGAGATCACCCGCAACGGGATGCTGCGCGAGTTCCGCGGCGGCTTCGAGCGGATCGTCAAGAACTCGAGCCACCCGATCATCCCGGTCTACATCGGCGGCGCCTGGGGAAGCATCCTGAGCTACGCGAACGGCAAGCTCCTCTCCCGTCCGCCGGCCCTCTCCCCGTACCCGGTCACCATCCTGTTCGGAAGCCCCATGCCGGCCGAAAGCAGCGCCGTCGAGGTGCGCCAGGCGGTGGCCGAGCTCTCCTGCGATTACTTCAACTCGAAGAAGGCCGACCGCGCACCGCTGGAGGCGCGCTTCCTCGCCACCGCCAGGAAGAACTGGAACCGCCGCGCCGTTTCCGACAGCTCCGGCAAGTCGCTCACCTACGGCCGCACCGCCGCCGCTGCCCTGGCCCTGGCCGGCCGGCTCGAGGGGATAGCCGGTGAGGCGGAGCACGTCGGCCTCCTCCTTCCCCCCAGCGTCGGCGGCGCGCTCGCCAACCTCGCCGTTTCGCTCCTCGGCAAGATCCCGGTCAATCTCAACTACACCGCCGCCGAAGGCTCGCTCCGCTCGGCGGTCAGCCAGTGCGGCATCACCACCGTGGTCACCTCCCGCGCCTTCCTGGAGAAGCTCCCTTCCCTGCCGGTCCTGCCGGGGACCGTCTACCTGGAGGACGTGGCCGGGGCCATCACCGGCCGCGAGAAGCTCCTCTCCCTTCTCAAGGCGCGCCTTCTCCCGGTGCGGCTCCTCTGCCGCCGGGAAGCCTTCCACGCCGACAGCGTCGCCGCCGTCATCTTCTCCTCCGGGAGCACCGGCGACCCGAAGGGGGTCATGCTGACCCATCACAACATCATGTCCAACATCGAGGCCCTGCGGACCGTCTTCCGCGTGAACCTAAACGACAACATCTGCGCGGCCCTCCCCTTCTTCCATTCGCTCGGCTTCACCGGCACCCTCTGGTTCCCCCTCTTGAGCGGCTTCTCGGCCGCCTACCACCCCAACCCGATGGATGGCGAGAAGATCGCCCAGATCGTGCGGGAAGAGAGATCGACCCTGCTCCTCGCCACCCCGACCTTCCTCCTCGCCTACCTGCGCCGGGCCAGTAAGGAGGACTTCGCCACCCTGAGGCTGGTGATGACCGGGGCCGAGAAGCTCAAGGGGAAGCTGGCGGACGCCTTCGAGGAGAAGTTCTCCATCCGCCCTCTGGAGGGGTACGGGGCGACCGAGCTGTCGCCGATCATCTCCCTGAACGTGCCGGACGTCGAGATCGACGGCGTGCGCCAGCACGGGGCCAAGGAGGGGAGCGTCGGGCATCCTCTCCCGGGGGTGGCCGTCAAGGTCGTCGATCTCGAGAGCGGGGCTTCTTTGAAGCCGGGCGAGGCGGGCGCCATCCTGGTGAAGGGGCCCAACGTGATGCTCGGATACCTCGGGCGGGAGGACAAGACCGCCGAGGCGGTGAAGGACGGCTGGTACGTCACCGGGGACATCGGGACCATGGACGACGACGGATTCGTCCGGATCACCGACCGGCTCTCCCGCTTCAGCAAGATCGGCGGCGAGATGGTTCCCCACGGCGCGGTGGAGGACGAGCTCCTCACCTGCGTCGGGCAGCCCGGCACCGTCGCGGTCACCGCGGTCCCCGATGAGCGCAAAGGTGAAAAGCTGGTGGTCCTCTACGTGAAGGACGCCGCCGACGCCGACCGGCTCCAGCGCTGCCTGGCTGAAAGCGCCCTCCCGAACCTCTGGAAGCCTGCCCGGGACTGCTACCTCCCCGTCGACAGCCTCCCCCTCCTCGGTACCGGGAAGCTCGACCTGCGGGCCTTGAGGGAACTCGCCCTGGCGGTAAGGGGGTAGCGGCGTCTCCACCGACGGCTCCCAAAGGGGCGCGTGGATTGCCGCGGGGCGAGCGCCGCGGAAGAGGGCGCGTGGGGAGTGAGCTTAAGGGAGGCGGCGTGGAGGGTGAAGGGTGGAGGGTGAAGGGTGGAGGGTGAAGGGTGGAGGGTGAAGGGTGGAGGGTGAAGGGTGGAGGGTGAAGGGTGGAGGGTGAAGGGTGGAGGGTGGAGATGGGCGTGGAGGGTGGAGATGGGCGTGGAGATGGGCGTGGAGATGGGCGTGGAGATGGGCGTGGAGATGGGCGTGGAGATGGGCGTGGAGATGGGCGTGGAGAGCCGGGGGGCCAACCGCGCGCGAGGGCAACGGTTCCGATATGGTAGACTTTCCCTCATGCAGTGGTGGTGCTCCCCTCTCCCTCCGGGAGAGGGTGCCCGGAGGGCGGGTGAGGGAGCCTCTTGCAGAATGGTTGAGGGCCGGGATAGCGGGCCCCGGATGGCTCCGGGACCCGGGGGAGGGTAGATGAGATCCGTATCGGCAATACTGGCAGTGGTGGCCATGCTGGCGGTCTGGCCGGCCCCGGCCTTCTCCCTGGAGACCGGGCCGTCGGTCCCAAGCTACCAGCTGAACCGGGCCGACGAGGATTACCGCTACCTGCGCGATCCCGCCAGGAGAACGGACATGTGGGACCCGGTCAAGTACCTCCCCATCGACGGCCGGGGCGACTGGTACCTGAGCCTGGGCGGGGAGGCGCGGGAGCGCTACGAGTACTTCGACAACTTCAACTGGGGAGAGCTGCCGCGGGACAACGGCTACTTCCTCCAGCGCTACTTCCTCCATGGCGATCTCCACCTGGGAGAGCGCGCGAGGCTTTTCGGGCAGCTCCAGAGCAGCCTCGAAAACGGCAGAAGCGGAGGCCCCCGCCCCTCGATCGACCGTAACGAGCTCGACCTTCACCAGGGGTTCCTGGATCTCAGCCTCCCGCTGCGAGGGGAGGGGGGACTGACCTTGCGGTCGGGGCGCCAGGAGCTCTCCTACGGCTCCCAGCGCATCGTCTCCGTGCGGGAAGGCCCCAACGTCCGCCAAAGCTTCGACGGCTTCCGCCTCATGTACCGGGCGGGAGAGGTCGCCATCGACGGCATCGCCACCCGTCCCGTCCTCAGTAACCGCCATGTTTTCGACGATTACGCGAGCCACAACCAGGCGCTGTGGGGCGTCTACTCGGTTTTTCCGCTCCCCGCCACCAAGGCGAGGACCGACCTTTACTATCTGGGCCTCTACCGCGGCAGCGCCGGCTTCGACCAGGGGCGGGCCCGCGAGACCCGGCATTCGTTCGGTGCCAGGATTTGGCGCACCGAAAAGCCTTTCGATTACAACTTCGAGTTCCTCTACCAGCTGGGGAGCTTCGACGGGGGCGACATCCGTGCCTGGACGGCGGCCTCCGACACCGGTTACCGCCTGGAAGCCCTCCCGTTCACCCCGCGCCTCGGGCTGAAGGCCGACATCGCCAGCGGCGACCATGACCCCAACAGCAGGGATCTGCAAACCTTCAACCCCCTCTTTCCGAAAGGCGCCTACTTCAGCGAAAACGGCCTGGTCGGTCCCGTCAACCTCATGAACCTCAACCCCTCGGTGGAGCTCCGTCTCCCCCGCGCCCTGACGCTGACCGCCAACTGGGACTTCTTCTGGCGGCAGAGCACCCACGACGGCCTCTACAACAATGCCGTCGTCCTGGTGAGGTCGGGGAGAAATTCCTCCGCCCGGTACATCGGCAGCCAACCGCAACTGCAGTGCGAGTGGGATGTCGATCGCCACATCTCCCTGGTCGCCATCTACGCCCACTTCCTGGCCGGGCCCTTCCTGCGCCAGTCCGGTCCCGGTGAAGACGTCGACTACGTCACCACCTGGGTCACCTACAAGTTCTGACTCCCCCCGCCTGCCGTCAACTCTCTCGCTTGTCTTACGCTTGCATTGCGCCTCTGGCGATCTTCGCCCCCGACAGTTGCTATGAGGGGGCACTGAGTTAAACTCAAAGTTAAATTTCTCTAAGAAACAATCCGGTCTTCCGATACCGCAACAACCACGGCTTGCGAAACGCTCAGGAACCGACTCATCACCACAGTATGACGCCGGACACTCATTGGCGCCTTGCGGACGCCGACAACAGAGAGCTGTTGAAAGAGAGTCTGGTACAGGAGGTCGAAGATGACAATGGCATGGAAAAAGGCGCTTGTGACAATGGGGGCAATGACGGTGCTTGTCTGGAGCGGGTGCGGTGGCGGCGGGAGTGACGGCAATGGCAACGGCAACGTCAATACGCCTGCCAGCTACCACGTTTCGGGTGCCGTCACCGTCAACGGCGCCGGCTTGGACGGCGTGTCCGTCAGCACCAGCGGCGCCACGGTAACCACCGACAGCTCAGGGGCCTACACCATCACGGGGCTCCCCAACGGCAGTTACGCCGTCACGCCGACCAAATCCGGTTACTTCTTCTCTCCGGCGAGCAT
Source organism: Geomonas sp. Red276 (assembly GCF_054784495.1). Taxonomy (NCBI): domain Bacteria; kingdom Pseudomonadati; phylum Thermodesulfobacteriota; class Desulfuromonadia; order Geobacterales; family Geobacteraceae; genus Geomonas; species Geomonas sp. Red276. The sequence continues at coordinate 80,307 of NZ_BLXW01000010.1, forward strand.
CCCGGTCACCGTCCAAGGGGCCAACGTGACCGGGCTGAATTTCACCGCTACCGTGGACTCCGCCAGCGTGGTGGCGAGCTCGTTTTCCACCGGCGACGAGGGGTGGAGAATTGCCGGCGACGCGCAGGGGACCTCCACGTTGCCGACCTACCGGGCAACGGGCGGGAGTCCCGGAGGGTACCTCGAGGCGGTGGACAACGCCGACGGTATCACCTGGTACTGGGTGGCGCCGGCCCAGTTCCTGGGGGACGACTCTTCCTCATACGGCAAAACCCTCGAGTTCGATCTGCGCCAGTCCAACACCCAGAGTCAGTACGCCGACCACGACGTCATCCTGATCGGAGGCGGAATCACCCTCACCTATGACACGCTTCCGCATCCGCAAACCACCTGGACCCACTACAACATTCCTCTCACCGAGAGCGGCTGGAAGAACGGAACTGCCGATGCAACGAGGGCGGATTTCCAGACCGCGCTGGCCGCCGTCACCTCTCTTTCCATCCGCGGTGAATTCGTGGTCGGTCCCGACACCGGCGGATTGGACAACGTAAGGCTCTTCAAATAGCAAGTCGCCGGCCGGTGGGCCTTCCGTCGTGTCACGGCATCCCGGGGAACTCGATCTCGTCGATGCTTCGGAAGAGCCTGCCGCCGGTGCATTCGATGAAGTGGAGCACCTGGAGATTGATCGGAATCCCGGCGAAGTCGCCGGAGTCGCGCCGGTCGGTCCTCAGCCCGTAGCATGTCTTCCCCAGGCCGCAGCCAAAGCCGACCTCGCTGGCGGTTCCCGAATCAACCTCCGCCCCGTCAAGGACGGCGAAGACGATGTCGGCCCCCCTGATCCCCTCGGCGTTGCAGCGGCCGATCTCGTCGGCAACCTGCTGCAGGGCGGCTATCCGCTTGCCGTAGTCGGCAATGGCCAGCGCCGCGTCGATCTTCCCGGCAAACTGGGCCTGCGCCCAGGGATCGAAGATGTCGAAAGAGAGCGAGGCGAGCTTGGCCTTCACCTTCTCCAGGTAGGCTGACAGTTCCGGGCTGAAACCCAAAGGCGATGCGAGGTAGATGGTTCTTCTCTTCTGCATGAAAGCTCCGTTTGCTTGGACTGACGGTGTTGGCCGAGACGAACGATAGCCGAGAACTCTCACGAAATCCATCGCAAATGCACGGCAAGGCGACCGACTGTTCAGAGAACGTAGTGGCAGTACCCTCCGTAGCGATCCTTTTGACAAGTTCAGTCAATTTGTAAATCCTTCTGGCCGAAGGGGAGGTGGAGCTATGTGCTGGCACCTCGCCATGGAAAACGCCGAGAAGACGCTGAAATCCCCCACTGGCACCTGAAGCTCCCACAAGCAGATCTACCTCGGCTTCAAGAGGAGCAGTACAAGGCATGGCACAGCACGAAGTAAGCAACGAAATCCTCAAAAAATTTCATCTTTTCTACGACAACTTTCCCTTTCCGGTCATCCTCGTGCACAAGGACCGGACCACCCTGGACATGAACCGCAAGGCAACCGAGGTCGGCTACCAGACCGGGATACGCTGCGTGGATATGGGCAAAAAGGAGTTCCACAAGGACTGCCTGGCCAATAAGGCGCTGAGGGAGGGGACCACCACCCGTCTCGTCGCCTACTTCGATTTCACCGGAACGGTGCTGGACTCGTACTGGATCCCGCTGGCAGGAAGTGATGAGCTCTACGTGCACTACGGTGCGGACATAACGGAATGGGCCTCGGAGCGGCTTTTGCCGAAGCAGTGTGACGCCGCCTCCGACTGCGCCTCCTGCAGTTGCGGGTGACTCCCCGCGCCGGCAGAGATGCTCGCCGTGAACGTACCAACCCGGTTTGACGTAAAAAGCCCCTGGCGATTGCCGGGGGCTTTTTCTCTGTAACGAACAGTCGGCCACCGCTTCGTGCCTATCCTGCCGCCATCCCTGCCATCGTGTCAGTTGGCGAAGATGAGCCCGCTCAACTCGTTGTCGGCGCGGCGGATGAAGCGCGGGAAATCCGCCTCCTCCAGGGCAGCCATCTCCCCGAGGGTGACGCTCTTGAAGGTGTCCAGCTCGCTTTCGCAGCTGTTGTAGGTCGTGTTGTAGAAGGCCATGCTCTTTTCCTTGGCAAGCCCCATTTCCAGGAGCCGCCGCGCCCCCTTCCTGATCAGCTTCAGCTTCCGATGCAGGTCCTCCTCGTCCTTCACCGACCACACCCCGAGGTAAATCGGGCTGCCGACGTTCCTCACGTCCCCGATCAGCTCCCCCCTGAGGAGCTCGTCGCGGTCCTTCCCCAGGTAGGGAAGGAAGTCGACGTGCTCGACCAGCCTGCGGTCGGCGGTGAAGAAATTGCCGGTCTCGGGATCGAGGGTGAAGACCATGGTGCGGCCGATGGCCTGGCCGTAGCTTTGGAAAAGGACGTCCCGGTACTGGTCGCAGGGGACCTGTTCCCGTAAGAACGCCTCGTTTCTGGCGATCCGCCTGGTGATCCCGAGGAGCCAGGACCTGATCTGGGGATGCTCGATGCGGCAGGCCTTAAGCTCCTCCTTGAGGAGGTCGAAGGAATGGGTACCGGTGCGGTAGTGGAGGATCCCCCGGTAGATGTCGCGGATGTTGTTATGGGTGCTGAAATGGTAGATGAGGTCGAAGCTGAAGAGCTCCATCTGGCGCAGCTGCCAGATGAAGGCGGAGATCTCGGTCCTGCTGCTCTCCTTGCCGATGCCGATCTTCCTGGTCGACTTGATGAACCTGATGTACTTGGACCAGAGATCGGTAAGGAGCATCGATTCCTTCGACCGGTTGGCCCGGAGGGAGATGGTCCACCTGGTGAATTCGTCAGCCGCACTCTCGACCTGGATCCGGTCGGCCCCGAAGGTGGAAAAGACCTGGATGGTGCCGATTCCCTCGCCGTTTTCCTTGGTGGTCTTCCCGACGAAGAGCGGCACCCGGTCAGGTCCGAGCTCTAGCCGCTTTTTTTCGATCCCCGTCCCGTTGTCGGTGATGGCCAGGGTGACGGTATCCTCCTGCTGCTCGAGGGTGAACTCGATGAGCCCCTTCCTTCCGGTTGTTTTGATGGCGTCGACCGCGTTGGAGACGATATTGATGAGGGCGCGGCTGAAGGCGGAATAGCTGCCGCTCACCGGCTCGACCTTCCCCTTCAAGGTGAACCTCACCTCGCAACCGTTGTCCACCGCCTCCACGTAAGGGATCACCCGCTCGGTGATCAGCTCCTTCAGCGAAACCTTGTGGGATAGGTGGACGCTGTCCTCGTAGGTGTTCAGCGTGTTGACGAGGGCGGTGCTCTCGCGGGTGATGTCCTCGGCCATCTTGTTGAAATTGTCCACCGACAGCATGGAGGCCATGTCGAAGAGCACCCTGAGCGATTTCTTCACGTCGTGGCGGACCTTGGAGAGCTCCTCGTTGGCCGAGGTTTCCGGACGTTTGGCCGAGGCTGCCGTCACCCGCAGCGTTCCCGCCGTGATCGACATCCGGTGGAACTTCATCTTCCGGAAGACGATGGTCTCGTCGATGGTGAACCCTTTGCTGCGGAAGAAATCGATGGAGCTGATGAGCTTGTCCCAGACGAAGAGGTAGATCTGGGCGTCGGGGGGGACGGAGTCGGCCAGATGGCCGGCGAGGGAGGTGCCGATCCCCTTTCCCCTCCCGAAGGGGCTCGTCACCTGGCGGTAGAGATGGAACTTCTTGCGGTCCGGCGTGGCGTAGACCAGGAGGTAGCCAAGGAGCTCACCCTTCTCCTCCCACACGAGGCTGTGGTCGTAGTCGAGGTCGAGCGCCTTGTCGAGGATGTAGGGGGAGGGGATCAAGAGCGAGTCGATGTTCAAAAGCGGCATCCGCCAGATCGCCTTCTCGTGCTCGGGGGTGAGCTTCTTGATGTACGGATAGCCCGTCGTCGTCATTTCCACCTGTACCCTCACCTCCGATACCATGCATCGCCGCTGTGCGACGTCCTAATTTAGCATGGAGGTGCCGGTATAACAACAACGGCAAAGGGGCCTGCATCAAGTCGCCTACCTTCAGGGCATGCATGGATTCTCTCCGGAATCTGTCGCTGGTGTCATACGCGCCCCCTTTTCGGCCACCCGGCCACGACCGGCTGTCTTTAATTAGCGAAAAGGTTGACGTAACCAGCTAATTCTTGCTGTCAACGACAGACGCCGGCCTTGGTGCCTCGCCGGGAGATGGCCAAGTCTGGGGATGGGGCACAACGGGAAGCGGTACAACGGTAAGAGTAGTTTAAGGTGCAAAGGGAGGGGTGTTAGGAGTAGAGTATGACGTTGAGACTTTATCAGGGGAGGTGCATATGACGGACGACGCTCAAGGACTGGCAGGGATTGGCGATATCACCTCGAAGCTCCAGGCAGGCATGGCCGGTTCACCAGCATCCGGCACGGACATTGGGGCGCTGCTCGGGCACATGAACATGACCACGATCATGATCAGCCTGCTGGCGGGGCTGATCGGGTCCGCCTATCTCATGTACGGGAAGAAGACCAGCAACCTCAAGATGGCACTGACCGGCATCGCCCTCTGTGTCGTGCCGTACTTCATCACCAACGCCATCGTGCTGGTGGTCTCCTGCATCGCCATGGCAGCCGTCCCCTTCATCTGACCCGATCGACTCTCAACCGGTGAAAAACGTTTGGCAACGAGAAACGGGAAAAGGCCAGCGGCAAGTGCCGCTGGCCTTTTTTAATGGCGCGCCCGAAGAGATTCGAACTCCTGACCCCCAGATTCGTAGTCTGGTGCTCTATCCAGCTGAGCTACGGGCGCAATCTATTGGATGTGACGAGGGAAGGAAAAAAGAAGGCTCACAGTTTCCTGTGAGCCTTCTGTGTTAGATGGCTCCCCAACCCGGACTCGAACCAGGGACATGGTGATTAACAGTCACCCGCTCTACCGACTGAGCTATTGGGGAATAGATCAGCAAGTTGTTAACCTTGCAGCTCCCGACGTCCCGGCGGGCCGGTGCATCAAAGAGAACCGTTATATAACACAGGGTATTTTACGTGTCAACATTTTATGTTCGTCTTTTTTGTACTGATTGACTTCGACCGCTCGCCGGGCCTATATTCATGCTCTACTATCCGTCACCGGAAGGAAGGCATGGATATCAAAGCATCGACCAAAGAGGATCTTTACCGCCTCGCCTCGGCCCTCGCCTGCATCACGGTCGCCTACAATCTCGTGGAAGGGATGGTCTCCGCCTGGTTCGGCTTCGGCGACGACTCCCTCGCGCTCTTCGGCTTCGGCCTCGATTCCTTCGTGGAGGTGGTCTCAGGCGCCGGCATCTGGCACATGGTGCGCCGCCAGCGGTCGAACCCGCAGGAGGAGCGGGACCGGTTCGAGCGGACCGCGCTGAGGATCACCGGCTACTGCTTCTACCTCTTGGCAGTGGGGCTTCTCGTCTCGGGTGCCTACGACATCTACAGCGGCCACGCTCCCAAGACCACCTTCTGGGGGATCGTCGTCTCCTGCGTTTCCATCCTGTCCATGTGGCTCCTCATCCACTACAAGGTCGAGGTCGGCAGGGCCCTGGATTCGAAGGCCATCATGGCGGACGCCGCCTGCACCCGGGTCTGTCTTTACCTTTCAGGGATCCTGCTCGCCTCCAGCGCCGGATACAGCCTCACCGGGATCGGCTGGCTCGACTCGGTAGGTGCGCTCGGGATCTCCTGGTTCTGCTATCGGGAAGGGAAGGAAGCGCTGGAAAAGGCGGCGGGACTTACCTGCTCGTGCAGTTGCGGCTGTAAAAATTAGACAACGCCGGCAGGGGAGCCTGCCTGAAGGAGGGAAGGGATGACCAAGGCAGTTTCTTTCGTGGCGAAATCGGGGACCGGGAAAACGACCCTGCTGGAAAAAGTGATCGGGGAGATCAAGAGCCGCGGTTACCGGGTCGGGGTCATCAAGCACGATGCCCACCGCTTCGACATCGACCATCCAGGCAAGGACAGCTACCGCCTCACCGCGGCCGGCGCCGACACCATGCTGATCTCCTCCCCGGAGAAGCTCGCCATGGTCAAGAAGCACCGCGAGTCACCTCCCATCGAGGAGCTGGTGGCGACCTATTTCGGGGACGTCGACATCGTCCTCACCGAGGGATTCAAAATGAGCGGGATGCCCAAGATCGAGGTCCATCGAAAGGAGCGGAGCGCGACGCTTCTTTGCCGAGGCGATCAGCATGACGACACCCTGATCGCGGTGGCAAGCGACGAATCGCTGGATCTCGACGTCCCGGTGCTCGACCTGAACGATCCGGCGCAGGTCGCCGATTTCGTGATAGAAACCTTCCTCCGCTAGCCGAAGAGCCGCCGGGCTCCTCAAAAGAACTGTCCAGGGGACTGGCTCCGTAAGGTGCCAGTCCCCTTTCTTTTGGAGGGCGCCATCTGTCGCTGCTGCCGGCACTCCTTCCCCTTCAAGCCGGTTCCCTTTTAAGCCGGGGTCACCTTGATGCGGGGCGCCTGCAGGCGGCGCGCCACGATGGAACGGTGCCGCGAGCGAAGCTCCGCCATGTTTCCCTCCAAAAAAGAAACGAGCGAGCGGTCCGGCAGTTGGGCCAGGTAGAGGTCCGAGAGCTGTCCCATGTACTGGTTGTAGCTCTTGGTCGAGGAGCCGTGCGCGTAGTTGCGCCCCGGGAAGCGGCGGATGTCGCCGTCGAAGGCGGGGGAGATGTGGTAGAGCTCGTGGAAGATGGTGATCAGCTTCTCTTTGAGCGGCAGCTCGAGGAAGCGGGGGACCAGGAAGTAGACCACGTAGAGGATCTCTTCTCCCTGGTGGATGATGGTCGGCATGGTGCAGGTCACCGCCCGGCGGCCGCGCCGGCGGCAGACCGACTTCTCACCCCCTTCGAAACGGAGGGGATGGATCTTGGCGAGGCTTCCTCCGGCACTGGGACGGCCGGAGGAAACGCAGACCAAGAGACGTTCGGGGATGATGTGGGAAAACTCGGGGGTGCGGGCGATGATGTCGCGGATCAGCCCTTCCAGCTCGGCGGTCAGGTTCAGCGTTCCACCCAACGATCAGACCCCGGCGAGCTTGAGCTTGTGGCAGAACAGGCAGCGCATCGGGCCGTCCTTCGGCTTGACCGGATGCTTGGCGGGGAAGGGGACGCCGCCGGGGCCCACGAAATGGCAGGCGGGGCAGCCCTTGTCGACTTCCATCTTGCTCTGGGTCTTCTTGAAGAGGTCGTAGGAGGCCTGGTGGTTGCTGTCCAGCGGGACGCGCTTGGTCTTCTCTTCGCCGGAGATGGCGTAGAAGACGATGATGACGGCCGCGACGAGGGCGATGAAGATCCAGTCTTGCTTTCTGATGCTCATGCAATTCCTCCGGGAGTTAAGCTTCGGGGGAGGATAACCGCCCGGAGGTCAAAATTCAAGCAAAACAATGGGTCCTGTCGCTCCCAAACGCTCGTCCTATGACGCGCAGCCGATGGCGCCGTTGTGCTGGGGGTGAGCGGGAATCACGATCTCCATCCCGCACTCGGCGGCGAGAAGCTTGATCATGGCGCCGTTGAGCGCCACCCCGCCGGTGATCACCAGCTTGGGGGAGGGGAAGCGCTTGAGCATCGGCATGACCCGCTTGACCAGGGTGAGGTTTACCCCCGCGCAAAGGCGCGAGAGCGGGTAGCCGCGCAGGATCTGGCCGATCAGCTCGCTCTCTCCGAAGATGCCGCAGGTGGCGTCCAGGGGGATCGGGTCCTCGGAGTGGGAGGAGAGCTCGTCGAGGCTCACCTCCAAGACGGCGGCCATGTTCTCCAGGTAGCGGCCGCTGGAGGCCGCGCACTTGTCGTTCATCACGAAATCCTGGAGCCTTCCCCCGCAGACCTGCGCCACCTTGGTGTCCTGCCCCCCCATGTCGAGCATGGTGAAGTCGGCCAGCCCGGTCTGGGCCTTGGCACCGGTCACGTGGGCCTTGATCTCGGAGATCACCCGCGCCCCGTGGAGGTTGATGCTGTTTCTTCCGTAGCCGGTCACCGTGATCTCGGCCCGGGTCAACTCATCGGCCGTGAAGATGCCGCTTCCCGCCAGGTCCAGGGAGAGCTCGTCCCCCACCATGCTCCCGTACCTCTTGTAAAAGGAGATGGTGTCCTGGTCGGCCAGCCGGACTATCTCATGCCCGTCGAGGAGCGCGAACTTGGCCTTGCGGCTCCCGAGGTCGATTCCTATCCTGAGATTCTTGGTCACGTTATCGTTTACTCCTGCTCTCTGTCGAGAGTTCCCGGAGGCACCATGGATGCGAAATCTTTGGAAATTTTTCGCCTCCGCCTTGCCTAACCAACGGGGGGCATGTAACATTTTTGTGGCCGAAAGGGCGAAGGGGGAGGCTAGAGGCGGTCCTCCAGCAGCTCCAGGAACCCTTCGATACGGATCTTGGTCCTAGCGTCCACCTCGCTCGGTTTGTCCCCCTCGAGGGTGAGGATCGGGAGCTGGATGCTTTGCCTCAACACCATATCCTCCATCTGCCGGAAACAAAACGATTGCACATAGTGGATGACGCCGTCCACCCGGCGCCGTTTCAATTCCCGGACGATGTCCTCGATGCGGTGAAAGATGTCGTAGGGGTAGGTGTAGGCCCGGTACTGCTCCACCATGTCGGTCACTGCGTAGGGCATGGAGAACTGGCGCTGGGTCTCGTTGAACACCACCCGGGCGTCGTGCTCCTCGAGGAAACGGTAGAGACCGGAAACGATGGGGGGAACCCCCAGGTAGGCCAGGCGGATCCGCTCCTTGCGGGGCGGCCGAAGAAGGGCCTTGGCGAGGAAGTCGTCGACCTCGGCCTCGAAGGCCGCGGGGTCTCCGTTCATGTCGGAGGTGCAGACCTGGAAGTAGTGGTTCTCTTCGCCGGTGACGCGATCCTCCTCCCAAGTCAGGCGGTCGATCTCGTGGACCTTGGCGCGGATCCCGTCCAGGCGGCGCTTGGCCTCGTTGACCTCCTCCCAGCCGACACCCAGGTGGGCCATCAGGTTCTCGATCTCCACCTTGAGCTTGGCGGCGTCCCTTCCCGCCGGATAGGCGAAGGGGTGGACCCGGATCCCCTTGAGGGAGAGGAGCTCCATGAGCGCCTTGGTATAGCTGCAGTCCCCCTCGGTCACCCCGATCATCTCGTTGATGCCGCTGGCGAGCACCGCGCTGTAGATCCCTTTGATCCAGGCGCAGACGTTGCGGGGAAGCCCTGCCAGTTCCGCCTCGTCGATCATGGAGACGCTTGCGGGATCGGTTATGAATATGTTGTTGAGGTCGACGGGGCGTGCGCCGGCGGCGACAAGCACCTCGAGCGGGATGGTGGACGTAAAGCCGATTTTCTGCAAGGTTGAATTACTCCGACTTGATGAAATAGAGGTAGATCAGGACTGCACCGATGGCCAGGGCGCCGAAGGCGAAGGGGAGGGTGGAGGAGACCGAGAGGCTGTCGCCCTCGGCGGGCATGGTGTACCGAATCAGGATCAGGATGGAGGCGCTGGCAAAAAGAAGGCTCAGGACGAACTTCGAGCGCACCACGACCGCATAGAAGGCCACCACCAAAAAAATCCCGACAAACCAGGGATTGCTGATGGCGCTCTTAACCGTCAGGGTCTTCAATGAGGCGACCATGTTTTCTGTTTCGAACGGGGTGAGGATGGTTCGGATTTTGTCGACAAGAGCGGTTTGATCCATGCAGGCCCTCCACGTTTTTACTAGATTATAGAGATATCCTGTATTTGGCAAGCCCAACTGTAAGAAAGGGGCCTCTCTTTACAGGAGAATGCGGATTTTATCGTTGGTTACCTTTATATGAAGGAGGGGACACTCATGGAGGAACTCAAAGCTACTCCCTTGCGGGTCCAGCACGAGGGGCTCAAGGCGCTCATGGCCCCTTTCGGCGGCTGGCTCATGCCGATCCAGTACGAGGGAATCCTCGCCGAGCACAGGTGGTGCCGGGAGCAGGCGGCCCTTTTTGACATCTGCCACATGGGCGAGTTCCTTTTCAAGGGTGACCTGGTGGCGGGTGGTCTCGAGGACGTCTTCACCTTCTCGGTCAAGGGGATTCCGGTCGGGCGCTCGCGCTACGGCTTCCTCCTCAACGAGCGGGGGGGGGTGATCGACGACCTGATCGTCTTCCGGCTGGGTGAGGACGAGGTGATGATCGTGGTCAACGCCGCCACCACCGGCAACGACCTCTCCGTCATCCGCTCCCGCCTCAAACCGGGCGCCCAGTTGACCGACATCTCCGCCCGCACCGCGAAAGTGGACCTGCAGGGGCCGCTCTCCCGCGACGTGCTGGTGGACGTGATCGGTCCCCAGGTCGCCGACATCCCCTTCTTCAAATTCATCCGCACCAAGGTGCTCGGTGCCGACGCCCTGGTGAGCCGCACCGGCTATACCGGCGAGCTCGGCTACGAGATCTTCCTCCCCACCGAGAAGGTCGCCGAGCTTTGGGAACGTCTCCTCAAGGACCCGCGCGTGAAACCCGCCGGCCTCGGGGCCCGCGACCTGCTCCGGCTGGAGGTGGGATACTCCCTCTACGGAAACGACCTCGACGACCAGACGACGCCGCTGGCCGCCGGGCTCTCCTCCTTCGTGAACCTGGACAAGAGCTTCGTCGGGAAGGAAGCCCTCCTGGAGGAGCAGCGCCAGGGGGCGGCCATGGTGAAGATCGCCTTCAAGGGGACTTCCCGCCGCTCGCCGCGCCATCACTACGACATCTTCCGGGAGGGGGTCAAGGTCGGCACGGTCACCAGCGGCGCCTTCTCTCCCATGCTCGGGGTCGGCATCGGCCTGGGCTTCGTAAAACCGGAGGCCGCCAAGCCCGGTACCGCCATCACCATCAGGCAGGACCGGGTCGAGATAGAGGCCGAGGTGGTGGAGCTTCCCTTCTACTCGGGGGGCTCGCTCAGGTCGTGAGCCAGGCAAAAAAACCGCCCTCACCCGGCCTGCGGCCACCCCCTGAAGGGGCGAGGGTTTAATCTTAGGGCCCGCGCCCACCTCCCCCTGAAGGGGCGAGGGCATCGGTTCCCCCCTTTGCGAAGGGGGACAGGGGGATTTCCAACCTATCGATCCATTGATTTCACATCCAAAAAGGGAGGGTTACCAGATGGCAAAGCACTACACGAGGGAGCACGAGTGGGTTTCGGTAAGCGGAACGGCGGCGACGGTCGGCATCAGTGCCCATGCGGCGCATGAGCTGGGCGACATCACCTTCGTCGAACTTCCCCAGGCGGGGAAAACGGTGAAACAGTTCGATACCCTGGCCGCGATCGAATCGGTCAAGGCAGCCAGCGACATCTACGCACCCCTCTCCGGCAAGGTGGTCGAGGTCAACAGCCGGCTCGACGAGGCCCCGGAGCTGGTCAACCAGAGCGCCGAGGATGCCGGCTGGATCTGCAAGCTGGAGGCGAGCGACCTGGGCGAGCTGGGCGTCCTCATGGACGAGGCGGCCTACCAGGAGTTCGTGAAAGGGCTCGTGTGATGGGGTACTCTCCTAACACGCCGGAGGAGATCCGGGAAATGCTCGAGGTGATCGGGGCGGGGAGCGTCGAGGAGCTCTTCTCCGCGATCCCCAAGGAGTTGAGGGCCAAGTCCTTCGACCTCCCACCCGGAGTCTCCGAGTTCGAGCTGATGGGGATCATGCGGGAGAAGGCCTCCACCGGAGGGTGCGGCATCACCCCCTTCATCGGCGGCGGCCTCTACGACCACATCATCCCGGCGGCCGTGGACCACCTCGCCTCCCGCGCCGAGTTTTACACGGCCTACACCCCCTACCAGCCGGAATGCTCACAGGGGACCCTTCAGGCGCTCTTCGAATACCAGACCGCCATCTGCCGGCTGACCGGCATGGAGTCCTCCAACGCCTCCCTCTACGACGGCGGCACCGCGGTTGCCGAGGCCGCCCTGATGGCCTTCCGCATCACCGGGCGGCACCAGGTGGTCTTGGACGAATCGGTCAACCCCTTCTACCGCGAGGTGGTGCGGGGGTACCTCGCCAGCGTCGCGGAGCAGGTCACCGAGGTCGCCTCTCTTGGGTGCGGCTCCGATTTCGACATGCTCTACGGAGCCGTCACCGACCAGACCGCGGCCGTCATCGTGCAGAACCCGAACTTCTTCGGCACCGTCGAGGACTTCACCGCCCTGGCGGAGAAGGCGCATCGGCACGGCGCCCTCCTCGTCGTCTGCAGCTATCCGATCGCGCTCGGCCTCATCAAGAGCCCGGGCGAGATGGGGGCGGACATCGTCGTCGGTGAGGGGCAAAGCCTCGGCAACCACCTCTCCTTCGGAGGCCCCTACTTCGGGTTCATCACCACCTTGAAGAAGTACATCAGGAACCTCCCGGGGAGGATCGTCGGGGAGACCGTCGACAAGGACGGCCAGCGCGGCTACGTCCTCACCCTGCAGGCCCGCGAGCAGCACATCAAGAGGCAGAAGGCCACCTCCAACATCTGCTCCAACCAGAGCCTCTGCGCCCTGCGCGGTATGATCTTCACCGCCGCCCTCGGCAGGAAGGGGTTCGAGGAGCTGGCGGCGCTCAACTACGACAAGGCCGAGTACGCCCGCGGGGTGCTCTCCGCCATCGACGGGGTGAGCGTGGTCAACGCCGGGACCACCTTCAACGAGTTCGTGCTCTCGCTCCCGAAACCGGCCGCCCCGGTGGTCGAGCGGCTTTTGGCGTCCGGTGTCGCCGCCGGATTCCCGCTGGGGAGCTTTTACCCCGACATGGAGAACGCCCTGGTGGTGACGGTAACCGAGAAGAGGACCAAGGCCGAGATCGACCGGCTGGCCTCTCTCCTGCAGGAGGCCCTATGGAGCTGATCTACGAGAAATCGGTCCCCGGCCGCGTCGGGGTCCGCATCCCGGTGGCCGACATCCCCCGCACGACCGGCGGCTTCCCGGCCGAGCTCAGGCGCTGCGAGCCGGCCGCCTTCCCCGAGGTGAGCGAGCTCGACCTCGTGCGCCACTACACGAACCTCTCCCGCCGCAACTTCTCCGTGGATACCAACTTCTATCCGCTCGGCTCCTGCACCATGAAGTACAACGCCAAGGTCATGGAGAACGCCGCGGCCCTCTTCGCCGGCTGCCATCCCGTGGTGGCGCTGCTTCCCGGCGGTGAGAAGCTCGTCCAGGGGCCGCTGTCGCTCATCTGGGAGCTGGAGCGCCAGTTGGCCGAGATCACCGGGATGGACGAGGTGACCACCCAGCCGCTGGCGGGCGCCCATGGGGAGATGACCGGCATCATGCTGATCGCCGCCTACCACAAGGCGCGCGGCCAGAAGAGGAAGTACGTGATCGTCCCGGACTCCTCCCACGGGACCAACCCGGCCTCGGCAGCCATGGCCGGATACGAGATCATCACCATCCCGACCGCCCCCTACGGTGACATGGACCTCGACGCCTACCGCGCCGCCATGAACGACCAGGTGGCGGCGGTCATGATGACCTGCCCGAACACCCTCGGCCTCTTCAACCCCTACATCGCCGAGGTCTGCCGGATCGCCCACGAGGCGGGGGCGCTCACCTACTACGACGGCGCCAACCTCAACGCCATCCTCGGCAAGGTCCGTCCCGGCGACGTCGGCTTCGACGTCATTCACGTCAACCTCCACAAGACCTTCGGCACTCCCCACGGCGGGGGCGGCCCGGGGAGCGGCCCGGTCGGGGTGCGCGCCGGTCTCATCCCCTACCTCCCCACCCCGCGGGTGGTGAAGAAGGCGGATGGGAGCTTCGCGGTGGAGGCCCATCCCGAGGGGATCGGCAGGGTCTCCGACTTCTTCGGCAACTTCGGGATCATGGCCCGCGCCTTCGGCTACATCACGCTCCTCGGGCGCGAGGGGCTCATCGAGGTGAGCGAGCAGGCGGTGTTGAACGCCAACTACCTGATGGCCCGGCTCAAGGAGGAGTACGACCTCCCCTTCGACCAGACCTGCATGCACGAGTGCGTCTTCTCCGCGGCGCGCCAGGCCAAGCAAGGGGTTCACGCCATCGACGTCGCCAAGTACCTGATCGACCGGGGTTTCCATCCCCCCACGGTCTACTTCCCGCTCAACGTCAAGGAGGCCATCATGATCGAGCCGACCGAGACCGAGAGCAAGCAGACCCTCGACTCCTTCATCGCGGTGATGATCGAGGCGGCGCGCTGCGCCAAGGAGTCGCCGCAGGAGCTGCTGGACGCTCCCGTCACCACCCCGGTCGGCAGGCTCGACGAGACGAGGGCCGCCCGCGCCTTGCAGGTCTGCTGCGAATAAGGCATACTCCCTTTTCGACCCCTCCCTCCACCCCCTCCTGCGGAGGGGGAACGGTTCCCTCCCCTTCAAGGGGGGGCAGGGTGAGGATGGGGCGGTCGGACGGCGTTTGAGGGGGACCTCCTTGGAGATGAAAACTACTGCGCCCCTCTGGCGGCTGGTGGACACCGGACCGCTGGAGGGGGCAGCCAACATGGCGGTGGACGAGGCCCTTCTCACCTGCTTCAGGGCGGGTGCATCCCTGCCGGTGCTGAGGCTGTACGGCTGGGCCCCTCCCACCCTTTCGCTGGGGCGCTACCAGGAGGCGGCCGCCTCCCTCGATCTCGGGCTCTGCCGGGCCGAGGGGGTACCGGTCGTCCGCAGGATGACCGGCGGAGGGGTGATCTACCACGCCGATGAGCTCACCTACAGCATCGTCTGCTCCCCCGCCGACGCCGGCGAGGGGGGCGTCAAGGCCGGCTTCCGCCGGCTCTGTTCGTTTCTCATCGAGGGGTATCGCCGGCTCGGGCTCGACCCCGGGTTCGCCGTCGACCATGCCCCCCAGGGGGAGCGCCTGGGGGAACGGACCTCCTTCTGCTTCGCCGGGAAAGAGGAATACGATGTCCTGGTGGGTGGGCGCAAGGTGGGTGGCAACGCCCAGCGCCGCTTGAGGGAGGCGATCCTGCAGCACGGCTCGATCCCGCTGATAAACCGGGTGGCGGACGGGGTCCGCTTCCTGGCCGGACCGGCCCCCGGTGCCGAGAGCGCGGTGAGCCTTGCCGAGCTCGGCATCGTTCCCGGGGCCGGGCGGCTGAAAGAAATTCTGGTAGAATCCTTCGAGGCCGTCATGGGCGCCCGCCTGGTGCCGGGACCGCTGACCGAAGCGGAGCGGGAACTGGCATCCCGGCTGGAACGGGAGAAGTATCGAGGCGTACCCTGGACCCTCCAGGGCGCGAAGGAGGGCGAACGGTGCCCGAAGACGACATGAGCCGGTTCGTTCCGGACTTTCCATCGCTGCTGGGAGGACTGAGCCTCGAGGCGCTTCAGGAGGAGGCGGGCGCGGTCTTCGGTCTGCTTCCCGATCTCACCATCGGCTATCTCAATGCCGGCTGGTTCCGGTTCGCCGCCGACAACGGAGGCGAGCCCGCCATCTCGGAAAGGTTCGGCCTCGGGACTTACATAGGGAGCGCCATCGACGGAGAGGCCAGGGATTTCTACCTTGAGCGCTTCGAGTCCGCGTTGCGAAGCGGGGAGGTGTGGCGGCACGAGTACGAGTGCTCAAGCGATGCCGTCTTCCGCTCCTTCCACCAGACGGCGTACCCTCTGGCCGGTCAGGCGGGCCTCGTGGTGGTCAACAGCCTCCTGATCGAGAGGCCGCACGATGTCGCGGAACGTCCGCCGCAACCGCCGCTGGTCGACCACTACTGCAACGAGCACGGACTGATCAGCCAGTGCAGCAACTGCCGGCGCGTCCACAGAAGGGCGAACCCGGAGCGCTGGGACTGGGTCCCCGCCTGGGTGGCCCGCATGCCCGAGAACATCACCCATACCTTCTGCCGGACCTGCTTCGAGTATTATTTCCTGCGCAGTGCCCGTTGATGCCGCATGAAACTTCCCCACGAGGAGAACCGCAAGCCGATGGACCCCCTCCGTAAACCCTCCTGGCTGCAGAAAAAGATGACCCCCTCCGCCCACGCCGAGATGGAGGGGCTCTTGAGCGAGCTTCGTCTGAACACCGTCTGCCAGCAGGCCCGCTGCCCGAACATCAGCGAGTGTTTCAAGAACCGCCAGGCCACCTTCCTCATCCTCGGCAAGATCTGCACCCGGCTCTGCACGTTCTGCAACGTCAGCAAGGAGATCCCCCTCCCCCCCGACCCCGACGAACCGGCCCAGGTGGTGGAAGCGATTCGCCGGCTGAAGCTCTCCCACGTGGTGATCACCAGCCCCACCCGGGACGATCTGGCCGACGGAGGCGCCTCCCTTTACGCCGCGACCGTCACTGCCATCCGCGAGGGGGCCCCGGGGACCAGGGTCGAGCTCCTGATACCCGATTTCGCCGGGAAGGATGACGCCCTGGCCGCGGTGATCGCATCCGCCCCCGACATCCTGGCCCACAACGTGGAGACGGTACCGCGGCTGTACCACATCCGCTCGGGGGCCGACTATCGCCGCTCACTCCACCTCCTGGCCGAGGCGCGGCGGCTGGCCCCCGATGCCAAGACCAAGTCGGGGTTGATGCTGGGGTTGGGAGAGCGCGAGGAGGAGCTCTTCGCGGTGCTGGAGGATCTGGTTAAGGCGGGGTGCTCGTACCTGAGCCTGGGACAGTATCTGGCGCCCAGCCGGGCGCACCATCCGGTCGAGCGCTACGTGGAGCCGGAGCTCTTCGACCGCTACCGGGAACGGGCGCTGGCGATGGGATTCCTGCATGTGGAGAGCGGGCCGTACGTACGGAGCTCCTACCATGCGGAGCAGTACCTCCCCCATCCTCACCTTTGAGGGGAGGGCGCAGCTATCCCCTCGCCCCTTTAGGGAAGGGGTAGGGGTAGGGGGGAGGGAGGTTTTAAATCCTGCCCTCACCCGGCCATCGGCCACCCTCTCCCCCAATGGGGGCGAGGGGTAAGTTCAGGTTCCCTCCCCTTCAAGGGGAGGGACCGGGTGAGGATGGGGGCGAAGATCGGGCGGGAGTTTTGCTGAAACAAGAAAGGGGAGTGGCGCATACAAGTCGCCACTCCCCTTTTTGCTGTTACCGGAAGAAAGCTTCCTCCCCTCCCTTTTACGGCTCGGCCAGCAGCCGCCTGACGGTGTCCTCGATCGCCTTGGCCGTCTGGTCGGAGTACCCCTGGAACTTCTCTGCCACCATCCCGCGCTTGTTGATCACGTAGATGGTCGGGATGGAGCGCAGCCCGTAATCGGTCTGCATGTCCTCCCCCCCCATGGCGACGGGATAGTTTATCCTGCGCGCGGCGATGAAATCTTTCACCTCACGGTCGCTTCCCTCGTCCACGCTCACCCCGAGGATCTGCAACCCCTGGCGGCCGTACTTGCGGTTCAGGTCGATCAGGTGCGGGATCGATTCCCGGCACGGAACGCACCAGGTGGCGAAGAAATCCATCACCAGCACGTATCCTCGGTAGTTGTTGAGGGTGATCGCCTGACCTGAGGTGGTGGAGAGCTTGATCTGGGGAGCCTTGTCCCCCTTTTGGAGGATGGCGGCTGCCGGCTGGATCGAGATCAGCAGGCCGGCAACCGCGAGCGGGAGTACCTTACAGAAAAACTTTCTGAACGGGATCTGCTTCTTCATTTTAGAGCGCCTTCTTGATCAGGGCCTCCAGCTGGGTTTTCGGGATGGCACCAACCACCTGGTCAAGCACCTTGCCGTCCTTGATCAGGATCACGGTCGGGATGCCGCGCACCCCGTACTTCCCGGGGGTGGCCGGGTTGTCGTCCACGTTGACCTTTCCGACCTTGACGCGGCCTTCGTACTCGGAAGCTACTGCGTCGATGAGCGGCGCGATGGCTTTGCAGGGGGCGCACCAGGTGGCCCAGAAGTCTACCAGGACGGGAATTTCGGACTGGAGAACCTCTTTCTCGAAGTTGTCGTCGGTGAACGTAAGTACGTTTTCGCTGGCCATGTAACCGTCTCCTTTAATAAAAAAAGTGAGTATTACTATAAATGAGCGGTCGAAAAAATCAAGGGGGTAATTTCTCCGTGATTTTGCGGTTTTGCCGAACGGTAATCCTGCTAACTCGTTGAAATCGGAACCGGAAACCGGGTCGTCCGAGGGGTCCCTGCCGCCGGTGCCTCGCCTCGGTTCGCCCCCGCTTCCCTGCGAAATTCCGCCCGCCGGAGAGGCCGTTTCCCCATTAATCATACTACTTCCGTCCGCATCGCGTCTCTTTTAAAGCAGCCATTAAAATTCATTGTCGATTGACACCGCCGGCTCCCCGCGCTATCTTGGCGCCTTCCGTGGGAGGGTGCCTTGCGCTACTATCCGATCAATCTCAACCTGCAGGGAAAAGAGGTGGTCATCGTGGGAGGCGGTCCGGTTGCCGCCCGCAAGGCGGCCCGTCTGATCGCGTCCGGCGCCCGGGTCACCGTGATCGCTCCCCGTGTTGACGAGCGGCTGGCACTGCTCGCCTCCC
The DNA here is from genome assembly GCF_054784495.1 of Geomonas sp. Red276. Lineage (NCBI taxonomy): Bacteria > Pseudomonadati > Thermodesulfobacteriota > Desulfuromonadia > Geobacterales > Geobacteraceae > Geomonas > Geomonas sp. Red276. The sequence goes on from NZ_BLXW01000010.1 coordinate 98,639, forward strand.
GGGGAGAGCTCCGCCATCTCGACCGGCTCTACGTGCCTGGCGACCTGGCCGGTGCCGCGCTCGCCTTCGCCGCCACCGAGCGTGCCGAGGTCAATCGGGCGGTGGCCGAGGAGGGGAGGGGGCACGGGATCCCGGTGGACCGGGTGGACCAACCGGGGCAGGGAGACTTCACCACCCCGGCGGTTCTGGAACAGGGCGGCCTCCTGATCACTGTCTCGACTTCAGGTGCCAGTCCGGCACTGGCACAGCGGATCGTCAAAGAGCTCGAGAAGCAATTTGGACCAGAGTACGCAGAGGCTGTTGCGCTTTTGGGTACCCTCCGTGAAAAGAGATTGACTGAAAAGGGGGGGAGCGCATACAATGAGCGGGTTTTTGCCGAGCTTGCCGCTCTTGACCTTCCCGCCCTGATCAGAAACGGACAGAGGGATGCGATAGAACAGATACTCCTGAAATTCTCCGGCTCCGGGTCCGGCCCGGTCACCGATGGAGCTGACAAAAAGGATCCGTCATGAACGCCACGCTCTTCTACAGCACCTTTGTCATCTATGCGGTCGCCACCATCCTCTACCTCGGTTTCCTGGTAAAGCCCAAGGATCAGCTGGGGAGCGCGGCCCGGTGGTCGCTCTACCTGGGCTTCCTCCTGCATTTGGGCTTCACCGCCAACCGCTATCTCGAGGCGGGGCACACCCCGATCACCAACCTCCACGAAGCGCTCTCCTTCTTCAGCCTTTCGGTCGTCGCGGTTTTCATCCTCTGCGATAGACGTTACAAGGTCGCCATCCTCGGTTCCTTCGTGGTCCCGCTGGCGCTGATCATCCTGGCCATCTCGGCCGCCTTCTCCTCGGTGATCCCCCCGCTGAACCCGGCCTTGAAGAGCCGGTGGCTCGCGGTCCACACCGTGTTTGCCTTCCTGGGGTACGCCGCCTTCGCCATCTCCTTCGGCACCAGCATCATGTACCTCATCCAGTCGCACTTCTTGAAGAAGCGCCGGCTGGGTTCGCTCTTCCAGAAGCTTCCCCCCTTGGACATCCTGGACGAGATCAGCTACCGCTGCCTGACCTGGGGCTTTCCCCTTTTGACCTTCGCCATCATCTCGGGCGCCATCTGGGCGGAGACCGCCTGGGGGACCTACTGGAGCTGGGACCCCAAGGAGACCTGGTCGCTCATCACCTGGTTCATTTACGCAGCCCTTCTCCACGGCCGGCTAACCACCGGCTGGCGCGGGAGGAAGGCCGCCATGCTTTCCATCTTCGGATTCGTCATCATGCTTTTCACCTTCCTGGGAGTGAACCTCTTCCTGCCGGGGCTGCACAGTTACAAGTGAGCATGATCGAGACGGCGCTCCACGCCGGCCTCCACTCTTGAGAAGGGACAGTACCTTATGAACATAATCGTGGTTGGGCTTTCGCACAAAACTGCCGCAGTCGAAGTCCGGGAAAAGGTGGCCTTTTCGCCTACCCAGATGGAGAAGCCACTGCGCCAGGTGGTGTCGTTGCCCGACATTACCGAAGCGGTCATTGTCTCCACCTGCAACCGCGTTGAGATCTACGCCACCACCCGCGACGTCGCGGGTGGGATGGCACGGCTGAAGCGCTTTCTGGCCGATTACCACAATCTCCCGCTGGAGGGCCTCGAGCCCCATCTCTACAGCTACCACGGCGAGGACGCCACCCGTCACGTCTTCCGGGTCGCCTCGAGCCTCGACTCCATGGTGGTGGGCGAGCCGCAGATCCTCGGCCAGATCAAGACCTCCTACGGCTACGCCGCCGAATACAAGAGCTCGGGGATCATCCTCAACCGCTTCCTCCACAAGGCCTTCTCGGTTGCCAAGAGGGTGAGGACCGAGACCAAGATCGCCTCCTCGGCCGTTTCGGTCGCCTTCGCGGCGGTGGAGCTGGCCAAGAAGATCTTCGGCGACCTCTCCGACAAGACCGTTCTCCTGATCGGCGCCGGCGAGATGTGCGAACTGGCCGCCAAGCACTTCATCAACGTCGGCGTCCGGGGCGTGATGGTCACCAACCGTACCTACGAGCGGGCCGAGAAGCTCGCCGAGGAGTTCGATGCCAAGCCGATCAAGTTCGAGGACCTGCTCGACCAGCTCCACAAGGCGGACATCATCCTCTCCTCGACCGGCGCCCCCCACTTCATCATCCGCGAAAAGGACATGCACGAGGTCCTTCGCCGCCGGAAGATGAAGCCGATGTTCTTCATCGACATCGCCGTCCCGCGGGATATCGACCCCAAGGTCAACGACGTCGAGAACATTTACCTCTACACGGTGGACGACCTCAACGGCGTGGTGGCCACCAACCTCGAGCAGCGCAAGATCGAGGCGGCCAAGGCCGAGGCGATCGTCGAGCAGGAGATCGGCCAGTTCTTCAAGTGGCTCTCCTCGCTGGAGGTGACCCCGACCATCGTGGCCTTGAGGAGCCACTTCGACGAGATCAGGAAGGGGGAGCTCGCCAAGACCCTCGCCGGGTGGAAGAACCTCCCGCCCGACGCCGAGAAGAAGCTCGAGGCCCTGACCAACGCCTACATGAACAAGCTGCTGCACCACCCGACCAGCGTGCTGAAGAAAACCGAGCAGGGAAACCGCAACGACCTCTACGTCGACGCCCTGCGGCACCTCTTCGACCTCGAGACCGGCGCCCCGCAGGACGGGCTGATGGAGCTCGAGGACTAGCGGCAACCAAAGCTGAGAACCCTACCGATTCGGATGAAAAGGAGATAGATGATGGCGCTGAAAGAGCTGAGAATTGGGACCCGGGCGAGCCAGTTGGCCCTTTGGCAGGCGAACTGGGTGAAGTCCGAGCTGGAGAAACGCTACCCCGACATGACCGTCACCCTGGTCAAGATCAAGACCATCGGCGACAAGATTCTCGACGTGCCGCTGGCCCAGGTGGGTGGCAAGGGGCTCTTCGTGAAGGAGATCGAGGAGGCCATGCTGAGGGGGGAGATCGACCTCGCCGTCCACAGCATGAAGGACGTCCCGACCGAGTTCCCGGAAGGTCTCGGCCTTTACTGCATCACCGAGCGCGAAGATCCGCGTGATGCCGTCATCTCCCGCGGCGTGAAGTTCGCCGACCTGCCGCAGGGTGCCAAGATCGGCACCTCCGCGCTGCGCCGCCAGGCCCAGCTCCTCAAGGTCCGCCCCGACCTGGAGATGGTGATCATCCGCGGCAACGTGGAGACCAGGATCAACAAGCTCGAGACCGAGAACCTCGACGCCGTCATCCTGGCCGCCGCCGGCCTGAACCGTCTCGGCTTCGCCGACAAGGCCACCGAGCTTCTCCCGACCGACCTGTCGCTGCCGGCCATCGGCCAGGGCGCGCTGGGCATCGAGTGCAACCTCTCCAACGAAGAAGTGAAGAACGCCATCGCCTTCTTCAACCACCCCGATACCGCCCACGCCGTCCGCGCCGAGCGGGCTCTTTTGTGGCGCTGCGAGGGTGGCTGCCAGGTACCGATCGCCGCCTACGGCGAGGTGACCGGCGACCAGCTGAACCTGACCGGCTTCATCGCCTCCGTGGACGGCAAGGTGTCCGTCAAGGGGAGCGTGACCGGCCCGGCGGTGGATTGCGAGAAGCTGGGCGTGAAACTCGCCGAGCAGCTTCTGGCCGAAGGAGGCCACGCCATCCTCGCCGAGGTGTACCAGCGCGAGGTTTCCAAAGAGAAGGAGATCCCGGTCTAAGGAGAAGGCCGCTGTTCGCAGCCGCGCCGGATGCGCCCGGACCGACACCGTCAACAGAGGCAAAAGGCTAAAGGACATCCCTTAGCCTTTTGCTGTTTCTGTTCCAGATTCTAAACTTCCCTCACCCCTTCCCCTCTCCCGGAGGGGAAGGGGATAAAAGAGACTATGACCCAGGTAAACCCAAAAAAAGGCTTCGTCTACCTCATCGGTGCCGGTCCCGGCGATCCCGGGCTCATCACCGTCAAGGGGCGCGACTGCCTCGCCAAGGCCGAGGTGGTCCTCTACGACTACCTGGCCAACGACGAGCTTTTGAAGCTCGCCCCCAAAGGTGCCGAGCTCATCTACGCCGGGAAGATCGGCGGTGAGCACAACCGCGAGCAGAGCCAGATCAACGACCTGCTGGTGGAAAAGGCGCTCTCGGGCAAGGTGGTGGCCCGCCTGAAGGGGGGCGACTCCTTCATCTTCGGCCGCGGCGGCGAGGAGTGCGAGGCGCTGGTTGGCGCGGGTATACCCTTCGAGGTAGTCCCGGGCATCACCGCCGGCGTGGGTGCTACCAGCTACGCCGGGATTCCCCTCACCCACCGCAAGGTGACCACCTCGGTCGCTTTCGTGACCGGGCACGAGGACCCGGGGAAGGCGAGCTCGGAGATCGACTGGGAGGGGCTCTCCCTGGGGAGCGGGACGGTGGTCTTCTACATGGGGGTGCGGAACCTTCCCCAGATCACCGCCAATCTCATGGCCCACGGCCGCGCGCCCGAGACCCCGGTGGCGCTCATCCGCTGGGGGACCCGCCCCGAGCAGGAGGTCCTCACCGGGACCCTGTCCGACATCGCCCAGAAGGCCCGCCAGGCCTCCTTCAAGGCGCCCGCCATCACCGTGGTCGGCGAGGTGGTGAAGCTCAGGGAGACCCTGCGCTGGTTCGACAACCGCCCGCTCTTCGGACGCTCGGTGCTGGTCACCAGGAGCGCCGACCAGGCCGGCGAGTTCGCGACCAAGCTGGAGCGGCTGGGAGCGAGGGTGTACAGCTGCCCGACCATCGACATCACCCCCCCGGCGAGCTACGCCGAGCTCGATGCCGCCATCGAGGCGCTCGAGAGCTGCCACTGGGTGATCTTCACCTCCTACAACGCGGTGAAGTACTTCTTCGCAAGGCTCAGCGAGGTCGGCCTCGACACCCGGGCGCTCTGCTGCACGCGCGTCTGCGCGGTGGGGCCCAAGACCGCCGCCGCCCTGCTTCCCTACGGGGTGCGGGCCGACCTGGTCCCCGAAGACTACAAGGCAGAAGGAGTCGTTGCCGCCTTCAAGGATCTCGATATCACCGGTAAGCGGGTTCTCTTCCCCCGCGGCGATAGGGCGCGTGAAGTGATCCCCGAAAGGCTGCGGGAGATGGGGGCCGACGTGCTCGCCCCGGTGGCCTACGCGAACGTCACCCCCGCCGATATCCCGGCGGCCGCGCTCAGGGCGCTGGAGGAGGGGAGGGTCGACTGCGCCACCTTCACCTCGTCCTCGACCGTCCAGAACCTCGCCGCCATCCTGGGGGACAACCGGTTCCTGCACCTGATGGAGGGGGTCAAGGTCGCCTCGATCGGTCCGGTGACCTCGAAGACCTGCTGCGAGCTCGGCCTGGAAGTCCATATGGAGCCGGCCGAGTACACGCTGGACGCGCTGACCGCGCTGATGATCGAGCACTTCTCCGAAGACAGCGCAACCGCCGTAGCGTTATAATTAACCTCACCGTCGCAAGCACTTCATTGAATGCGTCCATCCGCGGCAACGGGAATACCTGCCATCGCCAGGCCGCTGCCGGCATCAACAGCAAAGGAGAGAGCACATGTACTACCCTGTGTACAGAGCGAGACGAATCCGGAGTAAGGAAATCTTCAGGAGCATGGTCAGGGAGACCGCGGTCTCCAGCCACGACCTGATCTACCCGATGTTTTCCGCCTTCGGTAAAGGGATCAAGAAAGAGATCTCCTCGATGCCGGGCATCTACCAGCAGTCCATCGAGAACATCGTCGAGGAGGCCCAGGAGGCTTACGAGCTCGGCGTTCCGGCGGTCATCCTGTTCGGTATTCCCGAGCAAAAGGACGCGATGGGGAGCGACGCCTATTCGGAGTGCGGCATCATCCAGGAGACCATCCGCGCCATCAAGAAGAGCGTTCCCAAGCTCGCCGTCATCACCGACGTCTGCCTCTGCGAGTACACCGACCACGGCCACTGCGGCGTGATCAAGAACGGTGACGTCGACAACGACGAGACGCTGGAGCTGCTCGCCAAGGAAGCCCTCTCCCACGCCCAGGCAGGCGCCGACATGGTCGCCCCCTCCGACATGATGGACGGCCGGGTGGCCGCCATCCGCGAGGCGCTCGACAACAACGGCTACAAGGACATCCCGCTCATGAGCTACGCGGTCAAGTACGCCTCCGGCTACTACGGTCCGTTCCGCGAGGCTGCCGAGTCCACCCCGCAGTTCGGCGACCGCCGCAGCTACCAGATGGATCCCGCCAACCGTCTCGAGGCGATCCGCGAAGCCAACATGGACGTCGAGGAAGGGGCCGACATCCTGATGGTGAAGCCGGGTCTCCCCTACCTCGACATCGTACGGGACGTCAGGAACGCCTTCAACCTCCCGACCGCCGTCTACAACGTCTCCGGCGAGTACAGCATGGTGAAGGCCGCGGCCAAGATGGGTTGGATCGATGAAGACAGGGTGGTGATGGAGACCATGATGGCCTTCAAGAGGGCCGGCGCCGACCTGATCCTCACCTACCACTCCAAGGAAGTTGCCAAGCTCCTGAAAAAGGGGTACGAAACCGCCGTGCTGGAGAGAAGCCCCTGCGGCTGCGGCTGCCGCTAAAAAGTCCTCTCCCTGTCATACCCTCACCAGAGGGTGGCCGACGACTCAATATCTCTCTACCCTCGCCCCTTTAGAGGAGAGGGTGGCCGAAGGCTCAATATTTCTACCCTCGCCCCTTCAGGGGAGAGGGTGGCCGAAGGCCGGGTGAGGGTAGGATTTTAAGGCTAACCCCAAACAAAAAATCCCCCGCAAGCTTATGCAAAAGAGCTCGCGGGGGATTTTCATTTTGTATCTGCGAAAGCTACGCCCTGATCATCACCAGAAGCATCTTGAACTTTTTGACCCCTCTCAGGGCGTGCGGCTTGTTGGCGGGCATGATGATGATCTCACCCGCCGAGACCGTCTGCGTCTTCCCCTCGATGGTGATCTCCGCCTCGCCGTCGACGATCTGGACGAAGGCGTCATACGGCGCGGTATGCTCGCTCAATCCTTCCCCTGCGTCGAAGGAAAAGGCAGTGATAGTCCCCACCGGCTTGTCGATGACCGTCCGGCTGACAACGGCCCCATCCTGATACCCGGCCAGATTTGCCAGATTCAGTTTCTCACCCAGTTCCACACCCTTTTTCAGTGCCATGACGGTCCCCTTTCTCTGTTACGGCTGCTCTCTTTAATTGTACTGTAAGCTTACCCGGGGGTAGTTTCAATTGATCGAGATCAATGAAATGATAAAATGGGGCCATGCCGAAGCCATTTCGCTACCTTGAACCGACCTTTTTCGCCGGACTCTTCGACGACCCCCTACTGCTCGTGCGGGTGCGGCCTACGGGGCGTTCGCTTCTCTTCGACTGCGGCAAGATGCACCACCTCGCCAAGCGGGTCTATACCTCCATCGATGCCATCTTTATCAGCCATGCCCATATGGACCACTTCATGGGGATGGACAGCGTCATCCGCCACAGCCATGCCTCCCCGCGGACCATCGACGTCTTCGGACCTCCGGGCCTGGCGGCCCGCATGGCCAACAAGTTCTCGAGCTACGACTGGAACCTGGCCGAAACTTTCTGGGGAAACTTCCGGGTGAGCGAGATTGCAGGTGACCGCATTGCCAGCACCCTCTTCAGCGGACCCGAGGCGTTCGCCCCGCAGATTGAAGGGGAGAGGGGGGGAGAGCTCTACCGGAACCGCTTTCTATCGGTACGAAGCGTGGAATGCGAGCATAGGATCCCGGTCCTTTCCTACCGGGTGGACGAGGCGGACGCCTTTGTGGTCGATGATGCGAAGATGACGGCCGAAGGGGTGATGAAAGGCGAGTGGCTGAGGACGCTTGAGAGGCTCTTTCACAGCGGCACCCTGAAGGGGAGTGCGATCGCGTATCCGGCCAGGGTAGGGGAGGCGGTCGAAGAGCGGGCCGAGCGTGACGCCGCCGCCCTTTACCGGCGGATCATGAAAGAGGAGACGCCGGCGAGTATCGGCTACGTGAGCGATATCGGGTATTCGGAGGAGAACATGGAAAAGCTGGTGGGCCTCCACCGGGGCGTCACGCTTTTGGTCTGTGAATGCGCCTTTCTCGCCTCGGAGTGTGAAAAAGCCAGGCTTTCCCGCCACCTCTGCACGGCGGACCTCAATCTCCTGCTGGACAAGCTTCGCCCCACGTACGTGCTCCCCATGCACTTCTCGAAAACCTATCAGCGGGGAAGCACGCCCCTCTACCGGGAGCTCGAGCCCCCTGCCGGTGTAACCATCCTGAAGATCCCCGACCGCCTCACCCCGCGCCCCATCATGGAAAGCGATGTGCCCAAACCCTCGCCCCTTTAGGGGAGAGGGTGGCCGAAGGCCCTTAATCAATAAACCCTCGCCCCTTTAGGGGAGAGGGTGGCCGAAGGCCGGGTGAGGGCGGTTTTGCCGTTGCCTCCCCCCCTCCTTTTCTGCTATGTAAACCTCTATGAAAAAGAGCCCTTCCAACAATGATGCCCCCGTTGTCTACTCCACCGAATTCGGCAGGATGTGCCCGGGATGTGGAAAGCCGGCGAAGGAGTGCGTCTGCCGGAAGAATGCGGGAGCTGCTGCCGGAGACGGTGTGGTGCGGATTCGCAGGGAGAGCAAGGGGCGCGGCGGCAAAACCGTCATGGTTATCACCGGTCTCCCTCTGGATGCAACAGCGCTGACCAACCTGGCGGGAGAATTGAAGCGCCGCTGTGGCTGCGGTGGAACCGCCAAGGACGGTACCATCGAGATCCAGGGGGATCACGGCGAGTTGCTTTTGGCCGAGTTGACCAAACGCGGCTACAAGGCCAAGCGCGCGGGCGGGTGAGGCTACTCGACCAGGAAGCTGTTTCCATCCAGCTCCACGCGGTCGCCGGGACGAAGTTTCCTTCCACGACGCAGTTCCACCTCGCCGTTGACAGTAACCATCCCCTCCGAGATGATGATCTTGGCCTCGCCCCCCGAGCAGACGGCATCGACCGCTTTGAGGAAACTGTCCAGCTTGATGAACTCGGTATCTATCTTCATGGGGCCTCCTGGTTTAGTTGTCGAATTGTTGAAGTTATCATGCTTTTCTGATAAATAAGAGAGAATTTTCGCAAAGGAGATCTTCATGTACACCACCAACGACTTCAAAAAGGGCCTCGTCATCCAGTTGGATGCCGCCCCCTGTGTTATCGTAGACGTCAGCTTCCAGTCCCCCTCCGCCCGCGGGGCCAACACCATGGTCAAGACCAAGTACAAGAACCTCATCACCGGGCAGGTGCTTGAGAAGACCTTCCGTTCCGGCGACAAGGTCGACGAGGCCGATTTCGAGCGCCACAAGGGGCAGTTCCTCTACGCCGACGGCGCCAAGGGGATCTTCATGGACTTGGAGACCTACGAGCAGTTCGAGATGGAAGAGGATTCCTTCTCCGCCCTCGCGCCGTTTCTGCTGGACGGGACCGAGGTCCAGCTCGGCATCTTCCAGGAGCGCATGGTGAACGTCGATCTGCCGATGGTGGTCGAGTTGGTGGTCACCGAGACCCTCCCCGCCCTGAAAAACGCCACCGCCACCGCCCAGACCAAGGAAGCGACCCTGGAGACCGGTCACAAGCTCCAGGTGCCTCCCTACCTGGAGACCGGCGAAAAGATCAAGGTCGACACCCGCGACGGCCGCTTCATCTCCCGCGCCTAATCTAACAAGCGTGACGATCATACCCTCGCCCCTACAGGGGAGAGGGTGCCCGAAGGGCGGGTGAGGGTGGTTTTCAGGCTCTCATAGCCATAGAGGGGATACGAAGGTGAAAAAAGGGTTGACTCCCCCGGATAATTCAAGTATAAAGTTGGTCTCTTGCCCAGGTAGCTCAGTCGGTAGAGCAGAGGATTGAAAATCCTCGTGTCGGCGGTTCGATTCCGTCCCTGGGCACCATAGCTACCATTCGAACAGGCACTTACGACACCGACGTAAGTGCCTGTTCTTCTTTCTGCTACACAATTAGTTGAAACCTATCTACAGAAACCGTATATTCCTCAAATACGCTAGGGCCACAGGCCGAACGGCATCTGCTTCCCGACAACGACCCCACGGAGTTCTGACATGAATAACGGCTGCTGCGATATCCAGTTCCGCTCGATTGTTCCGGCCAAGACCCTGAAAGATGTCTGGGATGTCTTTGAACCCACCTTGTTGATCGATCCCCGCAGTGAATTCTATATCAGTCGAACCGACCCGAAACTCCAAAAGCTCTCCTTTGACCTGAAACAAAGCAGGAATGACCTACATGCTTTTCTCTGCGGGCATAGGGGCAGCGGCAAGACCACTGAGTTGAACCGTCTCTGCCATGATCCGGAGATTCAGTCCACCTATGAAACCGTTTTGCTCACCGCCCAGGACTTCGGAACCGAGGTCATACATCTCACTCATGACGCCCTCTTGGTGGAGGTTGGTCTTGCACTGTCAAAGTCAGGGTATGTCTCTAACGGTCTGACTGAAGAGTTGAACTCTTGGGGACGCCAAGTGGTAACTTCATTTCTGCACGACGAGGAGATGAAACTTGAAGCGGGAGCCAAAGGAAATGCGTGGCTTGCGTTCTTTAAGGCACAGCTAGGATCACGGAGGGATGTCACTGGTAATGCAAAAATGACCCAAAAGCGGTAACGAAAAGTGTACCACCCGGGAACCCGTGGTATCCCTTCACAGAGAAAGGGGGGATGCCGATGATTTCCACGGAGGCGTACATGGACATTCTCGCATTTAAACGCCAGGGCCACAGCGTGCGCTGGATCGCCAAGAAACTCGGCATCCACCGCAAGACCGTCAAGAAGCACCTGGAGAGCTCCAGCTTTCCAGCCTACACTCGCAAGACGGCGAAACCATCGGTCCTCGAGCCGTACCACCAAGTCATCCGAGACTTCCTCGAAGAGGACGATTACCAGGCCACATGGATCCTCGAGCGTCTCAAGCGCATGGGATATACCGGCAGCTACGAGACCATGAAGGTGTTCGTCCGCTCCATCAAAGAGCAGAAGTGCCGGATCGCCTATACCCGCTTTGAGACAGAGCCGGGTCTGCAGGCCCAGGTCGATTGGGGTGATTTCAAGGTCGTCGACACCAATGGCAAGACGACGACCGTCTATGCCTTTGTCATGCTCCTTGGCTTCTCACGTGCCATGTACGTCGAGTTCGTCGAGCGATGCACCCTTGAGATCTTCATGGACTGCCATATTCGCGGCTTCGAGCATCTGGGCGGCGTGCCGGCGGAAGTGCTCTATGACAACATGAAGAACGTCGTGATCGCCAGGGAGAACGGCAAGCCGACCTTCAACAACGAGTTCTTCCACTTCGCCCGTCATTACGGATTCACACCGCGCCTGTGTCCCCCTTACAGTCCGTGGGTGAAGGGGAAGGTCGAACGGCCGATGGATTACATCCGGGAGAGCTTCTGGCGCGGCTATGAGTTTTCCTCGGTTATACAGGCCAACCGTGACGTCATGCGCTGGAAACGGGAGACCGCCGATCAGCGGATCCACGGCACCCACCGGCAGCAGATCGAAACTCGATGGGAAGGGGAGGTTCCTCATCTGGGCGAGCTGCCCCCGAGCCATTACGACACCTCGCTGAAGTATTACCGCAAGGTCTACAAGGACTGCCTCCTCTCGTTCGGCGGCAACAGGTACTACGTCCCTCCCCAAGGGGTCGGCAAGAAGGTTCTGCTAAAGGTAAAAGGCAAGGATCTGCGCATCTATGACGACGCCACTTTGCTGAAGCAGTACCAAATCCCCGACCAGAAAGGGCTGACCCTCGGCATCCCGAAAGCCCGGGTCCGCCTGACGCCGGAGCAGACGCCACGCTACGGAAGGGACAAAGGGAAGGCAACCAGAGGGCTCACCACCGGGAGTCTTTACCCGGAGGTCTACCACCGTCCCCTCTCCGAGTATGAGCGCTACGCCGCGGGAGGTGCCTAATGGAACAGCTAACCTACGAGCGCCTCCAGGACAACCTCAAAAGGCTGAAACTTTTCAAGGCGGTGGAGATCCTCGATTCAGTTGCAGACGCATCCCAGGCCAATGGCGGCTCCTGCCTTGCGTTCCTCGACCAACTGCTGGAGGAGGAAGTGGCGGCCAAGGACAAACGGCGGGTCACCACGGCGATCAAGATCGCCGGTCTGCCAATGGCGAAGACCATCGAGGAGTATGATTTCTCGTTCCACCCTCACCTCGACAAGAGGTCGGTGATGGAGCTCTTTGACATGACCTTTCTGAGCCGCCAGGAGAACGTGATTCTCCTCGGCCCGCCGGGAGTGGGCAAGACCCATCTCGCCATCGCTCTGGCCATCAAGGCTTGCTACCACGGCGTTAAGGTCTACTTCACGACGATGCACACGCTGATCGCCAAACTCAAGGAGAGCCAGTCCAAGGGAAAGGCTTTCCTCAGTTCCAATCTGGTCATCGTCGATGAGGTCGGTTACCTGCCGGTTACCAGCCAGGAAGCGTACCTCTTTTTCCAGTTCGTCACCTATCGCTACGAGAGAAGCTCGACAATCATCACCTCGAACAAGAGCTTCTCCGACTGGCAGGAGCTCTTTGGAGATCCAGTCATCGCTTCAGCAATCCTGGACCGGCTGCTGCACCACTGCAAGGTAGTCAACATCAAGGGGCACAGTTATCGCCTCCAAGGCCACGCTTTCGCCAAGACACTCTCCGAGAAAGGAGGTGACTCAACGGCAACATCCCTGGACCAAGCAGTTCTCTAACAGGGGGTGGTACACTTTTCGATTACCGTAACTGGTACACTTTTACGCTGCCATTGACAAGGGAGTGGAAACGGGAAGAAAAGTTAAAACTGGAACCTCGCATCCAGGATCTTATCGATATAATCAACCGGATGGCGCAGGAAGTTAAGAACGCCACCAAAAAGAAACTTCTCGTGGTAATCGATGACCTCGAGAAGGGGGACTCGCTCGCCCATAAAGAGATGCACACGAGGCTCTTCCAGGAAAACTATGACACACTGGTTCAGCCGCGCTTCTCGATCATCTACACGTTGCCGGTCTATTTCAGAGGCCTCTCCAGTAGCCGTATCCCTTCTGACGAGCTTTATGCCTTTTCTGCAGTGCGTCTCTATGAAAGAGAGCATAAGACCTTGGTTCTCCCACCACTGAGTGCGACGCATCCGGGGTACATACTCATGCGGAGTTTTGTCGAAAAGCGGCTGGCGAATCCGGCGGACAACTTTGAGGAAGGTGTGCTGGACGAACTGCTGAGGATTGGCGGCGGCCTGTTCCGGGAAACCGCCAGGGCTATCCACGAGGCAGCTTATTTCGCCCTCCAGAGAGGAGCGTCCAAGATAGAGATGGACGATGCGCATAAGGTCTTCGATCAAGTTAAAAAAGAGTACCAACCCTTGATTCGCGGTGCCGCGATTCCGCTCCTTAAGGAAGTCCAGTCGAGTGCCCAGGGATGGGTCGATGGAGTAGAGCCGTTTCTTCAGTCAAGGGCCGTTGTCGAGTACGAAAATGGGGACCTTTGGCTGGATCTCCGTCATGTTCTGAAAGAGTATGTTCTCGGATTGCAGGTACAGGCACCTGCATGACAGACGTGAATGACTCTGTCAATGCTGAAACCATCGCGAAAGCGATCGCCAGCCAGGCAGCAGATGCGCTCGCGTCGGGCCGCCCGCTTTTCCTCATTGTCTATTACGAGCATGAAGCCGTTAAGGTCGCATTTCAAGGCACCCTCCGCCGGTCATTAAGCACACTCGGCATTACCCCACAGACCTTCGACCCCGCCGGGAGACCCGAACATGGCACCGGTCGGTTGTACGACCTCCTTTCAGAGTCCTCCAGTACCAACGCCCTCGCTCTCGTCACCAGTTTTCCCCGTATGGGTTCGGGAGATCTGGACCCCACTTTCCTTGAATACCTGAACCTCCACCGTGATGTGATCTCTAAGAAAAACCTTCGCTTTGTTCTCTTCCTCCACAGCGCCGATGCCAGCACGTTCATATCCAGCGCCGGCGACCTCTGGGACTTCCGGCATCACACGTATTGGCTGGAAGGGAGGCCGGAAGCTGAAAAATTATCTGTGTGGGAGTTTCCCGAGCGGGCCGCCACGATAAATCGGCTGACCGAAGAGGAAAGAACGGCGGTTAACAAGCATCTGGCGAGTGTCCGAGAGCTCATTGAGCGAACAATTAATCCCGAGGAAAGAGCCGCTCTTTTCCTCGATCTCAGTAATTGGCTCATGCGCCGGAATCTTCCCACATTCGCCGCTGATGCCGCGTTTGAAGGAATTGAGTCGCTTCCCGAGGCTCCCTCTGCGCTACGGGGTGATCTAGAGTTTACACTCGCCCTTGCGCTACAACGTGACAGCCAACTCGGCGAGGCGCTTCGTCACTACAAAAAAGCCTACGCCATCCAGCGTGAGATCGGGGACCGCTCCGGCGAAGGAACGACCCTCAACCATATCTCCCAGATCTATTGCGCCTGGGGGCGCTATGACGAGGCGCTGAAGACGCTGGAAGAGAGCCTTGCCATCCGGCGTGAGATCGGGGACCGCGCCGGCGAAGGAGCGACCCTCAACAATATCTCCCAGATTTATAGTGCCTGGGGGCGCTATGATGAGGCGCTGAAGACGCTGGAAGAGAGCCTCGCCATTAGTCGTGAGATCGGGGACCGCTCCGGCGAAGGAACAATACTCAACAATATCTCCCAAATCTATTGCGCCTGGGGGCGCTATGACGAGGCGTTGAAGACGCTGGAAGAGAGCCTTGCCATCTGTCGTGAGATCGGGGACCGCTCCGGCGAAGGAGCGATACTCAACAATATCTCCGTTATCTATGATGCCTGGGGGCGCTATGACGAGGCGCTGAAGACGCTGGAAGAGAGCCTTGCCATCAGTCGTGAGATCGGGGACCGCTCCGGCGAAGGAACGATGCTCAACAATATCTCCCAGATCTATCGTGCCTGGGGGCGCTATGACGAGGCGCTGAAGACGCTGGAAGAGAGCCTTGCCATCCGGCGTGAGATAGGGGACCGCTCCGGTGAAGGAACGACACTCAACAACATCTCCCAGATCTATCGTGCCTGGGGGCGTAATGATGAGGCGCTGAAGACGCTGGAAGAAAGCCTTGCCATCAGACGTGAGATCGGGGACCTTGCAGGAGAGGCAGTAACTTGCTGGAACTTGGCAATGGAGTATAGGCGTCGCAGTGATCTGGTCAAAGCGATAGAGTACGCCCGGCAGACGGTTTCAATTGATGAGGAGACAAATCATCCGGACCTTGGGGAAGACAGGAAACTTCTGAAAGAGATGGAGGATGCGCTGGCCGCGCAGGAGCGGGAATCTTAATTCACCCATCCTCACCCCGGCCCTCCCCTTGAAGGGGAGGGAGTAGTCGGCTGGGCTGATGACAGGCTTTTACCTTCCCCGCAGTGTCTGGTTCCTTTACACCTGCAAATGGACAACATGGTCAACGAGGGCCAGTTTGCGCAGGCGGAAGTGGTCTGAGTACTTGTCCTTCGGGTCGCGCTCGATCTCGACCAGGCCTGCGAACTCGGCGAACCTCTCCAAGGCGCGGAGCGTGTAGCAGCGAGTGATGGTTTCCTCCTGGCTCCAGTACGGTGACGGCGGAACTTCCCTGACCGCCATCGGGAACGCGCGGAGGAAGTTTTCTGCGTAAAAGTCCGAAGTCCGCCAATCGCTGCCATAGCGCTGCAACAGGTAGATGGTGAACAGAAACGATTGCTGGACGATCGCCACTTCCTCATACCGGTCCTGGTATCCCCAGTTGTACTCCCTCGCGAAGGCGCGGAACAGCCGGGGGTAGATTCCCGATGCCCCCGCTTCCTTCATTATCTTCCGGCATTCCAGGCTGAGGATGAACTTTCCTTTGTACTTTCGGACCAATCCGGCCGACTCCGCGATTATCCTGCTGACATGGAGCTCCGAAAAATCCGGCTCGCTGTTGATGCCGCCATATCGTGTCCGGTGACGGTATCCCTCGTCTCCCAGGTAGGCAAGAGCCGTTTCGCGGCAGAAGTTCCGCGGGAGGTTGCCGGTGGCGGTGGCCTTCAGCCCATCTTCGCCGATACCGTCGGCCAGCAGGTTGAAGAGCGCCATGATCGGGGCCTCCGGGGCGATGTCGAGGCGGGAGGGAAAGGCGAACAGTTCGGGAGTTTCGAAGGGGAAATAGAGCAACCGGTGCATCTGTTCCGATGAAAGGCCGTGGAAGTCGTCGATAGGCGCTTGGCTGCGCCGCTCCATGTGTTGGCGGAGGAAGGCGTTGACCTCTTCTATGGACCCGAAGCTCTGCCCTTCGAGAACCTCGCGCAATTCTCCCATCACCTCACCCATGGAAGGGTGTCCCCCGGCGTCCTGCTTGCCGGCACAGCACTTCTTGTACTTGATTCCACTGCCGCAGGGGCATAAATCATTCCTTCCGATTTTCACCTGTCGTATCCCTCCCGTTAAAGTCATCATGCCGCCAGGGCATCCGGCCCCTGCGGAATATACCTCATGTGCCATCACAGTAGTACTGGAAAAACCGGGGCAATTGAAGATGGCATCGAAGTCCCTTTGCCGGCGGCGATGACGGAAAGCCGTTATAGCGTGAAGTTTCCCCTTCGCCTTCCGAAACGACTGCATGCCGGCCTGGCACGTGAGGCGGAGGCAGATAGCTTTAGTCTCAATCTGTACATGGTGGCGCTCCTCTCCGAAAAGCACACCATCCATAAGGTGGAGAAACTCCTCGCCACCCCTGCCATTACAACTCAGCGTCCGCGACCTCCCCGTCCTCAAGGAGCCGGCCGGTCTCTTCGCCACGGCGTTAAACCAGGTGTGGCGGATGGGTTGGTCCTGCGATAGGCATGGTCGGTCCTGTGATAGGCATGGTTGGTCCTGCGACAGCTTTGGTCAGTCCTGAGATTGCCTCTTTCAGCTATTTCAATGACGACAATTGCCGAAGTGGACCAGACAGCGAGTCGTCGGATGGCTGCATTTACTCCTCTGAAAGGGATCGTCACCTCAACCATGGGTTCGGTAGTAAGTGCGAGCGTCTTCGCGGAGTCAGAAACGACCTTTCCCGGTGCTACGGCAGGAATGGTTAAGGCTGAGGTCGAGGTCTTTGGGACAGAGGACCGTGATGTCAGGAGGGGCAATGGGTATCGCAGGACTGATGATAGGTATCGAAGGACTGATGATCGGTATCGCAGGACAGATGATCGGTATCGCAGGACTGATGATCGGCATTGCAGGACTGATGATCGGCATTGCAGGACTGATGATCGGCATTACAGGACTGATGATCGGCATCGCAGGACCGGTGATCGGGATCTCAAGTCGTGACGTCGGGTTGAACAGGAGGCAGCATGGCCAGCGCGGGAGGTACCGTCAGCATCAAAAGTCCAAGCTAGGCGATGGACGAGCCAATGATTGTTACCTGTGAGTTCAAGCAAGACCATGTCGAGAGAAAAGTTGGTGACCAATTCGGCCGAAACGGGGAGGGCGCACTGACGTTGGAGGCCGGAAGACAAAGTAAAGCGAGGTGGTGTGGTGGGAGCACCTGCCCTCCGGGAGTCGGAGGGCAGGCGGCCGATGCGGCGGAGGTTTCAACTTACCGGTGCTGCAGCAGATTTCTTGTGGGCGAAAAAGCGCCTGACCCCAAAACCAGCCTGGATGAGTGCGGGGATATCCTCGTCGGTTGCCACGGACTGCAAGTAGCTGATGATCCTTTTGAACATGTCGGTGACGTCGCGACGAGCTATGTTTCGCAACTCGATATGCACGCGATTACCAGTCGTCCCACCCTCAAAGGCCGATTGCAGGGCGTCGATTCTCTCCTTGGCCTGCTCAAGGCTGGGTAAGCCGGGGGGCGGGTTCCGGTACAACGCGAGGTTGGCCAAACCGCTGTGGTAGCGATAGCAGTTGCTGATGAAAACGGCATCTTTTCCCATAAGATCGATTGTGATGAATAGCATGGACATTTGGTGTCACCCCCTTCCGCCGCGCGGGCGGCCGTTTGCTGTAACGCATTAGCAAATACTAACTATAATTTCTCCGAATGCAACCCTTGCTGTTTTGTTGCGGATGGAACGGGACCCGGCATCG
Organism: Geomonas sp. Red276; assembly: GCF_054784495.1. Taxonomy (NCBI): domain Bacteria; kingdom Pseudomonadati; phylum Thermodesulfobacteriota; class Desulfuromonadia; order Geobacterales; family Geobacteraceae; genus Geomonas; species Geomonas sp. Red276. The sequence goes on from NZ_BLXW01000010.1 coordinate 116,698, forward strand.
AGCCGAAAGCTGAAGGGCAGCGTGCGGTGCTGGACCTTGTCGTGGTTGCGATAGAAGCCCGGCAGCTTTTCCTGAGTTTCGTGCTATTTGGTCGCGGCAACCAATTGTTCGTTGCGGCTGATAAAGCCGTTGACGCAGTATCTGGTGCGGTGCTATTCTCGCACGATTGGCATGACATTCTGACCAGAGGACCTTTTAGATCACTGGCTGGAAAATACAATGGAATAGGAGTTGACCCGTGAGAAAACTAGTTACTCTGGCATCCGCCGTACTTGCAGTCGCCCTCTCTGTTTCTTCGGCCGTTGCCGCCCCTGGTGGCAAGGCTCTGATCGGAGTCTCGAAGATCGTTTCCCATCCCGCCCTCGACGCCGTCGAGAAAGGGATCCAGGACGAGCTGGCCGCCGAGAAGGTGAACGTCCAGTACGACCTCCAGAATGCCAACGGCGACTCCAACACCGCCGCCTCCATCGCCAACAAGTTCAAGTCCGAAAAAGTCGCCGTGGCGGTCGGCATCGCTACCCCCACCGCCCAGGCCCTGGTCAACACCCTGAAGACCACCCCGGTCGTCTTCTCCGCCGTCACCGACCCGGTCAAGGCCGGTCTGGTGAAGTCCCTCACCAAGAGCTCCCGCTACGTGACCGGCGTCTCCGACATGACCCCGGTCAAACAGCAGATCGAACTGCTCCTCAAGATGAAGAAGGTGAAGCGCCTTGGCCACATCTACACCAGCTCCGAGGAGAACGCGGTGGTGCTGGCGGGTGTCGTGAAGCAGGCCTGCAAGGATCTCCACATCGAGTACGTCGAGACCACCGTCTCCAAGTCCTCGGAAGTAAAAGAGGCAGTACAGGCGATCGTCCGGAGGGTTGACGCCCTCTACATCTCCACCGACAACACCGTGGTCTCCGCCCTCTCCGCCGTGACTGACGTCGCGATGAAGAACAAGGTGCCGGTCATGTCGGCCGACCCGAGCTCCGCCGAAAAATTCCCGGTGCTGGCTGCCTGGGGCTTCGACTACTACAAGATGGGCCGCGTCACCGGCAAGATGGTAGCCGAGATCCTCAAAGGGAAGCGTCCCGACCAGATGCCGACCCGCTTCATGACCAAGGCATCCGACGTCGACCTGCTGATCAACCTGGACGTGGCTAAGAAGCTGGGGCTGACCGTTCCGGCCAACCTCGTCAAGACCGCCAACAAGGTCGTCCAGAACGGCAAGCTGGTAAAGAAGTAACCCATCGCCTGAGGTAACAACCCTCCGCTCAATCCAACGTCTCCTCCCTCCCCCCTTTGACAAAGGGGGGCACGGGGGGATTGGTGGTTTTCCGGGAGGAATAAATCCCCCTAAATCCCCCTTTTCCAAAGGGGGACTTTTTAGCGGCAGAAGAACAAGGAAACAGCGTCGTCATGATTGAAGGTATCTTCGTAGAAGGACTCATTTACGGGATCATGGTGCTCGGGGTGTTCATATCTTTCCGGGTGCTCGATTTCCCTGACCTCACGGTGGACGGCTCGTTCCCGCTCGGCGCGGCGATCATGGCCACCTGCATCCTGGCCGGGGTGAATCTCTGGCTGGCTCTCCTGCTCGCCTTCGCAGGCGGCGTCATCGCCGGCTACATTACGGCGCTCATCCACAACCACCTGAAGGTGCCGAACCTCTTGGCCGGTATCCTGACCATGACCATGCTCTACTCGGTCAACATCCGGGTGCTCGGCAACCGCGCCAACGTGCCGCTTCTGAACGTCGACACCGTACTCACCGTGGTCAACCAAAAGCTCGACGGGATCGTGCCGGACGACTACCAGTCGCTGGTCTTCTTCGTGCTGGTGGCTCTCATCCTCAAGTTCCTCCTCGACCTCTTCTTCCGCACCGACTTGGGGCTCACCATCGGGGCGATGGGGAACAACGAGCAGATGGTCGTCTCCCAGGGGGTGAACCCGAAGACCTTGAAGGCGATCGGCCTCGGCCTCTCCAACGGCCTGGTGGCGCTCTCCGGCGCCTTCGCCGCCCAGTACCTGGGCTTTGCCGACGTCGGCCTCGGGCAGGGGATCATCATCTCCGGTCTCGCCTCGGTCATGATCGGCGAGTTCCTGATCATGAAGAGCAACCGCATCAGCGTCCTCACCCTCTGCGCGCTGCTCGGTTCCATCTGCTTCCACGGCGTCCTGTACGTGGGGCGCTACTACGGCTATCTCATCAACATGACGCCGAACGATCTGAATCTTATCAAGGGTATCCTGATCATCGTGCTCCTGGTCGTGACCCAGAGCAGGAAATTCAAGAGGCCCGCTAAGGCAGTGGTGAAAAATGATTGAGTTAAAAGACGTACGCATGATCTTCGGCCAGGGGACGGTCAACGAGAACGTGGCCATCTCCAACATCAACCTCAAGGTCAAGGAGGGTGATTTCATCACCGTCATCGGCTCCAACGGCGCCGGCAAGTCTACCCTCTTCAACCTGATCGCCGGGACCATCACCCCGACTATCGGCTCCATCTTCTTGAACGACAAGAACGTAACGAGGGAGCCCGAGTACAAAAGGGCCAAGCATATCGGCAGGATCTTCCAGAATCCCCTGTTGGGAACCGCCTCCAACATGAGCCTGGAAGACAACATGATGATCACCTACCGGAAGGGGTTCAAGTGGCTCAGGCGGAGCCTGAACCACGCGAAACGGGAGCTCTTCAGGCAGGAGCTCACCCAGCTCAAGATGGGGCTGGAGAACCGGATGAAGGAAAACCTGGCCATGTTCTCGGGCGGCCAGCGCCAGGCGCTGACTCTCCTCATGGTGGTTCTTTCCAAGCCGGACCTGGTCCTGCTGGATGAGCACACCGCGGCGCTCGACCCCAAGAACGCCGAGATCGTTTTGGAGCTCACCAACAAGTTCATCGAGGAGTACAAGCTCACCGCCATGATGATCACCCACAACATGAGCCACGCCATCGAGTTCGGCAACCGGCTCCTGATGATGGACAAGGGGGAGATCATCTTCGACGTGGAAGGGGAGGAGAAGAAGGCGCTCACCGTGGACCGGCTCCTCGAGAAGTTCCACGAGATCAGGCGTACGAGCTTCCAGAACGATCGGACGCTGCTCGCCGAAGACAATTAGCTTTCCGAAGAGCCATAGCGCAAAAAAGGCGCCCGGCAGAAATGCCCGGCGCCTTTTTACGTTTAGGCCCTCACCAAGGGCTTACCCTTCTTACTTCAAGGCCGTGATCGCCCAGTAGAGCCCCATCCCAACGATCACCGTTCCCGCCAGCGACCGTGTCTTTAGGGCAAAGAGGATGGTGGGGATGGCGGCCAGGAGGTCGGGCTTGGAGAGGTCGAGCACCCGCGGGGTCCCGGAGGTCACCAGCCCCGGCGCCAGGAGCGCGCTCAGGATGGAGACCGGGATGAGATCGAGCCAGTCGGTCAGCCAGCGCGGAAGCTTCCGGTTGGCCAGCACGGTCAGGGGGAGCATGCGGGGGAGGTAGGTGGCTAGCCCCATCCCGGCGATGACCAAGAGGTAACCGGTATCAGGCATCGCCCCTCCTCTTCCCCCGCCTTTTGATGAGGAAGCCGATGGTGGCCGCCGCGCAGGAGGCGGTGATGACATGACCGTTCCCGGTGAAGACCACGGATAAGGAGACCGAGAGAAGGGCGGCGATGAGGGCGGTCACCATGTGGAGCCGCTCCCGGAACTGGAAGATCAGGAGGCAGATGAACATGGCGGGGAGGGCAAAATCGATCCCGAAGGCGCCGGCGGGGACCAGGTCGCCGATGTAGACCCCGGCGACGGTGCTGGCGATCCAGCAGAGGTTGGTGATGTGATTGACCGCCAGGGCGCGCCAGCGGTCCCACCCTTCCTTGCGGAAGCAGGCCATGTTGACGGCAAAGCTCTCGTCGGTGACGCCGTAGGCGAAGAGGGCCAGGAAGCGCTTGCCGACGCCGGGAAAGCGTACCGACATGGCGGAGCTCATCAGGAGATGCCGCAGGTTCACGACCAGGGTGGTGGCCACGATGGCGGCGGCCGAGGCGCCTCCCTGCAGCATGGAGACGGCGATGAACTGGGAACTCCCGGCAAAGACGACCGTCGACATCAGGAGCACGTGTACCGGGCCAAGCCCCGCCTTCTGCGCCAGCACGCCGAAGGAGAGGCCGATCGGGATGAAGCCGAGACAGATCGGCCAGGCGACCTTCACCCCGTCCGCCAGGCATGATGAGCGCTCGGCGATCACGGCGCCGGAGCTTGTTTCCTCCGCGGCCTCGCTCATTCGACGGCTGTCTCCATGCGTGCGCCCGCGACGGCGGGCTTGCGGGCGAGGGCGATTGCGGACCAGGAATAGACGGCCAGGCCGCTCCAGACGCAGAGGAAGGTCACCAGGTGGGTGGCGTTGAACTCCTCCCCATAGAGGCATACTGCCAAGAGGAAATGGATGCTCGGCGTGATGTACTGGAGAAAGCCGATGGTCATGAGCCTTAAGCGCTTGGCTGCCGCGGTGAAGATCAAAAGCGGAACGGCAGTGACCACCCCGGAGAGGAAGAGGACCGTGCTGTCTTTCATCGATCCGGCCAGGAAGGCCCCCTGCCCGGTGACTCCCAGGTACACCAGGTAGCTCGCCGCCACCGGACCGGCCAGGAAGGTTTCCACCGAGAGCCCGACCAGAGAGTCGACCGGCACCGTTTTGCGCAGCAGGCCGTAGAGCCCGAAGGTGGCCGCCAGGGCGAGCGCGATCCAGGGGATGGTCCCCAGCCGGAGGGCCGAAAGGGTGAGGCCGACGACGGCTAGCATGACCCCGATGGCCTGCCCACGCTTCATCCGCTCGTGAAGAAAGACGAAGCCGAGCACGATGTTCACGAGCGGGGTCATGAAGTAGCCGAGGCTCGACTGGAGCACCTCCCCCTTGCCGATGGCATAGATGAAGACCAGCCAGTTGGTCGCGATGAGGACGGTGGTGGCGCAGAGCGTGGCCAGCGTCTTGCGGGTTGCGAAGGCGCTACGGATGTCTCCCCAGCGGCCGTTGACGGTAACCAGGACCGTCAGGAAGACCAGCGACCACACGACCCGGTGGGCCACGACCTCCAGGGGCGGAACCTGGGAGACCAGCTTGAAGAAGATCGGGAAGAAGCCCCAGACCAGGTAAGCCGCGAGGCCGCAGATGACCCCGAGCCTCGCCTCCCGGGCGGGATCCCTATCGAGCGATGCGACGGTGGTCATGTCGTCTCCCGAACCGAAGCGACCCGGCCGTCGGTGATGACGGTGAGCTCCTTCGGGGTGAGCCGGAAGAGTGCCGCCGGGGTCCCCGCCGCCGCCCAGAGTTCGGGATACTGCAAAAGGTCCTCGTCGACGATGGTGGCAAGTTTCTCGGGATGCCCCAAGGGAGCCACGCCGCCGATGGCGAACCCGGTCTTCTCGCGGACGAAGGAGGCGTCGGCCTTGCCGATCGGCTCACCGGCCAGGGCCGCGAGTTTTTCGACGCAGACCCGGTTGCGTCCGCTGGCAAGCACGAAAAGCGGCTGGCCGGTCACCTCGCCGCGGAAGAGCAGGGACTTGACGATCTGCCCCACGTCGCAGCCGACCACCTGGGCCGCCTCATCGGCGCTGCGGGTGCTCGACGAACGCTCCTCCACCTGGCAGGAGAGGCCCAGTGCGGTGAGGGCGTCCTGTACTTTCTGCGCGCTTTTGCTGAGCTTTGCTTCCATCCGGCTCTCCCTTTGTAGGGTGGGCAGCCTCCTGCCCACCGGTCTCTTTCGGACTCGCGTGGGCACGGAGTGCCCACCCTACTTATCTTATTCACCCATCCTCACCCTGTCCCTCCCCTTGAAGGGGCGGGGTACGCTTGGGGCGCGACGTAGGGCAGTTGTTGCCGTTTCGACAACCGTTTAACGTGACGGTTATGCCGAGCCGACCAGGTGCCACACCTCCGCGCCGCGGGAGCGTGAGGCCTTGGCATCGGCGGCGGTGCATTTAAGGCGCGCTGCGCCCCACGCTTCGACCACCACGTGATCCCGCTTCCCGATCTCCATCTGTTCGCCCGGGCCGAGGCAGTAATCCCTCGGGTCGCCGGTGCGGGTCACGTACAAAGCCCCTTCCAGACATCGCACGGCACAGAGCCCGTGCCTGCCGTCAATCCCCAGTACCGCGCCGTCATCGAGCACGATTTCCATGGCTCTCCCCCTTGTTTGCCGCTCTTTGCGGCGGTCACCTCATTGTGATGATGGCAACTATAGCGGAGGAAAGTCGAGAGTGACAGATACATCAAATTACAATTGTTACCGTAACAGTTTGACAATAGAGAAACTGTAACCGTATATTATGACGGCAACTGTTGCTTTTCCACTGTCAGTTCACGCGATAGGATGTCACGCCATGGAGACCATGATCCAGACTAACAGTTTGAAAGTCCCGCTCTATGAGGAGGTGGCCGGGAAGGTGGCCCACCTGATAGAGGAGGGAACTTTCGGCCCCGGCTCCCGCATACCATCGGTGCGCGCCTTGAGCCGGCAGCTGAGCGTCAGCATCAATACAGTGATGGAGGCGTACGGAGTCCTGGAGGATCGCCGTCTCATCGAGGCCCGCCCCCAGTCCGGCTACTACGTGCTCGCGCGCCGGGGGAACATCCCCGCCGAGCCCTCCATGTCCATCGCCCGCTCGCTCCCTACCAAGGTGAGCATCAAGGAACTCTCCAGCATGATCATGCGCGACATGCGGGACCGTTCGCTGGTGCCCTTGGGGGCCGCCATCCCGAACCCGGAGCATCTCCCCATCGACCGCCTGAACCGGATGCTCTCCACCGAGGCGAGGCGCTACCGGGAGCAGAGCGTCTCCTACGAGAGCCCGCCGGGGTGCGAAAAGCTCCGGGTACAGGTCGCCCGCCGCCTGGTCTACGCCGGCTGTACCCTCACTCCCGACCAGATCGTAACTACCTGCGGCTGCATGGAGGCGGTGAACCTGGCGCTCCTCGCGACCTGCCGTCCAGGGGACACGGTGGCCATCGAGTCTCCTTCCTACTACAACTTTCTGCAGGCGCTGGAACTGTACGGCCTGAAAGCCCTGGAGATCCCGACCCATCCCCGGGACGGGATGAGCATCGACGCCCTTCGCTACGCGCTTGAGCACAACAGGATCAGCGCCTGCCTGGCGGTCACCAATTTCTCCAATCCCCTCGGGTGCCTGATGCCCGACGAGAGAAAGAAGGAACTGGTGGAGCTCCTCTCCTCGCACGAGGTGCCGCTCATCGAGGACGACCTGAACGGGGACCTCAGTTTCTCCCCTGAGCGCCCGCGGGTGGCCAAGTCCTACGACAAGGACGGCTCGGTCCTCCTCTGCTCGTCCTTCTCCAAGACGCTTGCCCCCGGCTACCGCGTCGGGTGGATCGCGCCGGGACGCTATCAGGCCGAGATCGAGCGGCTGAAAGGGGTGATCACCATCGCCGACGCCACGCCGCCGCAGCTCGCCATCGCCGAGTTCCTGGCCAACGGCGGCTACGATCACCATCTGCGGAGCCTCAGGCGCATCCACGCGCGGCAGATCCAGCAGGTGACCCAGGCCGTGGGGCGCTATTTCCCGGAGGGAACCAGGGTCTCCAACCCTGCGGGTGGATTCGCCCTCTGGGTGGAGTTTCCCTCCTACGTTGATTCCCTGGCGCTCTACGAGCAGGCGCTCAAGGCTGGCATCACCATCGCCCCCGGCCCGGCCTTCAGTCCCCGGCAGAAGTACCAAAACTGTATCCGTCTCAACGCGGGGTACTGGTCCGAAAAGGTGGAGCGGGCCATCGAGACGCTCGGCGAGTTGGCGGTGGCCATGAAACCATAAACTTTCATCCTGCCGCCCTTCTCAGGGCAGTGCGTGGCCGAAGGCCGTAACTAGGTATACCCTCGCCCCTTCAGGGGAGAGGGTGGCCGAAGGCCTGGTGAGGGAGGTTTTTCTCTGCCATCTTCCCTCCACCCTGCCCCTCTCCGGGGGGAGAGGGAATAAGAACAAAAAGGGGACTGGCACCTTACGGAGCCAGTCCCCTTCGTTGTCTCTACCCGAGGTGCAGGAAGTTCTTGATCCCGGTGAAGACCAGCTGCGCCGCGATGGCGGCCAGCATCAGGCCGGTCAGCTTGCTCAGGATGGTTATCCCCTTTCTCCCGATGACGTGCTCGATAGCCGAGGCGCAAAAGAGTATGACCCCGATGCAGACTACCGCCGCTGCCAGCGCGGCGCACCCCGCGAGTACCTGCCAGTTCTCCTGAAGATCCGCCCCCATGACCATCAGCGCACCGGTGGTCGCGGGCCCCACCGTGATGGGAATCGCCAGCGGGACCACCGAGATGTCGTCCTGCCGTTCGCCCGGCGCCGCCACTGCCTCCCCCTGCACCATCTGGACCGCCGAGAGGAAGAGGAGAACCCCAGCCCCGATCCGGAAGGAGTCGAGGGTGATGCCGAACAGCGAGAAGAGGTGGTTGCCGAAGAAGTAGAGGGTGAAGCAGGCGAGAAGCACCGCCAGGGTCACCCGCACGGCGAGTTTACGCCGTTCTCTTCCTGCCATCTCCTGGGTCATGGAAAGAAAGACCGAGAGGACGAAGAAGGGGGTGAGGAGGAAGAAGAACTTGATCCAGACGCTGATGAAGAAATTGAGATAGGCGTTCATGATGCTTCCGTCGCGGACACGGTGAGCGCCTCCCGGCTCTTATTAAAGCGGGCGGAGACGCGGGTGAAGATGAAGAGCCCCGTGAAGATGATGGAGCCCCCGATGAGCTGGCGGATGGTCGGATACTCTTTCAGGAAGATGGAGGCCCAGACGATGGCCCCGAGCGGCTCGCCCAGGATGCTCACCGAGACGACCGACGCCTGCACGTAGCGGAGCGCCCAGTTGAAGGTGGTGTGGCCGAGGACGGTGCAGACGGCGGCCAGCCCGAAGAAGAGTGCCCAGTCGGTGGCGGGGTAAGGATAGAAGGGGACCCGGGCCGCCAGCGTGGCTACCGCCAGCACCACGGAGCTTGCGCCATAGGTGACCAGGGTGTAGCCGGAGAGCTCGACGCTCCCGCGAAGCCGCCGTCCGATGAGGATGTAGCCGGAGATGAAGATGGCGGCGGCCAGCGCCAGCAGATCGCCGGCGAAGGCCTCCATCCCGGTCCTGAAGTCCCCGGCGCCGATCACGAAGCTCCCGGAGATGGCCAGCAGGCCGCCGTAAACGGCCTTCCGGGGGACCTTCTCCTTGTAGAAGAGCCAAGACCCCAGGACCACGAAGACCGGCTGGGTGGTGACGATCACCACCGAGCTGGCGATCGAGGTGTATTTGAGCGAGGTGAACCAGGTGACGAAGTGGAGCGCCAGGAAGAGGCCGCTACCTGCGGAGAGGAGGAACTGACGGAGATTCATCTCCCGGATGCCGGAGAAGCGGCTGGCGAGGCCGGCCGGCAGCAGCAAAAGAAAGGTGAAGATGAGCCGGTAGCTCGCGATGATGAGCGGCGGGGCGCTGCAGAGGCGGACGAAGAGAGCCGAGAAGGAGACGGCAAAAACCCCTACCAGGACAGCCAAGTAGGGGTTCACCAGCGGTTGATGTGCGGAGGGGCGTGGCACCTTATTCACCCAGGTAGGCCTTCCGTACCTCGGGGTTGGCGGCCAGTTCCTTGGCGTCACCTTTCAAGACGACCTCGCCGGTCTCCAGGACGTAGGCCCGGTTGGCGATGGAGAGGGCCATGTGGGCGTTCTGCTCGACCAGCATGATGGTGGTGCCGGTCTTGTTGATCTCGGTTACCACCTCGAAGATCTTCTCGACCAGCATCGGGGCGAGGCCCATGGAGGGCTCGTCGAGCAGGAGCAGGCGCGGGTTGGTCATCAGGGCGCGCCCCATGGCGAGCATCTGCTGTTCGCCGCCGGAAAGGGTCTTGGCGAGCTGCTTGCGGCGCTCGGCAAGGCGCGGGAACATCTGGAAGGCGCGCTCGATCCCCTCCTGCATCATCTTCTTGTCGTTTTTCGAGTAGGCGCCCATCTCCAGGTTCTCCAGCACGCTCATCTTCGAGAAGACGCGGCGCCCCTCGGGGACCTGGCAGATGCCGAGCTTCACGATGTCGTGGGCCGGGACCTGGGTGATGTCTTTACCCTCGAAGGTGATCCGCCCGCTGGCGGCGGGGACGATACCGGAGATGGTGTTGAGGATGGTGGTCTTCCCGGCGCCGTTGGCGCCGATGAGGGCGACGATCTCGCCCTGCTTGACCTCGCAGTTGACCTCAGTGAGGGCCTTGATCGCCTTGTAATTTACCGAAAGTTGTTCAACAACGAGCATGGGAATCCTCAAGAACCGGTTCTACGTTCTATGTCCTACGTTCTACGTTGAAAACCTGATCGAAAAACTGCCGCAGAACAAGAATCTAAAACCTAGACGCTTAATATTTGGTAACAAGCCCTACTGTTTCTGCTTTGCCGTCAGATTCTAACGTAGAACCTAGAACGTAGAACCTGGAACTGCAGTTAATGCCGTTGATGCAGTCGTTAGTGCGCTGCCGCCGCCTTGCCGAGGTAGGCTTCGATGACCTTCGGGTTGGCGCGTACCTCTTCCGGTGTCCCGTCGGCGATTTTGACCCCGTAGTCGAGGACCGCGATCCGGTCGGAGATCCCCATGACGAACTTCATGTCGTGCTCAACCAGGAATACGGTGACGCCGGTGGCCCTGATCTTCTTCACGATATCCATGAGCGCCTGCTTCTCGAACGGGTTCATGCCGGCGGCCGGCTCGTCGAGGAGGATGATCTTCGGCCTGAGGGCCAGGGCGCGGGCGATCTCCAGGCGGCGCTGCTGCCCGTAGGAGAGGTTGCTGGCCAGTTCGGCCGCCTTGCCGGTCAGCTCCACGCGATGGAGGCACTCCATGGCAAGATCGACCAGCTCGGCTTCCTTCTTCTTCATCCAGGGAGTCGGCGCCATCAGGGTGCCGAGGAGATCCCAGTTACCCTGGGTGTGGGCACCGATCAGCACGTTTTCCAGGACGGACAGCTCGTTGAAGAGACGGATGTTCTGGAAGGTCCTGCCTACCCCCTGGGCGGCGATCTGGTGGGTCTTCCTGCCGCTGATGAGGTTCCCGCCGAAGCGGATCTCCCCTTCGGTCGGGGCGTAGATCCCGGTGATCAGGTTGAAGAGGGTGCTCTTGCCGGCGCCGTTGGGGCCGATCAGGGCCTGGATGCTCCCTTCCTCGACGGTGAGATCGACCTTGTCGACCGCCACGAGGCCGCCGAAGCGGATGGTTACTTTGTCGAGTTTCAGTATGCTTGCCATGCGGAAAAATTCCTTCGGTAAGGTGAGGCCGCGAAGGCCCTTACAGCTCGCGCCGCTTCGGATCCGGGGCCAGGGTTTCGCTTGCCCTGCGGCCCAGCGCCTTCATCAGCATCCCGGTGAAGTTGACACCGCCCAGAAGACCGTTGGGGCGGAAGACCATGAGACAGACCAAGAGCGCGCCGTAGACGAGCATCCGGTACTGCGACATGAAGCGGAGAAACTCCGGTGCGGCGGAGAGGACGGCGGCGCCGAACACGGTGCCGGGGATGCTCCCCAGGCCGCCGAGTACCACCATGCTGAGGATATCGACCGACTTCAGGAAGCCGAAGTCGGAAGGGTTGATGTAGTTGATGAAGTGGGCGTAGAGGCAGCCGCCGATACCGGCCAGGAAGGTGCCGATGGCGAAGGACTTCACCTTGTAAATTGCCAGGTTGATGCCCATGGCCTCTGCCGCGATCTCGTCCTCGCGGATCGCCTTCATGGCGCGGCCCAGGCGGGAGGACTGCAGGAAGGTGACGAACACGATGGAGATGATGGCGACCACCCAGACGTAGATCGGCATCGGGATCGAGGTCTTGGCCGGCACTACCTGCAGGCCGAGCGCCCTGTTGGTGATGTCCAGGTTGAGGAAGACGACCTTGACGATCTCGGCGAAGCCCAGGGTGCAGATGGCCAGGTAGTCACCGGTCAGCCGCAGGATCGGGAAGCCGATCAAGACGCCGATCAGCGCGGTCAAGAGGCCGGTCAGGATCAGGTTCAGCTCGAAGGGGAGCCCGAGCCGGTTGGTGAGGATGGCGCCGATGAACGCCCCGATGCTCATGAACGCCGCGTGTCCCAGCGAGAGCTGCCCGGTGAGGCCGGTAATCACGTTCAGGCCGAGGGCGAGCGGGATGGCGATCCCGATGTTGACGATGATCTGGAGGGTATACGGGTCGACGGACCCGACGATGCTCTGAAGGAAGTGACCCATATCGTTAAACCTTTTTCTGGATTTTCTGGCCGAGGAGGCCGGTGGGCTTCAGCAGGAGCACCAGGACGAGAATGGTGAAGGCAATCGCGTCCCGGTAGGAGGAGTAGCCGATGGCGACCCCGAAGACCTCGGTAACCCCGAGGAGAACCCCTCCGAGCATGGCGCCCGGGATGGAGCCGATCCCGCCCAGGACGGCGGCTGCGAAGGCTTTGAGGCCGGCCATGAGCCCCATGTTGAAGGTGACGGCGTTGAAGAGGAGGCCCACCAGCATGCCGCCGGCGGCCGCCAGTGCGGAACCGAGGGCGAAGGTGAAGGAGATGACCCGGTTGACGTTGATCCCCATCAGCGCGGCGGCGGTGTAATCCTCGGAAGTGGCCCGCATCGCCTTGCCGATCTTGGTCTTCTGGACGATGAACTCGAGGGCGAGCATCAACAGGGCCGAGATGCCGATGATGGAGAGCTGGAGGGTGGAGACCTCGGCGCTGCCGATCTTGATCTGCCGGAGCGGGAAGGCATCGTCCGGGAAGGCCTTGGCGTCGGCGCCGAAGATCATGAGGGCCAGCGAGGAGAGGAAGATGGAAACCCCGATGGCGGAGATGAGCGCCGAGAGCCTCGACGAGCGGCGCAGCCTGCGGTAGGCCACCAGCTCGATCACCACCCCGAGGATCATGCAGAAGCTCATGGAGAGGATCATCGCCACGAAGATGTTGAGCTTGAAGTAGGTGATGAGGAGGAGCCCGACGAAGGCGCCGGCCATGAAGATCTCGCCGTGGGCAAAGTTGATGAGGGTGATGATGCCGTACACCATGGTGTAGCCGAGAGCTATCAGTGCGTACGTGCTCCCAAGGGCTACCCCGTTAATCAGTTGCTGTAGGAACATTGACGGTCCTTTGTCAGGAGTGGTCTCCGGTCTGGCCGGTATTTTGTCGTCTCGCCCAGCGCCTTCCGTTTCCAACCCAATTTTCTCTCGACATTACAGAGAGATGAAGACGCGGACGGCACTGTATACTCTATTTAAACAAACGGGGCTTTCTACCACGTTTTGGCGCCGCTGGGCAAGACAATTATTTGGTCTTACCAAAATAAGCTAATCTTAATTATAGTGATAGTTCGCATGCTTAGCATTTTTGGACCATTTATCCGCCCCCTGCGAAGCTCCCCGACTCGGCAGGCCTTGAGAGTTTTGTCCGGCAAAACACTCTCTCGTCCTGCCACTGCCAGGGCCGACCCCATCCATACCCTCGCCCCTTCAGGGGAGAGGGTGGCCGAAGGCCGGGTGAGGGTAGCTTTTAAAGGGGCGAGGGGGCGGGTTAGATCAGCCTGCTTAAAAAGCTCTTGATCCTCTCGTTACCCCCCTGGTTGTCGAAGAACTCCTGCGGCGTTCCCTGCGCGATGAAGTTTCCCTTCTCCATGAATATCACCCGGTCGGCGAGCTCGCGCGCGAACCCCATGTGGTGGGTGACGATGATCATGGTCATCCCCTCGTCGGCCAGGGCGTGGATGGTGTCGAAGACTTCCCCCACGAGCTCCGGGTCGAGCGCCGAGGTCGGCTCGTCGAAGAGCATGAGCTTGGGGCGCATGGCGAGCGCCCGGGCGATGGCCACCCGCTGTTTCTGTCCCCCGGAAAGGGTGGCGGGGTAGACGTCGCGCTTGTCGGAGAGACCTACCTTGGCGAGCATGTCGAGGGCGATCTGCCGGGCCTCCGCGGCGGGCTTCTTCTGGACGGTGAGCGGCCCCTCCATGACGTTGCCGAGCACGGTCATGTGGGGAAAGAGGTGGAAGTGCTGGAAGACCATGCCGATCTCGGCCCTGAGGGGGCAGATCACCGACTGCTTGTCGAGGTGGAGCTTGCCGTGGCGCCGGTGGTAGCCCGCCTCGCGCCCTTCGAAGCGGACGCTCCCCTCGTCGATCTCCTCCAGGAAGTTGATTGAGCGGAGCAGGGTCGATTTTCCCGAACCGGAGGGGCCGATGATGACGAGCTTTTCGCCGGGGTAGACGGAGAGCGAGACCCCGTTGACGGCGGTCAGGCTATTGAAGCGCTTGGTGATCCCCTGAAGCTCTATGAGCGGCTTTCTATCGGTGTTCATAAATCCCCGCACGGTACTCGATCTTTTCGAAGATGAAGGTGAAGAGGGTGGTGAAGGCGAGGTAGACCAGGGCGGCCAGCACCAGCGCCGTCACGTTGAAGTAGGTGTTGAAGAGCTGGTCGGCCGAGCGCATGAGCTCCACCATGGCGATGGTGGATACCAGGGCGGTGTCCTTGATGAGGGCGATGAACTCGTTGCCGATGGGGGGCATGAGCCTCTTGTAGGTCTGCGGGATGATGACCCGCCGCATCGCCTGGCGGTAGGTCATCCCGATCGCCTTGGCGGCCTCCATCTGGCCGTGGTCGATGCTCTGGATCCCGCCGCGGATGATCTCACCCAGGTAGGCCGAATAGTTGAGCCCGAGGCCGATGATGGCGGCGGTGGCGGGGGGGAGGGTGATCCCCAGCGAGGGGAGGCCGTAGTAGATGAAGAAGAGCTGGAGCAAAAGGGGGGTTCCGCGGAAGAACCAGATGATGAACCAGCAAAGGGCCGAGACCGGGCGGAAGGTGCTGATCCTCCCGAGCGCGATCAAAAGGCCCCCCAGGGGGGAGATCAGCATGGTGCCGAGCACGAGGAGCAGGGTCGTCACCGCCCCCTTCAGAAGGGAAGGGAGGAAGCGGAGGCAATCCTTGAAGAAGGTGACGTAGCCGGGTTCGCGGGCGGCGGCCACCGAGGCGGCGAAATTCTTCGCCTCGCTGTTGTCGGGATACAGGGCGAGCACATCCTTGGCGGCGGCGCTGGCCTTGTCCATCTCCCCCAGAGAGAACTGGAGCTTGGCGATCTGCATCCGGCTTCGGACGTACGCCTCGCCGTCCTCCCCCTTGGCCGGCCTGGGGATCTTCTGGAGCTCGGCAATGGCGGCGGGGAGATCCCCCTGCGCCATGACGTCGTTGGCCTGCTTGAAAACCTGGTCGGGGTCCACGGGGGCGGCGCAGGCGGCGAAGGGAAGGGCGAGCGCCCACAAAAAAAGCAGGGTCGCGATGACGACCCTGCCGGATGGTTTGCTTAAAAGAGTCATAGTACTGCCTTCACATAGTGCGGAATAAAGTCGGGACCCGTCGCAGAGGACGGGACCCTTTGTACCATACCGGAGAGCTTCCGGCTACCACTTCTTCGGGTTGGTGATGTCCTCGGCGAACCACTTGCGGGAGATCTTGGCCATGGTGCCGTCCTTGACCATCTTGTCGAGGGTCTGCTGAACCTTGGTGCGCAGCGCGGTGTCTTCCTTGCGGAAGGCGACCCCGAACGGTTCCTTGCTGATGAAGCCGGGGAGTACCTTGAACTGCCCGGGGCGCTTGGCGATGAAGTCGCGGCCGGTGACGTTGTCCATCACCACCACGTCGATGCGGGCGGCTTCCAGGTCGAGGAGCGCCTTCGGGTTGTCCTCGTACTCTTTGAGCTCAGCCGGAGCGGTGGGGAGTTTCTTGACGGCACTCAGGGCGGAGGAGCCTTTCTGGGCGCCGACCTTCACCTTCTTGAGGTCCTTGAGGGACTTGAAGCGCTTGTCCTTGAAGCGGACCACGGCGATCTGGCCGTCCATGATGTACGGCTTGGTGAAGGCCACTTCCTTGGCGCGCTCGTCGGTGATGGTCATGCCGTTCCAGATGCAGTCGAACTTCTTGGCGTTCAAGGAGTGGATCACGCCGTCCCAGGCGGTCGGCTGCCACTCGATCTTGATCCCGAGGCGCTTGCCGACTTCTTCGGCGGCGTCGATGTCGAAGCCGATGAGCTTCCCTTTGTCATCGCGGTAGCCCATGGGAGGGAAGGCGTCATCGAGGCCGATGACGATTTTGCCGGCGCTTTTGGCCCGGTTGAAGGAGCCATCGGCGGCGAGGGCCGGGATGGTGAGTGCGGCGATAAGGGTGACGGCGAGCAGCAGGATTAACTTTTTCATCTTCCCTCCGGTAGCATTAGCATAGGCTGGGGTCTATTGGTCAGACCGGCGGGCCATTATTCCAGAATGCCACCCCCGCGTCAAGGTTTTCCGTAAACATCTTTTTGTTTACACCAAACACGCCAGGGGCGGCTGGGACCTTGGGAATATTCCCTCACCCTCCCGGTAAAGGGCCATGCTGTAGAAATCCCCTCGCCCCTTTAGGGGAGAGGGTGGCCGAAGGCCGGGTGAGGGAGATTTAAACGAAAAAACGCGGATGGTGCCCTGGGGAATGCCCCGGCTCCATCCGCGTCTCTTTTTTCATCACGGTCTACTTGTCTTACGGCAGATCATCCCCCGCTTCCACCGGCGCGAAGCCGCGGCGCATGGTGTTCTCGGTGATGACGCGCGGGTCCATGAAGTGCAGGAGGTAGTCGTGGCCGCCCGCCTTGGTCCCGACCCCGGACATCCGGGAGCCGCCGAACGGCTGGCGCCCGACCAGGGCACCGGTGTTGTTCCGGTTCAGGTAGAGGTTCCCCACCCTGAACTCGCGGCGGGCCTTATCGAGGTGTTCCGGGCTGCGGCTGAAGACCCCGCCGGTGAGGGCGAAGCGGGTGGAGTTGGCCCACTCGATCGCCTGGTCGAAGTCCTTGACCCGCATGACCGCCAGCACCGGTCCGAAGATCTCCTCCTGGGCGATCCGGTGCTCGGGGCGGATGCCGCCGATGATGGTCATCGGGACGTAGTATCCCTCACCCTGCGGAACCGGGCTCTCGTAGAGGAGGTGCCCCTCCTTCTTCCCGATGGAGGCGTACTCCATGATGGTCCGCTGGGCGTTGGCGTCGGCTACCGCCCCCATGTAGTAGGTCGGGTCCTCGGAGGGGCCGACCTGGGTCGCCTTGGCCATGGAGACCAGCCGCTCGATGAACTTGTCGTAGACCGCGTCCACCACGATGACCCGGGAGCAGGCCGAGCACTTCTGCCCCTGGAAACCGAAGGCGGAGTAGAGGACGTGCGGCACCGCCTCGTCGAGGTCGGCGTCGTCGTCGATGATGATGGCGTTCTTGCCCCCCATCTCGCAGACGATCTTCTTCACGTTCTGCTGCCCCGGGTAGACCTTGGCGGCCCGCTCGATGATCCTCAGGCCAACCTCCATGGAGCCCGTGAAGGCGATCAGGCTGATGTCCGGGTGGTCGACCAGGTAGTCCCCCATCACCGAGCCGCGCCCCGGGGTGTAGTTGAAGACGCCGGCGGGGAGCCCCGCCTCGCGGAAGATCTCCACCAGGTGCCAGCCGATGATCGAGGTGAGTGCGGAGGGCTTGAAGACCACGGTGTTACCGGCCACGATGGCCGCCGACACCATACCCATGCTGATGGCCAGCGGGAAGTTCCAGGGGGCGATGACCGCCGCCACCCCCTTGGGCTCGTAGAAGTAGTGGTTAAGCTCGCCCGGGGCGTTCCCCACGCGGGAGGGCTTGCCGAGACGGATCATCTCGCGGGCGTAGTACTCGAGGAAGTCGATCGCCTCGGTGACGTCGGCGTAGGCCTGGTCCCACTGTTTCCCGATCTCGAGCACCTGCCAGGCGGCGAGCTCGAAGGCGCGCTTGCGGGCGGCATCGGCCCCTTTGAGGAGGTATTCGGCGCGCTTTTCGGGCGCGGTGTCACGCCAGGCGGGGAAGGCCCCCTTGGCGGCGGCGACCGCGCGGCCGACCTCGGCGGTCCCGGACTGGCAGACCCTGCCGAGCACCTCGGACGGGCGGTTGGGGTTGACCGTCGGGATCACCTCCTCCATCCGGACCTCTTTGCCGTCGATGAAGAGGGGGTAGACCTTGCCGAGCTGGCCGCGCACCGCCGCGATCTGCTTCGGGAAGGCCTCGCGGTGGTCGGGACGGGTGAAGTCCACCATCGCCTCGTTCTTGAAGGGGGCAATCCCTTCGGAGGCGTTGGAGGGGGGCACCGGACGCGCCTGCTTCTCCCTGTTCACGGTGAGGACCGGATCTTCGAGGAGCCGCTCGATCTCGGCGTCGCCCGCGAAGCTCTGGCGGAGGAACGACTCGTTGGCGGTATTCTCCAGCAGGCGGCGCACCAGGTATCCCATCCCCGGTACCATGTCGCCGTACGGGCAGTAGAGGCGGATCCTGCCGGCCACCTTGAGGATGCTGCGGCGCACCGGCTCGGCCATCCCGTAGAGGACCTGGAACTCGTAGCGCTCCTCCGGCACCCCCAGCTGGCGGGCGGTCTCCATCACGGAGGAGATGGTGCGGATGTTGTGGGAGGCGCAGGCGAAGTGGCAGATGTCGTGGTTCTCCAGGATCTTTCTCGCCTGGCGCTCGTAGGCGGCGTCGCTTTCCGCCTTGATGGTCCAGACCGGTACCTCCCAGTCGTTTTGCTTCGCCTTCACCGTCTCGTAGTCCCAGTAGGCCCCCTTAACCAGGCGGACGGAGATCTGCACCCCTTCCTTTCTTGCCCAGGCGAGGAGCTCGTCCAGGTCGCGGTCGGTATCCTTCAGGTAGGCCTGCAGCACGATCCCCAGGTGCGGGTAGCTGCGGTACTCGAGCTTCAGACGGCGGAAGGCCTCGAGGATGATCCCCTTGTGGCGGTACGACTCCATGTCGATGCACATGAACCCGCCGACGTCCACCACCTTGACCATGATCTGGCGCAGCCGGGCGAGGATGGCCACCACGGAGCCCTCGAAGTCCTGGGGATTGGCGAGGCAGAAGAGGGCGGTCGGCTTGACGGCGACGTTCACCTTGGGTGCGTGACCCCAGTCGAGGGAGCCGCCGCCGTTGCCGAGCGGCTTCCACCCGGCCTGCTCCTTCTTCAGCGCGTCGAGAAGCTCGAGGTAGGTGTTGGTGTAGGCCTCGGCCTCGGCCTCGGAGAGGGTAGCCTCCCCCAGCACGTCGACCACGAAGGCGAAGCCGTCCTTTCTCAGC
Organism: Geomonas sp. Red276; assembly: GCF_054784495.1. NCBI lineage: Bacteria > Pseudomonadati > Thermodesulfobacteriota > Desulfuromonadia > Geobacterales > Geobacteraceae > Geomonas > Geomonas sp. Red276. The sequence continues at coordinate 135,794 of NZ_BLXW01000010.1, forward strand.
TTCTCGAGGTTCTTGACCGCCTCCTTGGTGTTTTCCCCCACGATGAACTGGCGGGCCATCTCCTGGATGTTGGAGGAAAGCACCTTGTTGAGCACCGCGCCCCCCAGCGAGCCGAACATGCCGGCCGCCTTGGCCCCCCAGGAGAGGACCGAGGGCATATCCTTCTCCTCGCCGAAGTACTCACGGATGTGGTCGGTCAAAAGCCGGCTGGTGGTCAGCGAGGGGAATACGTCCACGAAGCGGAACATCTGGACCTTGAACTGTTCGTTCTGCATGCTCCAGTCCATGACCTTTCCCATCCAGGCCCCTTTGTTGAACAGCGACGGTTTCTCGCCGCTGATGGTGGTGAAGAACTCTTTTCCCCGGGAGACGATCTTCTCGTTGAGCGCGCTTTGCATGGCAGACTCCTGTAGAATGGTTATAATGGTTGGACCATTAGATACCTCAATCGGAGCCGGTTGTCAACTACCCTCATAGATGTTGGATATTGCAAAGGATATCTTCACCTGATATAAAGGTTGTACCGTTGCCCGAGTACCACCGGCAGCCTCATCAATGCAGCAGCGAAAGGACTTGTCGATGTTCCGTCAGGCAAAACAGAGCAGGGTGTATCAGGATGTAGTCGAGCAGATCCAGGAGGCGATCGTCACCGGGAAGCTCAAGACCGGGGACCAGCTTCCCGCGGAGCGCGATCTCAAGGAGAGGTTCCAGGTGAGCCGGGGGACGTTGAGGGAGGCGCTCAGGGTGCTCGAGCAGAAGGGACTGATCGAGATCCGGACAGGGGTGGCCGGCGGCTCCATCGTGAAAGGGGTGGGGACCGAGCAGGTGAGCGCGAGCCTCGGGCTTTTGATCCGTTACAAGAAGGTTTCCCTGCAAAACCTCGCCGAGTTCCGCATCGGGCTCGAGGGGGACATCGCCGCCTTGGCCGCCCGCAGGGCCGACGCCGACGACGTGGCCAAGCTGAAGACGCTTTTGGCGGCCGCCGCCGAGCACCTGGCCCAGGGGCCCGACCACTGGGACAGCTTCATCACCACCGACGAACAGATCCACCTGAAGATCGCCGAGACCACCAGAAACCCGCTCTTCATCTCGGTGCTGGAGTCCCTTTCCTGGAACATCCACACCTACTACGAGAGCTTCCTCCCCAAGGACGAGGAACTCATGAGGGAGAACCACCAGGACATGGTGCAGTTGATCGCCGCCATCGAGGGGAAGGACTCCGAGGAGGCGCGCCGGATCGCGCGCGAGCACGTCCGCCGCTTCAGCGCCTACATGGAGAAGCAGAAGGTCAAGTGACCCCCAAGCGGGCCTTACGTTTCCTCGCCCCTTCATGAAACGGGCTGCCCGAAAGCTATAGTTAATCCCCTCGCCCCTTCAGGGGAGAGGGTGCCCGAAGGCCGAACATCTACCCTCGCCCCTTTAGGGGAGAGGGTGCCCGAAGGGCGGGTGAGGGAGGTTATAGCAATAAAAAAAAGGCCCGGCAGATTTCTCTGCCGGGCCTTTTCGTTGGGAAAGTTCCCTTGCGTTTACAGCTTAGTCCATCTTGACCGGTACCTTGGCCTTGAGGGCGTACTTGCCGCCCTTGACTTCCAGCAGGGCCAGCGGAGTCTTGATCGGCTCGCGGTTGGCGCGGATGGTGATGGTGCCGGAGACACCTTCGAAGTTCTTGGTCTGGCCGAGAGCGGCCTTGAAGACCTTCGGATCGTTGCTCTGGGCGCGCTTCATGGCGTCGGCAAGCAGCATGACGGCGTCGTAGCCCTGGGCGTCGAACAGACCCGGCTCCTGGCCGTTGAACTTCTTCTTGAAGGACTCGACGAACTTGGCGGTCGTCGGGGAGGCCTGCTCAGGCGAGAAGCCCAGGGCGCACATGGAGCCCTCGACGGCCGGGCCGCCGAGTTCGATGAACTTCGGAGAGAAGAGGCCGTCGCCGCCGAACATGTTGGCTTTGAGCCCCTGCTTGCGGGCTTCCTTCATGATGAGGGCGCCCTCGGTGTAGTAGCCGGAGAAGAAGATGACGTCCGGGTTCTTGGCCTTGATGTTGGTGATCTGGGCGGAGAAGTCCTTGTCGCCGTCTTTGACCTTCTCGTCGGCCACGATCTGGATACCTTTCCCTTTGGCGGCATCGCGGAAGGTCTGGGAAAGGCCGACGGAGTAGTCGTTGTTGTCGGAGGTGATCACGGCGACTTTCTTGTAGCCGAGGTCCTTCGAGAAGAAGTCGATGCAGGCCGGGATGGCGACGGAGTCGAGCAGGGTGTCGCGGTAGATGAAGTCGCCGTTTTCGACGACGCCCGGGCCGGTGGCGCCGGCGGAGAGCAGGACCACCTGGGCTTTCTGGGCGATGGGGGCGGCCACCTTGGTGATGCCGGTGGTCGGGTCACCGACGATGGCGGCTACGCCGTCGCGGGTGATGAGCTTCTGGGTGACCGAGGCGCCTTCCTGCTTGTCGCCGCGGTCGTCGGCCTCGACGATCTCGATCTTCTTGCCGTTGACACCGCCGGCTGCGTTGATCTCGTCGGCGGCCATCTTCATCCCTTCCAGGGTCGGCTTGCCAAACATGGCGACGTCGCCGGTCAATGCACCCAGGAAGCCGATCTTCACGGTGTTGCCGCTAGCGGCCGGGGCTCCCCCTTCTTCCTTCTTCTTGCAGCCGAAGCCGCCAGCGGCCAACAGACCGACCAGCAACAGAGCCGCACACTTCTTCATGGTCATGAGCACTCCCTCCTTGTTGAGATTACAGACTGCGAAACATTAAAGTATTTTTGCCGATACCGCAAAAGAAAATCAGCGGCTTTTAACGGCCGCCACCGCCACCGCCGGCTCCGCCGGGCTTGTTGAGGTCGTTGAGGAGCGCGGACACCTCGTCGAGCTTGCGCTTGAGCGTCTGGAGCTCTTCCTTGGTGTAGACCCGGTTCCCCTTCTTGATCTCCTTCTGCAGCTTCTTGACCTGCTTCTGGATGGAATCTACCTCACCTGCGCACCCCTTGGCGGCCAACAGGCATTCGTCCTTGTCGGGGGAGCTTTGGGCGTGGACCGGTGCAGCGGCAAGCATAAGACCAGCCAGCATCATCACAGCAAGTTTCTTCATGGCAGCCTCCTGTAGAAAAGTGGTGGAAGAGAGCCGCCGGGGTTATCCCCGGCGGCCGCCGGTTAGAAGGTGTAGTTCACGAGCAGTTTGACGTCCCACGGGTTGTCCGGGGTATCGCCGTTCTTGGCGACGCTGTCGTAGTAGCCGCCCAGGAAGACGTAACCGCCACGGGCGGAGAAGGTCACCGCGTCGTTGAACTTGTAGTTCGCTTCGGCGTTGAGCTCGGTGCCGAGGTAGCTGGAAGCGTTCGGGGAACCGGTCTTGGCGTTCAGCGAGGTGTACTGGTTGGCCCTCGCGATGGCGGCGAAGCCTGCGTTCACGCTGGCGGTGATCTTGTCGGTGCAGGGGTGATCGTACCCTATCGATCCAAAGTATACACCCTGGTTCTTGTTGTTGGCGTCGAACACGATGGCGGAGTCGTTGGTGAGACCGTTTTTGTCACGGCCCAGGATGACCATCTCGTTGTTCCAGAAGCCGGACTCGCTGTAGGCGAAGTTGGCCGGGGTGTAGAAGGCGTTGGTGGTGTGGCCGTTGCCGTTGTCGCCGGAGACGTAGAGGAACTCGCTCCTCAGGGTGCCGGTGCCGACCTTGGTGCGGGCGCCGACGTTGGCGGCCCAGGCGCTGCGGTGCCTGCTGGCGTTGTTAGCCCCCGGGGTGGTGAAGAAGTCCTGGTTGAGGCTGCCGTTGTGGCCGAACTGGTAGAGGGCGAAGCCGTCCAGGGTGACCGGGCCGACGTTGGTCTGGAAGTTCAGGCCGGTGGTGTGGGCGGTGAGGTCCTCGATGAGGTTGTCACCGTTGCCGTCCATGATGTTCACGTGGGTGGCGTTCACGAAGTAGTAGGCGAGGCCTACCTTGGTGTTGTCGTTGATCTTGTACTTGCCGTCGAAGAGAGCCATGTCGCGGGCGTCGTGGCCGAGCGCGGTGAACGGGTCGATCTTGCCGGTGGTGTCGTTCCAGCGGAAGAGACCGACGGACGCGGTGACCGGCAGGTGCTTGCAGTCGTGGGTGAGGAGGAGACCGGCCATGTCGGCCGAGAAGAAGATCCCCTTGAAGGCGTCGTCGACCCCCTGCATACCGAATTTGGCGTTGGTGGCGAGGGAGGCGTTGTTGAGGTCGAGGTAGATGTTCTTGGTCTCGATGTTGACGGTGTCGGCGCCCAGCGCGCCACCCTGGTTGCGATGGGTGGTGTAGCTGGAGTTACCCCAGTAGGAGTAATCGAGCTCGAACTTGGTGACCAGCTTCACGTCCTGGTTCGCCTTGGCGATGTAGGCGAGACGTGCGCGCTGTTCGAAGAAGTTCGCGTTGTGGGCGTCGGCCGGCTTCCCGTCGGGTGTGTAGCGTGCCCCGGCGGCGTCGAGGTTGCCGGTCCCGTTGAAGTTCGAGTCGTCGAACTGCAACTGGAACATCCCGTGGAATTCGTTCTCCAGCGCCAGTGCCGGAGCTGCGGTGGCGGTCAGCGCGCCGGCGAGCGCGAGGACCAGGAGTTTACTGCTTGGTTTCATGGTGCCCTCCTTGAAAATTTGGTGGCGAGGCCAATGCCCGCCACCTTGTTGCAACTGCAAAATCACAGAATCTGATTCAAAAACAGCTGGGTCCGGGGGTGGGTCGGGGCGGTGAAGAAGTGCTCCGGAGTCCCCTCCTCGAGGACGGCGCCCCGGTCCATGAACAGGACGCGGTCGGCCACCTCGCGCGCGAACCCCATCTCGTGGGTCACCACCACCATGGTCATCCCCTCCCGGGCCAGGTCCTTCATGACCTCGAGCACCTCGCCGATCATCTCCGGGTCAAGCGCCGAGGTCGGCTCGTCGAAGAGGATCATCTTGGGATCCATGGCCAGCGAGCGGGCGATGGCCACCCGCTGCTGCTGCCCGCCGGAAAGACGCCCCGGGTAGGCGCCGGCCTTGTCGGTCAGCCCCACCTTGGCCAAAAGCCGGGAGGCGCGCTCGGTCGCCTCGTCCTTGGGACGCTTTCTCACCACCATCTGGGCGAGGGTCAGGTTCTCCATCACGGTCTTGTGCGGGAAGAGGTTGAAGGACTGGAAGACCATCCCGACCTCCTCGCGTACCTTGGTGATGTCGGTCTTGGGGGCGTAGAGGTCGACGCCGTTGACGACCATGCTCCCGGAATCGATCTCCTCCAGGCGGTTCATGGCGCGCAAAAGGGTGCTCTTCCCCGAGCCGGAGGGGCCGATGATGACCACCTTCTCCCCTTCGCGGACGTCGACCGAAACGCGGTCGAGGGCCTTGAACTTTCCGTAGTACTTCACCACCTCACGTGCTTCCACCATCTTGCGGGTATTACCTGCCGGCATTGATGCGCTCCTCCATGATTCCGATCAGCTTCGAGAAAAACAGGGTGATGATGAGATAGATCAGCGCGATCACCGTGTAGGTCTCGAAGTAGGTGAAGGACTCGGAGGCGAACTCGCGGCCGCGCCGCAAGAGGTCCGCCACCGCGAGGATGGAAACCAGCGAGGAGTCTTTCAAAAGCGCGATGAACTCGTTGCCGACCGGCGGCAGCACCACCTTGAACGCCTGGGGGACGATGACGTGGCGCATGGCCTGGCCCCGGGTCATCCCCAGGGTGAGCGCCGCCTCCATCTGCCCCTTGGGGATCGACTGGATCCCGGCCCGGAAGACCTCTCCCATGTAGGCGCCGTAGCAGATGGCCATGGCGACGATGGCGGAGAGCATGTCGGGGACCTTCACGAAGCGCCCCAGGGCGTAGTAGATGTAAAAGATCTGGACCAGGAGCGGAATGCCGCGGATGACCTCCACGTAGAGGGAGGCGAGCCCGTTGGCGAGGCGGTTGTTGGCGACCCGCCCCAGCCCGGCGATGAGGCCGATGACCAGCGCGAGGAGGATCGCCCCCACGGTCACCTTGAAGGTGACCACGATACCGTCGGGGACGAACTTGAGAATGTCGAGATAGGGGTCGGGCTTGGCATAGGTAAGCCCGCCGAGGATGGCGATGGCGCCGAAAAAGGCGATGCGCCACGCCGTGAACAGCCCGAGGTCCTTCTTGGTGGGAATGGCGGCGCCATCCCCTACTTCAATCTTCTTTGCTTCGTTTTCTTGCATGCGGTCCGATTCCTTCACTGCTCTTGCGTATCCGGCACTGCCAGCTCTCCGGTTCCCGCCTCTCAAACGAGACGGGGATGGAGGGTTGCCGCGCATCCCCCATCCCCGGAGCCTTCCTCGAAGACTACTTCAGCCACTTCTTCTTGAGCTGCTGGTCGATCTTCTTCTTCTTGACGGCGGTGATGCCGCGGTTGAGCAGGGAGACCAGCTCCTTGTTCCCCTTCTTCACGCAGATGCCGTAGGCCTCCTTGGTGAAGGGCTTGCCGGCGATCTTGAACTTCTCCTTGTATTCCTTTTTCTGCAGCGCGTAGATGATGGCAGTCGGCTCGTCGCAGACGACACCCTGGATGCGGCCGGCGGCCATGTCTTCGAAGGCGAGGCCGATCTCGTCGTAGGTCTTTAGTTCCACCCCTTTGATCTTCTTGATCTCGAAGGCGCCGGTGGTGCCGATCTGGGCGCCGACCTTCTTCCCTTTCATGTCGGCCAGCTTGGTGGCGCGGTCAGTTTTGGGGACCACGAGGATCTGGCCGGCATCGATGTAGGGGAGGGAGAAGTCATACTTCTTCTGACGCTCCGGAGTGATGGTCACCGAGGAGATGACCGCGTCGTACTGGCCGGAGTCGAGACCGGCGAAGATGCCGTCCCAGGCGGTGTTCTTGAACACCACCTTGAACCCTGCTTCCTTGGCCGCAGCGTTGAGGAAGTCGATGTCGTAGCCGACGATGTTCTTGTTGGCGTCCACCATCTCCATCGGAGGCCAGGTGGCATCGGTGGCTACGGTAATGGTGCGGGCGGCAAGGGCGGGAGAGACGACGGACAGGGTGAGAGCAAGCACAGGCAACAGCAGGAGAAGTAACTTCTTCATGGACACGACCTCCATCTTGAGATAATAAACAATTGTTTTGGCTGTTTGAACGGACTACTTGTAAACAGCTTTTGCCGTAATGTCAATTGCTTTGGTACAACCATTTGCTTTTTGTTTGCTTTTGAAGGCGAAAAAGATAAGAATGTGGCAAACTTTGCCGACACCCCTTTCTTATTCAGTGGTTGGCCGGGTCCAGCTGGCAGGGGGTGTGATATCGCTGACTTCGCTGGGGGAGCGCGGCCGCGGAAAGGTTCCGGTATCGTAAAGCGGTCAGGCCATTAGGCCGCATGGCAGCCGGTCCCCAAGCAGGGCGGTCGGCTGGCGGGGCTCCTGCTCAAGCAGGTTTCGGGAAATCAAAACTGGCCATTTCACGGCGGGTACGGGGTTTTATTCATGCTGAAAAAAGGGATGGCGGCGTTGCTGCTGCTCGTCACCACCTTCTTCTGGGGCGTCACCTTCACGGTGGTCAAGGATGCGGTAGCCAAGGTCGACGTCTTCGTCTTCCTCGCCCAGCGCTTCTTCCTGGGATTCGTCCTTTTGGTCCTCCTCTGCCTGGTAAAGAGAAGGTGTCTCACCCGCGCCACCGCGGTTGACGGCGCCATCCTCGGGATCCTCCTCTTCCTCGCCTTCGCCTTCCAGACCGTCGCCCTTTGCTACACCAGCGCCACCAACACCGGGTTTCTCACCGGCCTTAACGTGGTGCTGGTCCCGCTTTTGGGGGCGCTTTTCTTTCGGCAGCAGGTGACCCTCCCGGTCGGCCTCGGCGTGATGATCGCCGCCGTCGGGCTTTTTCTGCTCTGCACGGACGGCAAGGGACTCACCTTCAACCCGGGGGACCTGCTGGCCGCCATCTGCGCCGTCTGCGTCGCCCTTCATCTCCTTTTCACCAGCCGGTTCGCCCGCAAGGGGGGAAGCGACGTCTTCTGGCTCACCGCCGTCCAGATCGGCACCGTCTTCGCCCTGAGCCTCCTGGTGGCGCTCGGGCGCGGGAAAGCGGTGCTGGTGCTCGTCCCGGGTACCGGCTGGGCCATCGCGATCTGCGCCCTCTTTGCCACCGTCTTCGCCTTTTTGGTGCAGACCTCGATGCAGCGCGTGCTGAGCCCGACCCACACGGCGCTCATCTTCTGCTGCGAGCCGGTCTTTGCCGCGCTCTACGCCTACCGCTTCGGCAACGAGGTGCTGGGGGAGTACGGCCTGGTCGGGGCCGGCCTCATCGTGGCGAGCATGCTCGTCTCGGAACTTTTGCCCGCCCCCGGCCAGGCACCGCTCATGGGAGCCGACGGGAGCACCGATTAACTGTTCGTTACCTTCACTGCCCGTGGGGCTTCCTTCGAAGCAAGGGGGGGCGACTGAATGGGCTGCTGACAACGTAAAGGGGAGACCAATGAAGCGCAGCATGGCAGTAACCCTACTTCTCATCATCCTGACCGCGGCGACCGCGCTGGCCGAGCCCCCTCCGGCCCCGGCCGAAACCGCCCAATCACTCTACCTCCAGGCCGGGAAGGCCGAACGCCAGGACCAGCTCGCCAGGGCGAGGGAGCTCTACGAGGCCATCATCGACCGCTTCCCGACCAGTGATCTGGCGGTGAAGGCGAACGACCGGCTGCTGGAGCTTTACCGGGCCCCTTCCGCCCCGGCCGTGGCCAAGCCGGCGCCGGTTGCCGGCGGCCCCAAAGCGAAGGCACGGGAGCTGCTGGAGCTCAAGAACCGGGCCGCCGACATCTGGGACAAGGAGCGGCGCCGCCTCTCGCTCGCCTTCTTCAACCGCTTCGACCACCGCTTCAACCGCGGGGAGCTGCGCGAGCATGAGGCGGAGTGGGACCAGGCGGCCGAGGCCAAGGTGAAGCAGGAACTCGGGATGGGAAGCGCCGAGATCCAGGGGAAGCTTAACGAGGCGTGCCGCGAGCTGGGGATCACCGGGACCTGTGACGAAAAGGCGCTTAAGTAGGCGGCTATTGCCGGCCACACGGAAAGGGGCCGCCCCTTTGCTTTCTTGCGCCGGGGCCCCTCTCTTCTCCCGCAGGCCAGGTGGGGAGTTTTCCCCTCGCCGGGAAACGGAGGCGGTCGGCACTCATGAGAGTCTGGGAAGAATCATGGGTAACGGTGCGGTATTGCTGTAGTTAAAAAGTTATAATATTAAAGAGATCGACTTGTTATTAAAGTCGGCGTATAGGACGATGACAACTGAATAGGTTGCTACCGAAACGGCAAAGCTGGGGTAACCCAGTGACGCAAAGCTACCTGTCCATTGGCACGAATGGATCGAGGGGCTACCGAAGGAGCAGTACCATTGAGCCTACCCACCCCCGTGCCGGTAGGCTTTTGTTTTTTTCGCCGTTGGTGCTGTTATGTGTAGGGTGACTGTTTTGTAGTGTGGCGGCTATGTTCATGAATTTTGATGCTATCGGTACCCGCAACCCCTTTACCAGCTTCTATCTAAAGCTCTGCTTTCTCATCTCGCTCGTGATCATCCTGCTGTACGCGGGTTTCTACGTGAGAAATGCCGCTTTGCTGGATGCCGCTGTCAAGCAGCAGGCCAGGGCCTATCTGAGCCTCATCCTCAAGGTGCGCCGTTGGAACGCCAACTACGGCGGCGTCTACGTCGAGAAAAAGGACGGGGTCGAGACCAACCGCTTCCTGAAGGAAATGGGGGTCGGGGCGGAGCTCGCCACCACCGACGGTAAGTTACTCACCCTGAAGAACCCGTTCCTGATGACCTACGAGATTTCCAAGATCTCCAACCAGGACGTCGGCATCACCTACCACATCACCAGTCTGCGGCTGGTCGACCAGCAAAACGCCCCCGACCGTTTCGAATACGACTCGTTGAAGAAGTTCGAAGCGGGGGAGACCGAGGCGTGGTCCCTCGAAAAGGGCTCCACCGGTCCCGTCCTTCGTTTCATGGCCCCCCTGATCATCGAGAAGCCCTGTCTTAAATGTCACTCCAACATGAACTATCGGCTGGGGGACGTCCGGGGCGGTATCTGCATCAACATCCCCTACCAGGATGCCCAGCACAACCTGGTGGTGAACCGGGTCTGGCTGATATCCCTTTCCGTCGGCACGCTTTTGCTGCTCCTTGGCTCGGCCTACCTCATGCTGAACCGGCTCGGGATCAAGCTGGACCTGGCGCAGAAGAGCCTGCAGGAGGCGGCCATCACCGACGAACTGACCGGCCTTCACAACCGCCGCTTCTTCATCTCCCGTTTCGAGGAGGAGGTATCCCGCTCGCGCCGCGACGGTCTGCGTCTGGGGCTCATGATGATCGACCTCGACGACTTCAAGTTGATCAACGACGGCTGCGGGCATCCGTTCGGCGACCTGGTCCTTTCCACCACTGCCAAGGCGCTCGCGGCCAACCTGCGCGATTACGACGTGGCGGCCAGGTACGGCGGCGAGGAGTTCGCCTTCCTCATCCCGCTCATCTCGGAAGAAGACCTGGTGGCGCTGGCGGAGAGGATCGCCAGCAGCATCGCCAACATCCAGTTCCGGCACGAGGACCAGATCGTGAGGGTCACCGCCAGTATCGGCGCGACCCTGATCCGGTCGGAAGATACCTGCGAGTCCATGATGAAGCGGGCCGATGACGGCCTGTACCGCGCCAAGACCGAAGGGAAGAACAAGATCGTCTTCGTCTGAGAGGCCGCCGAGGCCCTCACGCACCCTCGCAGTCCACTTCCGCTCATCCCTGCTTCCACCATCACCAAGCGTCCCCCACCCGTGGCGACCGGCGGGCCACGCCCCAGGCTAACCGGCGGGCTGCTCCGCGCTTTGCTTCGACATCGTCTTGTAACAGGCGATGGCATTGGCCAAGGCGTGCTGCTCGGTGGTGCCGCATCTCACCACCGTGCTGCCGTCGCGTAGTTCGATGGTGCATTTGAAGTGCGGGCTTTTGACGAACCGGCAATGCCCGCCAGGCGCCAGCGGCTCCATCCTGATGTAGGCAATTTCGTCTTCCACCATGCCGCACCTCCCGCCCGACCATCGCGCCATGCCGGCGGTGGTCGCCGTCAACGGCCCCCCCGATTGTTTCCTTGCCTGCCTGGATCCGACCGCAGCCGGCTTCGCGCGTCGCCTTTCCCGCCCCCCTCCCGGCGTGCTAAAATGAGGCATGCATAAGAGAAGGGGCGCTGCCCCTGGAATCAGCATACAATAAAATTTTTTAATGTTTCCGCCGGCTAGCCTGGACCGGCAGAGCGATGGCAGTCGTCGCCACCAACGTGAAGTGCGGCGCAAGCCGGGAGGAATAGTCATGAAATCCAGCACAAAGGACACAGCGAAAGGAATGCTGCATGAAACAAAAGGCAAAGTGAAAGAAGGTGCCGGCCGGATAACCCGCAACGTATCGCTGGAAAACGAGGGAACCGCCGAGAAGATCGCCGGGAAGATCCAGAAAAACGTCGGCAAGGTTGAGAAGCACGTCGAGAGGGAGTAGCGGTAGCTGATTACCCTGCCGCACAGGGTGCATCGGCCGTGTGCGCGGCAGCAACCGCCTCGCGACGGTAACTGTGGTCGCTCTGCCGGCTGCGCCTGCAGCCGGCAACCAGGCGGGAGGGATGCCATGAGCGGAGGGGAAGGAGGCACCTCGTCATGCCCTTAATCCAGGTGATACTCGTGCTGATCGTGGTGGGAGTCCTGCTGTGGCTGGTCAACACGAACATCCCCATGGCGGCTTCCATCAAATCCATTCTCAATGCGGTAGTGGTCATCGTTGTTGTCCTGTGGCTTCTGAACGTCTTTGGCATCTTGCACAGCATCACCCAACTTCGGGTGGGAAGATGAGAGGAGGAGCGTCCACCGGCGGCCAGTCCGCCTGACTCAATTCACCCCTATCGCCGGAACCTTCCCGGGGTGCGGGGCAAACCGTCCAACGGGCCCATGAGGCCCGTAAGGAGGAGATCATGCTTTGGACCATCGTGGTAATCCTGCTGATCCTGTGGCTCCTGGGGCTGGTCAGCAGCTACACCCTGGGTGGCTTCATTCACCTGTTGTTGGTACTTGCCGTCATCCTGATCGTGGTCAACCTGATTCAGGGGCGGCGCCCGTTGTGACCGTGGAAAGCGTGCGGTCGCTCTTTCTGGTAAACTTGCTCCGGTACCCGGTGCCCCCCCGCCTGTCGGACGGAAAGGCGCCAGGCACCGAGATTCCAGATCAAAGGGGGAAGCGATGAGAAGATTGCTGCTTGTGATTGCCGTTTTGGCCGCCGGCGCGGTGTCCTGCTTCGCGGACGGCTATGACATGAGGGGAGGGGGGGACGGTGCCGGGGCCGGAGGCGGGCCGATGGCGATGGGGGGGAAGTCCGACCCCCAGATGATGCTGATGATGGCCTACCACAAGGAGGTCATGATCTTCGGGCGCACCCTGCAGCGGATGGCGGGCCAGCGGGAGATGGTACCGGCCGACGTTGTGCGGACCGTGGTGGGCGAGATGAGGCGCGGTGCCGAGCAGATGGAGAAGTATCGGGCCGGTGCCATGGCCGGCATGCCGCCCGAGCGGAGGACCCCGGACAAGCAGAAGATGATGGACCAGCACCTGGTGGACGTGAAGACCCATCTGCGCCAGCTCGATGAGCTGGCGGCGAAAGGCGATGTCCCGTCCCAGGAGGTCAACCGGCATCTCGAAGCCATCTTCCATGGGTGCGACGAGATGGGATGCGGCATGCCCGGGAGAGGGATGCAGGGCAGAGGCATGCACGGCTGCATGAAAGAGGGGTGCGGGTGCATGCACGAACACCGCTGCGGCTGCGAGCGGGGAGGTCACGACATGATGCCTGAGCACCGGAAGATGATGCAGGAGATGACCCAGAAGCTCGAGGCCCAGGACGCCGATCTCATGAAGCGCGTTGAGGAAATGAAACGTGCCCCGCGGGATAAGAAGGTGGACATGCTTGGGGAAATCGTCGACCGTATGGTACATCAGCGGGCCGAAATGACCAAGCAGATGGAGAAGATGCAGAAGGCGCACATGGGGCATCACGGCCACGGGGAAGGGGGCATGATGGCGCATGGCTGTGGCCCCGGCAGTGACATGGAGATGGGGGACATGAACATGGAAGGCGCCGACGAGTAGCCGGTGGTGTAGAGCCGGTAACGCCGAAGAAACCTGAACAAAGCCGGGCAGGCCATGCCGCCGCCCGGCTTTTCTCTTTTCTGGTTAGTCAAAAGGGGGGAACGATCATCGCTGATCAGGTTTACTTTTGTCCCGGGGGGGCTTGGCCCTACCGCCGGCGTCCTGAGGCCCGATGCTAATGTCTTCCCTGCATCCTTCCCCTCGGGTTGTGCAGGAAGTTTGGCCTCTGTTTGAGGAGGGTGGTGATCGCGGGGGCCGGAATGGGGTGGCTGAAGTAGTACCCTTGGGCCTCCTCGCTCCCCTCCGCCTGGAGCCAGGCGAGCTGGGAGGCGTTTTCGACCCCTTCGGCGATCACCTTGAGCTGCATGCTCCGCCCGATGCTGATCACCGCCCGCACCACCGCCGCGTTGTCCGCGTCGCTTGCGATGTTGTGGATGAAGGACTGGTCGATCTTCAGCTTGTCGACCGGAAGTTTCTTGAGATAGCTGAGGCTCGAGTAGCCGGTGCCGAAGTCGTCGATGGAAAGCTGCAGCCCGAGCGCCTTCATGGCCGCCATGCTCCCGAGCACCTTCTGCGGGTCGCTCATGATGGTCGCCTCGGTGAGCTCCAGCTCGAGCGATTCGGGAGGGATCCCGGTCTCCAAAAGGGCCTGCTCGATGGTGTCCTCGAAGTCGCGGTGCTGGAAGAAGGTGGCCGAAAGGTTCACCGCCACCGACACCGGCGAGATTCCCTGCTGCTGCCACTGCTGGATCTGGCGGGTGACGGTCTTGATGATCCATTTGCTGATCTGGGTCAAAAGGCCGCTCTCCTCGGCGATCCTGATGAACTGCTCGGGGTGGATCAGCCCCCGGACCGGGTGCTGCCAGCGGATCAGCGCCTCGATGCCGCTGAACTTCCCGGTGGAGAGGTCCACCTTGGGCTGGTAGTACAGCACGAACTCGTTGTGCTCGATGGCCCGCCGCAGCTCAACCTCCACCGCGAAGCGCTGGTGGGCCTGCTGGTTGAGCTTGGGGGTGAAGAAGGCGAAGTTGCCTCCCCCCGTCTTCTTGGCGTGGTACATGGCGATGTCGGCGCACTTCAAGAGCTCCAGGTAGTCGTTCCCGTCGTCGGGATAGATGCTGATCCCGATGCTGGTGTTGACCGCCGCCTGGTTACCCTCCAGCGAAAAACCGGTGCTGATGATCTTCTCGGCCACCACGGTGGTCTCGGACACCCCGCAGTCCCAAAGCACGATCACGAACTCGTCCCCCCCCAGCCGCGCCACCACGTCGCACGAGCGCGTGCAGTCGCTCAGCCTGCGGGCGATCGACTGCAACAGCGTGTCGCCGACGTCGTGCCCCATGGTGTCGTTGATCTGCTTGAACCCGTCGATGTCGAGGAAGAGCAGCGCCACGTTGCGTCTCGCCTTCTGGGCTACCGAGAGGACCTGCTCGATGCGGGCGTAGAGGGTGCTCCGGTTGGGGAGCTTGGTGAGCGGGTCGTGGTGGGCCAGGAAGAAGATGTTCTCCTCGGCCTGCTTGATGTCGGTGATGTCGAGGATGAACCCGTCCAGCCGCGAGATGGCCTGAGGGTCGGTGCTGCTTCTCTGCACGGCGCAGTTGTTGAGGATCCACCGCTCGCTGCCGTTTTTGTGGATGATGCGGTGCCGGATCGGCTCGTGGTCGTTGCCGGCGAAGATTTCGTTGAGGAAGCCGATCACGACCTCCCGGTCGTCCGGGTGGATCATGGTGAACCAGAGCGACGGGTTCTCGTAGTAATCCTCGGGGGTGTAGCCGGTGATCTCCAGGCACTTGGGGCTGTGATAGACCGAGCGGATGGCTCCGTTTTCGAAGCGGACGCTGTAGACGTACTCGTTGATGTTGCTGATCAGGGTGCGGCACTGCTCCTCGCTTTTGAGCAGCGCCTCCTCGGCCTGCTTGCGGATGGTGATGTCCCTGATGTTGTACTGGATCACCCGGTGATCGGTCACCTGGTAGCTGGTGCTCATCACCTCGACCACGATCTGGCGGCCGTCCCTGGTCCGGATCGGGAGGTCCTGGTGGTGGAGATACTCGCGGTGCTGGAGGGCTTCGAAGTGGTCGCGGGAGCCGGCGAAGCCGGAGAAATGTTCGATCTCCCAGAGCTTTCTTCCGAGCAGCTCCTCGCGCGGGATGGCCAGCATCTCGCCCAGAAACGGGTTGACCTCGTTGATCTCGCCGGTTTCGGCATCCACCACCATGATGCCGTCCTTGGCGGTCTCGAAGAGGCGCCGGTAGCGCGCCTCGGAGACCAGCAGGGCATCTTCCGAGCGCCGGCGGTCGGTGATGTCGAGGACCGCCAGCCGGAACTCGAGCCCCTGCACGCAGCTGGTCGCCTCGATGCGGGCGATGAGCGGTTTGTCTTCTTTGGGGAGCAGGGAAACTTCGCAGGTGCCGCTGCCCTCCCCGTGGGAGATCCGTTCCAGCAGGGAGTCGAACTCGGCGCGGGTCTCCTCGGTGACCAGGCGGTCGAACTTCCACCCCAACAGGGTCCCCTGGTCCCGGCCGACCAAGCGGGCTGCGGCCATGTTGGCACCGCGGATGACACCGCTGCGGTCGAGGGTGAAGTAGCCGACCGGGGCGAATTCATAAAGGTCCGTATAGCGCTGGAGGGCCCTGGTTAGATCCTCGCACGACTCACACAAAGGCGCCCCCTTACGTGCCTCATCTGCCATCGGTTTCAGTTGCGCGTGGGTCAGGCGTCTGGTGGCCGTGGGGTCTGGTACAGCTTTACGGCTTCTCATGATCACCTCGAAAGGCTTAATCGCACCCCTAAAGGTTATGATGATGAAAATGATAGCGCAATTCAACGGTAACTTCATCCCCGCAAGCTTTCCTTTGTGCCTTCCTTTAAAATTAAAGTTGTATAATGACAGTGCTCCCCTTTTCCTTGTGACTGTTCGATGAATCTAATTGACTGATTTTACGAAAAAAATGGTTCCATTGTGACAGGAAGATGACTATAATTCGCCCCGCTTTCGTCGGCTTCTCTGTTACGTTGCCATTTAATCAGTTCTTGCACCCAGCCCTCACCCGGCACCACCACCCTCCCGACCTTCCCCCCCTCCGGGTCTAGACGCAGGACCATTGCAGTAGCCGATCTCACCCACCCGTCATTCCCCTCCGGGCCAGGCCTCGCCGGCCGGTCCAGGACCATTTCGCCTCGGATTCGCCTCCGGGCTCAAGGGAAAGGTGCGCCCGCATGGGGGGCACCCGATGGGGAGCAGTGCGCCCGGCTTGTCACCTCGGTTTCCGCCGACGGTGTTGTCGGGACAGAGTCCGCTTCAGATACTGCCGTTTCTCCCGTTCGTCCGCTCCACTGCGTGGGGCGAGGGGAGGCAAACCTCAACCAGTCAAGGAGAAAGGTCAATGAACATCAGCAGAAAACTTGCGGCGCTCTGCGCTTTCGTGGCGGTGGCGGCTCTACCTGTCGTCAGCTTCGCCAATGCCCCCGACCCCGGCGGATACCTCTCTTTCTTTGTCGGTTCGTCCACCCCGCAGGACACCACGATCACCACCACCGCCTACAACCCGGTCACCACCAAGTCCGCCCTGGTGCAGTTCGATCCCGGCATCAACATCGGGGGGACCGCCGGGTACGATTTCGGCTTCGTGAGGGTGGAGGGGGAGCTCTCCTACAAGGAGGGTGAGATGAACAACGTCTCCGAGGCCACCTACGGCACCCACTACGTCAACGTGGACGGCCATGTGGGCGCCTTCTCGGCCATGCTCAACAGCTTCTTCGACGTCCACAACCAGAGCCCGGTGACCCCCTACCTCGGTGGCGGGATGGGCTTCTCCTCGGTGAGCGTCAGCACCGCCAAGGGGGTGGACGCCAACACCGGCGCCCTCAACTACCACATCTTCAACTCCGACGACGCGGTGGCCTTCGCCTACCAGCTGGGGGGGGGGATGGACGTGGCCTTGAATCGCAGGCTGTCGCTGGATGTCGGCTATCGCTACTTCGGGACCAGCCGGGCCTCCCTCAGCAAGGACTGGCCGAATTCCACCGACTTGAAGCTGGCCAGCCACAACGCCACCGTAGGGCTCAGGCTGAAGTTCTAGCCGCGGCCGGGAGATACCAACATGAAGAAAGCGACCAAACTCGCTCTCGCGGCCCTGGTGGTCGCCGGACTCGCCGGTTGCGGGATGGGGGATCGGGACAGCGGAGTGGCCGGAACCGTCCCCCCCTCCCCGCCGACCACCATAGTGGCGGCCACGGGTACCCTGGCCAGCGACTCCTGGGGGTACACCGGTGCGGCTGCGGTGCCGCTCGCTGCCCCCTCCGGTAACCAGGTGGTGCTGGCTGGGCATACCCTGCTGGAGGATGCCGGCCACGCGGTCGTTTCCGGTACCACCGACACCAAGGTGAGCTATTCCGCCGACGAGAGCAACCTCTCGGCCACCGCGAGGGGAACCGCCCCGGCCGGGTTCCTGAGCTACCTGACCGTCGAGGCGGGAGCTGTCAGCAGCGTCCTTCCCGCCCTGTCGGTGACAATTTCGGCCGGTTCTGCGGCCACCGGCCAAGCGGTCATCGTCTGCCGGTACGACGCCACCACCGGAACCTGGATCCAGCTGGCGAGCGCCACGGTGACCGCCACCGGCGACGTCAGCTTCTCCGCCGACCGCATGGCCACCTACGCCCTCTTCAAGGCCAGCTGATCATCCTGATCCTCACCAAACCAGTTGCCATCAAATGAACTCTGATGGACGGCCTCCGGGCCGTCCTTTTTTTATTTCCTTTGCCCACCCCCTGCTCTCTTCCCCACTTCCCCCCCGCCCGTGGCCCCTCCCTTTCCCACACCGCCTTCCCTCCTCCCCCTCCTCCTCCTTCACTAACCCCAATTATTCCCCCCATTGAAAAGGCCTTCATCGTTGCTGCCGCCGTACGGTACCGCGCGAGCCTCTGGCGTTTGCATAGGCGGGGGAGCATGGGGTGATATCATTAATAAGAAAGCAGTTGTTAACCGCCATCCACTGCGTTATTGTCCCCCAACGTATCCGAGGTCCCGATGAGCGACCCGATCCTTGTGCAACCGGACACCGAAGAGAACCGGACCCTCACCGCTAACGTCCACCCCCCCGACTGGGTCAACCCCGTCCCGGCAGGGCGCTACAACCTGGTCGTGGTCGGCGGGGGAACCGCTGGCCTGGTCTGCGCCGCCGGGGCCGCGGGGCTTGGCGCCAGGGTCGCGCTCGTCGAGCGCCACCTGCTGGGGGGCGACTGCCTGAACGTCGGCTGTGTTCCATCCAAGGCGCTCATCCACTCCTCCCGGATTTTTTGGGAATCGCAGGGAGGAGCACCCCCGGAGCGTGGGGCGGGTGAAGCCGCCTTCGGCAGAGCCGTCGAGCGGATGCGCCGCCTGCGCGCGGAGCTGAGCCCCCACGATTCCGCCCGGAGATTCCGGGACGAACTGGGGGTGGACGTCTTCTTCGGCCGCGGAAGCTTCATCGCCCCAGACGAGGTCGAGGTGGACGGGCGCCGGCTCCTCTTCGCCCGCGCCGCGCTCTGCACCGGAGGGCGACCCGCCGCCCCCGACATCCCGGGGCTCGCCGACACCGGCTATCTCACCAACGAGACCGTGTTCACCCTCACTTCGCTCCCCCCGCGGCTGGCGGTGATCGGTGCCGGTCCCATCGGCTGCGAGCTTGCCCAGGTCTTCGCCCGGTTCGGGTGCCGGGTCACCATCCTCGAGCGTGGCGGCCGGCTCCTTCCCCGGGAGGACGCCGATGCCGCCGGGCTCCTGCTGCGCTCTTTCCTTCGCGAAGGGATCGACGTCCGCTTCCGCACGACCATCGCATCCGTCGCGAGCCGGGAAGGGGGCAAGGCCCTGGTCCTGGAGAGGGAAGGGGAACGGGTCGAGCTGGAGGTCGATGCCATCCTGGTGGGGGCCGGGCGTCTCCCGAACCTGGAGGGGCTGGGGCTTGAGAGCGCGGGGATCGCCTGCGGCCGAAGCGGTGTCGTGGTCGATGACTTCTTGAGAACGACCAACCGGCGCGTGTACGCGGCGGGCGACGTCTGCCCGGGGCTGAAGTTCACCCACCTGGCCGACGCCCAGGCAAGGATCGTGATCGCCAACGCACTTTTTCATGGACGCCAGCGAAACTCGCGGCTGAGCGTCCCCTGGTGCACCTACACCGATCCCGAAATCGCCCACGTGGGAAGCTACCCGGAGGAGGAGGCGGCCCGCGGGGTCGAGGTCGCCACACTGACGGTCCCCCTTGCCGGAGTCGATCGTGCGGTCCTCGACGGCGAGACCGAGGGGTTCGCCCGGGTTCACCTGAAGAAGGGGAGCGATCGCATCCTCGGGGCGACCCTGGTGGCGCGCCACGCCGGAGAGATGCTCAACGAGCTGTCGCTGGCCATCGGCTCCGGGGCGGGTCTCTCCGCCATCGGGAGGACCATCCATCCCTATCCCACCCAGGCCGAGGCCGTCAGGAAACTGGCCGACCTCTACAACCGCAGCCGGCTCACCCCCCGGCTGAAGAAGCTGCTGGTTGCCTGGCTTCGCTGGCAGCGGCGCTAGAATGGAGTAATCCCTTGCCGGTAAAGAAAGTCATCCTGCTCGTGATCGCCCTGCTTTCGGTGGGGCTCTTCTTCTACTTCGACCTCGGGCGATACCTGACCCTGGAGTCGCTGAAGGCCAACCGCGAGGCGGTGACCCGCTACAACGACGCCCATCCGGTCCTCACCGTGGCAGCCTTTGCCGCCATCTACATCCTCCAGACCGCCCTTTCCCTCCCCGGCGCCGCCATCCTTTCCCTTGCCGCCGGCGCCCTTTTCGGCTCCTTCCTCGGGACCGTCTACGCGGTGGCGGCTGCCACCATCGGGGCAACCCTCGCCTTCCTGGTGGCTCGTTATCTCTTGCGCGACACCGTGCTCCACCGCTTCGGACCCCGCCTGGAGGGGCTCAACAGGGAACTTGAGCTCCGCGGCTTCAACTACCTCCTGTTCCTGAGGCTGGTGCCGCTCTTTCCCTTCTTCCTCATCAACCTGGCCGCCGGGCTCACCAGGATCAGGCTCGGGACCTTCGCCGCGGCTACCCTGATCGGCATCATCCCCGGCGGCTTCGTCTACGTGAACGCCGGCGCGGGGCTGGCCGGCATCCACTCCCTGGGGGACGTCGTCTCGCCGCGGGTGCTTGGTTCCTTCGCCCTTTTAGGCCTCTTCGCACTGGTTCCCGCCCTCTACTCACGGTTTGCCGCCAAGCGGCGTCAGTCATAGGGAGCACTCTGCGGCCCTCATTCAGTGGGCGGGACTCTATCAGGGCGTTATCATTACTCTCTTTGCTATCGATGACGGTGTGATACACTTTTTGCACAGCACGACAAATCCCCCCTGAGAGCCCTGACCATGCCAGACACGGTAATCGCGACGTTCCAGGTACGCCAGCTTGCCATCCTCGACCCCTCCGGCGACGTGGATCTGGCCCTCCTTCCTCCGCTATCCGACGATCGACTCTGGGAGATGTACCGCTTCATGGTGCTCACCCGCGTCTTCGATGAGCGGGCGGTCTCCCTGCAGCGGGAAGGACGGATGGGGACCTACCCACCGGTGAAGGGGCAGGAGGCCACCCAGGTCGGAAGCGCCTTCGCCCTCACCAAGGAAGACTGGATCTTCCCCTCCTTCCGGGAGATGGGGGTGCATCTCACCTTGGGCTTCCCGATCCCGCAGCTCCTCCAGTACTGGACCGGCGATGAACGGGCCCAGCGGATCCCCGAACAGTTCAGGATCTTCCCCTTCTGCGTGGCGGTGGGAAGCCAGCTCCCCCATGCGGTGGGGGCCGCCCTGGCGGTCCGCTATCGGCGCGAGCCGGTCGCGGTGGCGGTCTTTTTCGGCGATGGCGCCACTTCCAAGGGGGACTTCCACGAGGCGATGAACATGGCCGGGGTCTACCGGCTACCCGTGGTCTTCATCTGCCAGAACAACCAGTGGGCCATCTCCGTTCCCGTGAAGGGGCAGACCGCCTCGGCGACGCTCGCCCAGAAGGCGGTCGGGTACGGATTCGAGGGGATCCAGGTCGACGGTAACGACGTACTGGCGATCTATGCCGCGGTTTCCGGTGCGCTCGAGAAGGCGCGGCGCGGGGAGGGACCGACCATGGTCGAGTGCCTGACCTACCGCATGGCGGATCACACCACCGCCGACGATGCCGGCCGCTACCGCTCGCCGGAGGAGGTGGAAAAGTGGCGGAGCCGGGATCCCCTCTTGAGGATGGAGCGTTACCTGGAATCGCGAGGCCGCTGGACACCGGAGGCCGCCGGCGAGGTCCGGGGGTGGGCTACCGCCGCCATCGACCAGGCGGTCCGGGAGATGGAGGAAATCCCTCCCCCGAATCCTGCCGAGCTTTTCGACGGTGCCCTGGCTGAACTCACCCTCCGCCAGCAGCGGCAAAGGAAGGAGCGCTGACATGGCCCAGCTGAACATGGTACAGGCCATCAACCAGGCGCTGGCCCAGGAGATGGCGCGGGACGACCGGGTGGTGATCATCGGCGAGGATGTCGGGCGCGACGGGGGGGTCTTCCGGGTCACCGAGGGGCTCCAGGATCGTTTCGGCCCGGAGCGGGTGCTGGACACCCCGCTCAGCGAATCCGGGATCATGGGTGCCGCCATCGGCATGGCCGCTTGCGGCCTGAGGCCGGTCCCCGAGATCCAGTTCATGGGGTTCACCTACTCCGCCTTTGAGCAGCTCTTCGCCCACGGGGCACGCCTGCGCTCCCGCTCGCGGGGGCGCTTCGGCTGTCCCATGGTGGTTCGCACCCCCTACGGCGGCGGCATCAAGGCCCCCGAGCTTCACGAAGAAAGCACCGAGGCCCTCTTCTGCCAATCCCCCGGTCTCAAGGTGGTGGTCCCCTCCGGCCCGTACAACGCGAAGGGGCTTTTGCTCGCCTCCCTGCGCGACCCGGACCCGGTCCTCTTCCTGGAGCCGACCCGGCTTTACCGGATGATCAAGGAGGAGGTCCCGGAGGGGGAATACCTCGTGGAGCTCGGCCGGGCCAGGGTGGCGCGGCCGGGGCGCGAGGTCACCGTTGTCGCCTGGGGAAGCATGCTGGAGCGGGTGCTGAAAGCGGTTGCCGGGTTCGATGCCGAAGTCATCGACATGTTGACCTTGAATCCCCTCGACATGGAGAGCGTACTCGCCTCCGTGAAGAAGACCGGCCGGGCGGTGATCGTTCACGAGGCGGCGCTGACCTGCGGGGTCGGGGCCGAGATAGCGGCGACCCTGGCCGACGCGGGGATCCTCTTTCTGCGGGGGCCGGTCAAGCGGGTGGCCGCCCCCGACGTCCCGGTCCCCCTGGCCAAGCTGATCGACCACTACCTTCCCTCGATACAGCAGATCCAGGCCGCCGTCGAAGAAGTCCTCAAATACTAGGCACTCCCCCGTCCCGCCCCCGCCACCGTCAGGGAAGGGGCGGGACAGGAGGGGGGCGTAAAGGATGCAGCGACCGGCAACAATTCCCAGTACCTTTAACAACCCGGTTAGGTGACGACAGGAGAATCCATGGCCTTTGATTTCAAACTCCCCGATCTGGGCGAAGGTATCGCCGAGGTGGAACTGCGCAAGTGGCTGGTTTCTGAGGGAGACCGGGTGACGCAGCACCAGGCGGTGCTCGAGGTGGAGACCGACAAGGCCGTGGTCGAGGTTCCTTCCCCGCGGGCCGGCCGGATCGTGCGGATCCACCGCAAGGAGGGGGAGACGGTAAAGGTTGGGGAAACACTGCTCTCGATCGAGGAGGGTGAGGTCGGAAGGGAAGGGGGAGAGCCGCCCCGCCGGCCGTCGGTAGGGATCGTCGGATCGCTTCCGGAGGCGGAGGAACACGCTCCCTCGGCTCCCGCCGTGCCGAGGGGGGATGGTTCCGCGCCCTCGCCCCCCGCCGCCGAGGGCGAGGAGGGGCCCGCAACTGGCCCCTTCGAAGGTCTGGCCACCCCCATGGTGCGCCGGATCGCGCGGGAACGCGGGATCGATCTCCGGACCGTCCGGGGGAGCGGGCCGCGCGGCTGCATCCGGCCGGAGGATCTGGAAGCGAAGGGGGAAACGCATCACCGTGAAGAGACGGCGGAGGCGCTCACCGTCCCGGCGGCCTGTCCCGGAGAGGGGCTTCCGCTGCGGGGGCTGAGAAAGACCATCGCCCGCAACGTGCTCGCCTCCCAACGGTTGACCGCATTCGTGACCAGTATGGAGGAGGCCGACATAACCGAGATCTGGGAGATGAGGATGCGGGAACAGGGCGTGGTCGAATCCCGTGGCGCCCACCTCACCTTCCTCCCCTTCTTCATAAAGGCGGCCCAGCACGCCCTGCGCGAGTACCCGCTTCTGAACGCCTCCATCGACGAAGAGGCCGAGGTCATCTGTCTCAAGAAGGAGTACAACTTCGGGATCGCGGTTGACACCCCCGAGGGACTCATGGTACCCGTCATCCGGGACGTGGACAAGAAGAGCATCATCGAGCTGGCCGAGGCAGTGCAGGAGCTGGGCAGAAAGGCGCGGGAGCGGACCATCGCCCTCGAGGAACTCCGCGGCAGCAGCTTCACCATCACCAACTACGGCCACTTCGGGGGGACCTTCGCGACCCCCATCATCAACTGGCCAGACGTCGCCATCCTGGGGTTCGGCCGCATCGTCGAGCGTCCATGGGTCCACCACGGGAAGATTGCCATCCGGAAGATCCTCCCCCTTTCGCTCACCTTTGACCACCGCGCCACCGACGGCGCCTATGCCGCCCGCTTCCTCGGAAAGGTACTCCACTACCTTGAGGATCCGGCTTTATTGCTGCTCGAAGCGACCTGATCTTCGAAAGGGCCGAGGAAGGAAACGACATGCCCAGACGTGCCATCTACTGTTCACATTGCGGCCGGCTCATCGGAAGCTCGGATGCCCGCTGCCCCTGGTGCGGAGCCCGCCGCCCCGGCATTTTTGCCTCCCTGGCCGACCTGAACCGGGTCGATCCCGACGGCCAGGGGCTCGTCAAGGCGATCATCACCGTCAACGTGATCTTCTTCGTCCTCTCCCTGGCCATCAGCCATAACAGGATGGGGGGCATGGGGATGAGCCTCAACCCCTTTGGCTTTCTTTCTCCGGGGGAGCGAAGCCTCCTCCTGTTGGGGGCGACCGGGACCGTCCCGATGGAAATCGGCGGCTACTGGACCCTCGTTTCGGCGAGCTATCTCCACGGCGGCATCCTGCACCTGCTGTTCAACATGATGGCCCTGCGCCAGATCGGCCCCTGGGTGGCGATGGAGTACGGTCCCAGCCGGATGTTCATCATCTATACCTTCAGCGGTGTGTTGGGTTACCTCGTCTCCTGTCTGGCCGGGATTGCCTTCACCATAGGAGCCTCCGCCTCCGTCTGCGGCCTGATCGGCGCCCTCTACTACTTCGGGAAGAGCAGCGGCGGGCGCTACGGGATGGCCGTTTCCAAAGAGGTCAACGGGTGGCTGATCTCCCTGGTCCTCTTTGGGCTCGTGATGCCCGGCATCAACAACTGGGGGCATGGCGGCGGCGTTTTAGGTGGTGTCCTCCTCGGCAAGCTCCTCGGCTACCAGCAGCAACGGAAAGAGAGCTCCGTGCACCGCATGCTGATGGTTCTTTCCGTACTGGGCACCCTTGCCATCCTGGGGCTGGCGGCTTTCCAGGCGCTCACCTACTCCCCCCACGGGCATTCCTTCTAGATCGCGGTCTGCGCTCTCCCTCCCACCAGAGGGAGAGCCGCCCCGTGTTGCAGTTACCGCCCACGTTTCACACCCTCACCCAGCCCCTCCCACGCGCACGCCCCTTGCGCCCCTTGCGCCAAATCCACACAAATCCACGCAAGCTAGGCGCCCAGGCGAGTCTGGGCAAGTCTAGGCAGGTCCACGCAGGTCCACGCAGGTCCACGCAGGTCCACGCAGGTGATGTGTCGGCGGGTGTCAAGGTAGTTGTCGCCTCTGCTGAGTTTTAAGCTGCGGCGAGTATGATTTCCGGCGCAGGCTCAGGATTAAGGAAAACGGCCCCCACGGGGTCCCAATTTCGGATGCCTTTAGACCACCGAGCAGGGTTCTGC